>DATFQI010000104.1:0-2756 GCA_035264365.1 Solirubrobacteraceae bacterium
CGAGGGCTGCTGGACCGCGTGCCGACGCGGATCTACTTCGGCGACGAGCAGGCGGCCAACGCCGGCGACCCGCTGCTGTCCGCGCTCGAGCCGGCGCGGCGTGCGACGCTGATCGCCGCCGCCGAGCCGGGCGGCTACCGCTTCGACATCCACCTCCAAGGCGAGAATGAGACCGTCTTCTTCGGGTTCTGACGGCGAGCGCACGCGCCGCGAGGTGCTCGGCGACGAGCACGTCGACCGCGCGCAGGCGCGCACGACCGAGTTCACCGCGCCGTTCCAGGACTTCATCCAGCGCTTCGCCTGGGGCGAGGTCTGGAACCGGCCCGGGCTTGACCGCAAGCAGCGCAGCATGATCACGCTCGCGGCGCTGACCTCGCTGCGCGCGGAGGGCGAGCTCGAGCTGCACGTGCGCGCCGCGCTGCGCAACGGCCTCACCCAGGAGGAGATCGCCGAGGTGCTGCTGCACACCGCGGTCTACGCGGGCGTGCCCGCCGCCAACGCGGCGTTCGCGATCGCGCAGCGGGTGCTGGAGGAGGGGTGAGCGCAGCCGACCGTCCCGAGCTGGACGGCGGGCGCGCCGCCCACTACGTGCAGTCGCTTCAGCGCGGGCTGGCGGTGATCCGCGCGTTCGGCGCCGACACGCCGTCGCTGACGCTGTCGGAGGTCGCGCGCGCGACCGGCCTCACGCGCGCCGCCACGCGCCGCTTCCTGCTCACGCTCGGCGACCTCGGCTACGTGCGCAGCGACGGCCGCTACTTCGAGCTCACGCCGCGCGTGCTCGAGCTCGGCTACGCGTTCCTGTCGAGCCTGTCACTGCCGGAGGTCGCCGAGCCGCACCTCGAGCGGCTCGTCGCCGAGGTCCACGAGTCGTCCTCGGTCAGCGTGCTCGACGGCGACGACATCGTCTACGTCGCGCGCGTGCCGACCGCGCGGATCATGCGCGTGTCGATCAACGTCGGCACGCGCTTCCCCGCCTACGCGACCTCGATGGGCCGCGTGCTGCTGGCGGGTCTGGAGCCGGACGGCCTCGACGCGTTCCTCGCGCGCGCCGAGCTGGTGCGCCTCTCGGCGCGCACGATCACCGCCGAGCCGAAGCTGCGTGCCGAGCTCGCGCGCGTGCGCCGGCAGGGCTGGGCGATGGTCGACCAGGAGCTCGAGGAGGGCCTGCGCTCGGTGGCGGCGCCGATCCGCGACCGAGCGGGACAGGTCGTCGCGGCGGTCAACCTGTCCGCCCACGCCAGCCGCACCACGCTCGACGCCGTCAAGCGGACGCTGCTGCCGCCGCTGCTGGCCACGGCGGAGCGGATCGAGGCCGACCTGCGGGTCGCCTCCGCGAGCAGCCCGCGGCGGTCCGCCGGGTGAAGGCGCTCGCCGCGGCCGTCGTGCTGCTCGCCATCAACCTGCGCTCGGTGCTGGCGGGCCTGCCGCCGCTGGTCGACGACGTGCGCGCCGACCTCGGCCTGTCGGCGGCCGCGGCGGGCGTGCTGACGACGCTGCCGGTGCTCTGCATGGGCGCGTTCGCGCCGGTCGCGCCGCGGCTCGCCGCGCGCGTCCCGATGGAGCGCGCGCTGGTGGCGTGCGCGCTGCTCACGGCCGCCGGCACCGGCATCCGCGGGCTGGGGACGACCGCCTCGATGTTCGTGGCGGGGCTCGCGATCGGGGTGGCGATCGCGCTCGCGCAGGCGCTGCTGCCGGTTCTGATCCGCACGCGCTACCACGCGGCGTCGGGGATGCTGACCGGCGCGTTCTCGATGGCGCTCGTGCTCGGGTCGGTGCTTGCCGCGGGCTTCGCGGTGCCGCTCGCGCGCGTCCTCGGCGGCTGGGAGTGGTCGCTGGCCTTCTGGGCGCTGCCCGCGCTCCTGGCCGCGGCGGTCTGGTGGCCGGCCGCGCGGCAGCCGGGCACGACGGTGGCGCGCGGCGGCGGCGCGCCGCTGCGCTTCTCCGCCCTGGCGTGGGCGGTCTGCGGCTTCTTCGGCGTGCAGTCGATGGCGTTCTACGCCTCGCTGTCGTGGATCCCCTCGATCCTCGAGGACGGCGGCTGGTCGAGCGAGGCGGCCGGCGGGCTGCTCGCGTTCGGTGCGCTGTGCGGGCTCGTACCCGCGTTCGTGATCCCGGTGCTCGCCGCCCGCACCGAGACGCAGACGCACCTGCTGCTGGCGATCGTGCTCGTCCCCTCCGCCGGCCTGCTCGGCGTGCTCACGCTGCCCGGGCTCGCGCCGCTGTGGATGATGCTGATCGGCTTCGGGCAGAGCGGCGCGCTCGGCCTCGGGCTGGCGCTCCCGATCCAGCGCGGCGGCGACGCGCCGACCGTGGCGTCGCTGATGGCGATGACGCTGTGCGTGGGCTACCTGGTCGCGGCGGCGGGGCCGTGGCTGCTCGGGGCCGTCCACGACGCGGCCGGCGACTGGTCCGCGCCGCTGGTCGTGCTGATCGCGATCACGCTCGCCGAGCTCGTGCCGGGCGTGGTGGCCGCGCGCGCCTCTACGATCGCGCGGGTGGCACGCTGATGGACACCCAGGTCGGCATCGTCGGAGCGGGCCCCGCCGGGCTGCTGCTCGGCCACCTGCTCGCGCGCGCGGGCATCGACACGGTCGTGCTGGAGGCGCGCTCGCGCGAGTACGTCGAGCACCGCGTCCGCGCCGGCGTGCTCGAGCAGGGCACCGTCGACGTGCTGACCGAGACCGGCGTCGCCGACCGCCTGCACCGCGAGGGCATGGTCCACCGCGGGATCGAGCTGCGCTTCGGCGGCGAGCGGC
>DATFQI010000105.1:0-14561 GCA_035264365.1 Solirubrobacteraceae bacterium
GCACGTGATCGGGCCCGAGCTCGGCGTCACCCAGCCCGGCATGACGATCGTCTGCGGCGACTCCCACACCGCCACGCACGGAGCGTTCGGCGCGCTCGCCTTCGGCATCGGCACGAGCGAGGTCGAGCACGTGCTCGCCACGCAGACGCTCGCGCAGCGCAAGCCGCGCTCGATGGTGATCCGCTACGAGGGCGAGCTCGGCTTCGGCGTCACGGCCAAGGACCTGATCCTCGGCACGATCGGCCAGATGGGCACCGGCGGTGCGGCCGGCCATGTGGTCGAGTACGCCGGCGCGGTCATCGAGGGGCTCTCGATGGAGGGCCGGATGACGATCTGCAACATGACGATCGAGGGCGGCGGCCGCGCCGGCATGATCGCTCCAGACGACACGACGTTCGCGTGGTTCGAGGAGCAGGCCCGCCCCGGTGCGCCGAAGGACCTCGAGCCCGCGGTCGCCGGCTGGCGCGAGCTGCGCACCGACGACGGAGCGGGTTTCGACAAGGAGGTCGTCGTCGACGCCTCCGCGCTGTCGCCGCAGGTCACCTGGGGCACGACGCCCGCGATGGTCGCCCAGGTCACCGGCGCGGTCCCGCAGGCGCGCTCCGACGGCGACGAGCGCGCGCTGAAGTACATGGGACTCGAGGCCGGCACGCCGATCGGCGAGATCAAGCTCGACCGGGTCTTCATCGGCTCCTGCACGAACTCGCGGATCGGCGACCTGCGCGCAGCCGCCGAGGTCGTCAAGGGCCGCAAGGTCGCGAGCAGCGTCGACGCGATGGTCGTGCCGGGCTCCCAGCAGGTCGCGATCCAGGCCGAGCGGGAGGGGCTCGACGAGGTCTTCCGCGCCGCCGGCTTCGACTGGCGCAGCGCGGGCTGCTCGATGTGCCTGGGCATGAACCCCGACATCCTCTCGCCCGGCGAGCGCTGCGCATCGACCTCCAACCGCAACTTCGAGGGCCGCCAGGGCCGCGGCGGGCGCACCCACCTGGTCTCGCCGCAGATGGCCGCGGCGGCGGCGATCGAGGGGCACTTCGTCGATATCCGGACCTGGAGCTGACGTGGAACCCGTTAAACAAGTGAAGGGCGCCGTCAGCGTGCTCGACCGCGCCGACGTCGACACGGACCAGATCATCCCCAAGCAGTTCCTCAAGCGGATCGAGCGGACCGGCTTCGGCGAGTTCCTCTTCTACGACTGGAAGCAGGAGCCGGGCTGGGAGCTGCCGGCCAACCCGATCCTCGCGACGGGCCCGAACTTCGGCTGCGGCTCCTCGCGCGAGCACGCCCCGTGGGCGCTCGAGGACTACGGCTTCAAGGCGGTCGTCGCCGAGAGCTTCGCGGACATCTTCTTCTCCAACTGCACCAAGATCGGCCTGCTGCCGGTCGTGCTGCCCGGGGACGAGGTGCGCGCGCTGATGGAGGCCGGCGAGGCCGAGATCGACCTCGAGGCGCTCGAGGTCCGCTTCGGCGGGCGCGCGGTCGGGTTCGAGCTCGAGGACGAGACCCGCCACCGGCTGCTCAACGGCCTCGACGACATCGCGCTGACGCTGCAGCAGACGGACGCGATCGAGGCCTACGAGGCCGAGCGCGAGCGCAGCGGCCCGGTGACCACCGCCCTCTAGGCTGCGGCCATGCCGAACATCGTGACCCTGCCCGGCGACGGGATCGGACCCGAAGTGCTCGACGCCTCCCTGCGGGTGCTGGGCCAGGTGGCGCCCGACCTCGACTACACCGAGCACGAGTTCGGCGGCGCGAGCATCGACGCCCACGGGACGGCGCTGACCGACGACGTGCTCGCCGCCTGTAAGGGCGCGGACGCCGTCCTGCTCGCGGCCGTCGGCGGTCCGAAGTGGGACAGCACCGATCCGGCGGCGCCGCGCCCCGAGCAGGGGCTGCTCGCCTTGCGCAAGGGCCTCGGCCTGTTCGCCAACCTGCGCCCGGTGCGGCCGCTGCCGGCGCTCTACGACGCCAGCCCGCTCAAGCGCGAGGTGATCGAGCGCACCGACATGCTGGTCGTGCGCGAGCTGACCGGCGGCATCTACTTCGGCGACAAGGGCCGCGCGAACGGCAAGGCGCACGACCTGTGCGAGTACAGCGAGCACGAGATCGAGCGGATCGCCCACGTCGGCTTCCGCTCCGCGCGCTCACGCGTGACCAGCGTCGACAAGGCCAACGTGCTCGAGACCTCGCGGCTGTGGCGCGAGGTCGTGCGCCGCGTGCACGCGCGCGACTTCCCCAACATCGAGCTGCAGCACGTGCTCGTCGACAACGCCGCGATGATGCTCGTTGCCTCGCCGCGGCACTTCGACGTGATCCTCACCGAGAACATGTTCGGCGACATCCTCAGCGACGAGGCCGCGATGCTCACGGGCTCGATCGGGATGCTGCCGAGCGCCTCGCTCGGCGACCCGGGCACGCCCGGCGTCTTCGAGCCGGTGCACGGCTCCGCGCCCGACATCGCCGGCGAGGGGATCGCCAACCCGCTGGCGATGATCCTGTCGGCGGCGATGATGCTGCGCCACGGACTCGCCCGGGAGGACGCCGCCGCTGCCGTAGAATCGGCCGTAGACCGAGCCCTCGAAGGTGGCCTGAGGACCACCGACCTGGGGGGAACCGCGACCACCGCCGAGGCTACCGAGGCGGTCCTGGAGGAACTCACGTGAGTCAATGGATCTGGATGAACGGCGAGCTCGTCGCGTTCGAGGACGCCAAGGTCCACGTACTCACCCACGCGCTGCACTACGGCACGGGCGTCTTCGAGGGCGTGCGCGCCTATGAGAACCCGGCCGGCCAGCCTGCGATCTTCCGTCACGACGACCACCTCGACCGGCTCTTCCAGTCGGCCGCGCTCTACCACATGGAGATCCCCTACTCCAAGGAGGAGATCCGCGCCGCGACGCACGAGACGATCACCCGCAACGGGCTGAAGTCCTGCTACATCCGGCCGCTCGTCTTCCGCGGCGCCGGCCCGATGGGCCTGTTCCCGCTCGACTGCCCGGTCGAGGTCTCGATCGCGGTCTGGGAGTGGGGCGCCTACCTCGGCGACGAGGGCAAGCAGAACGGCATCCGCGGCAAGGTCTCGAGCTGGCGGCGCATCAGCCCCGACAGCCTGATCCCGGCCGCCAAGGCGACAGGCCAGTACCTCAACTCCGTGCTCGCCAAGATCGAGGCCGACAAGGCCGGCTACGAGGAGGGCATCCTGCTCGACCAGCGCGGCATGGTCTGCGAGGGCACCGGCGAGAACCTGTTCGTCGTCAAGGACGGCCGGATCGCCACGCCGGGCTTCACGAGCTCGATCCTCGGCGGCATCAACCGCCTCAGCGCGATGGAGATCGCCCGCGACCTCGGCTACGAGGTCGTCGAGCGCGACATCGCCCGCGGCGAGCTGTACCTGGCCGACGAGATCTTCATGACCGGCACGGCGGCCGAGCTGACGCCGCTGCGCGAGCTCGACGACCAGCCGGTCGGCGACGGCCGCCCGGGCCCGGTCACGCGCGAGGTCCAGAACGTGTTCGAGGACGCGCTGCACGGCCGCGCGGAGCGCTACGCCCACTGGCTGGACGTGGTGCCCGCTCCGGCACCCGCACCGTGAGCAGGATCCAGATCTACGACACCACCCTGCGCGACGGGATGCAGGGTGAGGGGATGTCGCTGTCCGCCGAGGAGAAGGTGCGCGTGGCGCACCTGCTCGACGACCTCGGCATCCCCTTCATCGAGGCCGGCTTCCCCGCCTCCAACCCGAAGGAGGAGGAGCTCTTCGAGCGGCTCGCGGGCGAGCGCTTCGCCGCCGACGTGTGCGCGTTCGGGATGACGCGCCGGCGCGACAGCAGCGCCGAGGACGACCCCGCCCTGCGGCTGCTGGCGTCGAGCTTCGCGCCCGTGTGCACGCTGGTCGGCAAGACGTGGTCGCTGCACCTGGAGAAGGTCGTGCGCGTCGACCCCGAGGAGAACCTGCGGATGATCGCCGAGTCGGTCGCCTTCCTGGCCGGTGAGGGCAAGCGCGTGATCTACGACGCCGAGCACTTCTTCGACGCCTGGCGCACGGACCCCGACTACGCGCTGCGCTGCGTGCGCGCGGCCTACGAGGCGGGTGCGGAGAACGTGACGCTGTGCGACACCAACGGCGCCTCGCTGCCGCACGAGGTCGCCGACGCCGTGCGCCCGGTCGCCGCCACCGGCATCCCCCTCGGGATCCACTGCCACGACGACGCCGGGTGCGGCGTGGCGAACTCGCTCGCCGCGGTCGCCGAGGGCGCGGTGCTCGTGCAGGGCACGCTCAACGGCTACGGCGAGCGCTGCGGCAACGCGAACCTGACCTCGATCGTGCCGAACCTCCAGCTCAAGCAGGGCCACGACTGCCTGCCCGCGCTGGAGGGCCTGACCGAGGCCTCGCACCTGCTCGCCGAGCTGCTCAACCTCACGCCGGACCCGAACGCGCCCTACGTGGGCAAGAACGCGTTCGCCCACAAGGGCGGCATGCACATCGCCGGTGTCGCGGCCGACCCGGCGACGTTCGAGCACATCGACCCCGCCGCGGTCGGCAACGCGCGCGAGGTGCTGGTCTCCGAGCTCTCGGGCAAGGGCACGCTGATCGGCCATGCCGGCGGCGCGCTCGCGCCCGCGGACGCCGCGCGCGTCGTCGAGCGCGTCAAGGAGCTCGAGCACCGCGGCTTCCAGTTCGAGGCCGCCGACGGCTCGCTGGACCTGCTGATCCGCCGCGAGGCCGGCGACTACGTGCCGCTGTTCCGGCTGGAGTCCTGGCGCGTGATCGCCGAGAAGCGCGAGGACGGCCGCGTGATGACCGAGGCCACGATCAAGATCTGGGTCGAGGGCGAGCGCTTCGTGCGCACCGCCGAGGGAAACGGCCCCGTGCACGCGCTCGACCAGGCGCTGCGCGACGCGATCTCCGAGACCTATCCGCACCTCGCCGACATCAAGCTCGTCAACTACAAGGTGCGCATCCTCGACGAGGCGAAGGCGACCGCCGCGGTCACGCGCGTGCTGCTCGACGCCTCTGACGGCACCGACACCTGGGGCGCTATCGGCGTGCACGAGAACGTGATCGAGGCGAGCTGGGACGCGCTCGTGGACTCGCTCGAGGCCGGCATGCTGCCGAGCCGCTCGGGCCACCGCCGCGGCGAGCGCACGGGCGCCGCGTGAGCGCGCCGCTGCACGGCGCCCCTGCGGCGCAGCCGGCGGCGGGCGAGGTGGTGCCGATGGCCCAGCCGGTGCTGGGCGAGGCGGAGGAGCAGGCGGTCATCGAGGTGCTGCGCTCCGGCCAGCTCTCGCTCGGGCCGCGCATCCCGGAGTTCGAGCGCCGCTTCGCCGAGCGGCTCGGCATCGCGCACGCGAGCGCGGTCTCCTCGGGCACCGCGGCGCTGCACCTCGGGCTGCGCGCGATCGGCGTGGGGGAGGGCGACGAGGTCGTGACCTCGCCGTTCTCGTTCGTCGCCTCCGCCAACGCGATCCTCTACCAGGGCGCCACGCCGGTGTTCGCCGACATCGACGCGCGCACGCTGAACATCGACCCTGCGGCCGCCGCGGCGGCGATCACCGAGCGCACGACCGCCTTGCTGCCGGTGCACATCTTCGGCTACCCGGCCGACCTGCCGGCGCTCGAGGGGCACGGGCTGCCGATCGTCGAGGACGCCTGCGAGGCCCTGGGCGCGGTGCACGCGGACGGCACGCCGGTCGGCGGCCGCGGGCACCCGGCGGCGTTCGGCTTCTATGCCAACAAGCAGCTCACCACCGGCGAGGGCGGCATGCTCACGCTGGCGAGCTCCGAGCACAAGGCGCGCGTGGACTCCGAGCGCAACCAGGGCCGCGCGCCCGACATGGGCTGGCTCGACCACGACCGGCTCGGCTTCAACTACCGGATCACCGACATCCAAGCCGCGATCGGGCTCTGCCAGCTCGACCGCCTCGACGGCATGCTCGCCGACCGCGCGCGCGCCGCGGGCTGGTACCGCGAGGCGCTCGCGGGGATCGAGGGGCTCGGGCTCCCGTGCGAGGACGCCGGCGGCGACGTGCGCGGCTGGTTCGTGTTCGTGGTGCAGGTGCCGCGCGGCCACGATCGCGACACCGTCATCCGCGGGCTGCGCGAGCTCGGCGTGCAGTCCAAGCCGTACCTGCCCGCGATCCACCTGATGAGCTTCTACCGCGAGCGCTTCGGCCACCGGCCGGGCCAGTTCCCGGTCTGCGAGGACATCGCGGAGCGCTCGGTGGCGCTGCCGTTCTTCCCGGCCCTGAGCGAGGGCCAGGTGGCGCGCGTCGCCGAGGCGCTGGCGCGCATGCTTGACCGGTGAACTAGCTTCCCGCGCATGAGGAGAAGGACCTTCGTCGCGGCGGGCATGGTTGCCGCGCTGCTCGCCACCGCTGCGCCCGCCGCAGCCCAGTCGCCCCCGCAGGCCGGCTGCGACCCGCTCGACCCCGCCGTCTGCCTGCAGCCGTGGCCCAACGACTTCTTCACCCGGCCGGACGCCTCGACGCCGACCGGCAAGCGGCTGAGCCTGCCGCTGCTCGGCATGCCGCGCAACGCCGCCGGCGTCCCGATCCGGCCCGACGAGTACGACCGCAACGACGGCTTCAGCCCGGGCTCGCCGATCCACACCTACGTCCCGGGCCTGGACAACCAGGCCGCCTTCGAGCGCACCGGGCTCGTCCCGATCACCGACATGGCGCGCGCCTTCGACGCCGATCAGCCCGCCGTCGTGATCGACGCCGACAGCGGCGAGCGCCAGCTGATCTGGGCGGAGATCGACTCCAACGCGAGCAGCGACAGCGCCCGCAACCTCTACATCCGCCCCGGCCGCAACTGGGAGGAGGGCCACCGCTACATCGTCGCCCTGCGCAACCTGCGCGGTCGCGACGGCCAGCCGATCGAGGCGCAGCCCGCCTTCGTCGCCTACCGCGACAAGGACCCCTCCACGCGCAAGCCCGTCGACCCGCGGCGCGAGCACATGGACGAGCTGTTCAAGACGCTCAACAAGGCCGGCATCAAGCGCAAGGAGCTCTACCTCGCGTGGGACTTCACGGTCGGCTCCGAGCAGCGGATCTCCGAGCGCATGCTCGGCATCCGCGACGACGCGTTCGCGCGGCTCGGCGACACCGACCTGGCCGATGGCGTCGTCGCCGGCAACGCGCCCACCTACCGGATCACGCAGGTCCAGGACACGCCCAACGACGCGCGGATCATCCGCACGGTGCGCGGCACCTTCACCGTGCCCTGCTACCTGAGCGCGCCGGGCTGCCCGCCGGGCTCGAAGTTCCTCTACACCGACCTCGACTCCAACACCCCGACGGCGATCCCCGGCAACACCGCGGCGCCGACCTTCACGTGCCTGATCCCGCGCTCGGCGCAGGACGGGCCGCGGCGCGCGTCGCTCTACGGCCACGGCCTGTTCGGCAGCCAGAGCGAGGTCGGCGCCGACAACGTGCGCACGATGGCCGCCACCCACGGCTTCGTGTTCTGCGCGACCGACTGGTGGGGGATGGCCAACCAGGACGTGCCGGTCACGGCGGCTGTGATCCTGCCCGACCTGTCGAACTTCGCGCTCCTGCCCGACCGCGCCCAGCAGGGGATGCTCAACTTCCTGCTGCTCGGCCGGCTGATGATCCACCCGCAGGGGCTCGCCGGCGACCCGGCGTTCCAGGTCGCCGGCCACTCCGCGATCGACGACCGCGCGCTGTTCTACGACGGCAACTCACAGGGCGGGATCATCGGCGGCGCGCTGACCGCCGTGGCGCCGGACTTCCGGCGCGCCGTGCTCGGCGTGCCCGGGATGAACTACTCGACGCTGCTGCAGCGCTCCGTCGACTTCGACCAGTTCGCGGCGATCCTCTATCCCGCCTATCCGCGTGAGATCGAACGGCCGATGATCTTCTCCCTGATCCAGCAGCTGTGGGATCGCGGCGAGGCCAACGGCTACGCGCACCACATGACGGACGACCCGCTCGCCGATACGCCCCCGCACACGGTGCTGCTGCACCCGGCCAACGGCGACCACCAGGTGGCCACGGTCACGGCCGAGGTCGAGGCGCGCACGATCGGCGCCGCGGTGCGGAGCAACCCGGTCGAGCCGGGCCGCACGTTCGACGTGGAGCCGTTCTATGCGATCCCGCGGATCGCGTCGTTCCCGTACTCGGGCTCGGTGATCGAGCTCTGGGACAACTTCGCGACGCCGCCGGCGCCGACGACGAACACGCCCAACCGGTCGGGCGCCGACCCGCACGGCTCGCCGCGCAAGACGCCCGCCGCGCAGCTGCAGAAGTCCGAGCACCTGCGCATCGACGGCACGATCGTGGATACCTGCGAGGGAGGTCCCTGCCACTCGCTCCCGTAGGCTCAGGGCCATGTCGCGCTTCTCCCAGCCGCCCGACCGGGTGTTCTCCGCGCTGGACTCCTCGATCGGCTACGACTGGCGCCTCGGGCCCTACGACGTCGAGCAGTCGCGCGCGCACGCGAAGATGCTGGCGGCGACGGGGATCATCAGCGACGCCGACCGCGACGCGCTGCTGGCGGGCCTGCAGCGCGTCGAGGTCGAGCTCGAGGACGGCGAGTTCCCCTTCGAGCAGGGCGACGTCGACATCCACATGGCGATCGAGCGGCGGCTGACCGACATCGTCGGCCCGGTCGGCGGCAAGCTCCACACCGCGCGCTCGCGCAACGACCAGGTCGCCACCGACATGGCGATGTTCACGCGCGCGCACGCGCTGACCACGGTCGAGCGCCTGCAGCAGCTCCAGAGCGTGCTGGTTCAGCTCGCCGACGCGCACCTCGACTGGCCGATGCCCGGCTACACGCACCTCCAGCGGGCCCAGCCGGTCTACCTCAGCCATCACCTGCTCGCCTACTTCTGGATGTTCCGCCGCGACGCGCGCCGGTTCGAGTTCGTGCTCGGCTCCACGACCGAGCTGCCGCTCGGCGCCGGCGCGCTGGCCGGCGTGAACTTCGAGACCGACCGCGGGCTGCTGGCGGGCGAGCTCGGCTTCGCCGCGGTCGCCCCGAACTCGATCGACGCCGTCTCCAATCGCGACTTTGTGCTCGACTTCCTGAGCGCCGCCTCGACCTGCGCGACGCACCTGTCGCGGCTCGGCGCCGAGCTGGTGCTGTGGTCGAGCGAGGAGTTCGGCTTCTGCGAGGTCTCCGACGCGTGGGCCTCGGGCTCCTCGATCATGCCGCAGAAGAAGAACCCCGACGCCGCCGAGCTGCTGCGCGCGAAGGCGCCGCGGGTGATCGCGCACCTGAGCGCACTGCACGGCGTGATGCACGGCCTGCCGCTGACCTACAACAAGGACATGCAGGAGGACAAGGAGCACCTCTTCGACGCGGTGGACACGCTCGACCTGTGCCTACAGGCCGCGCGCGGGATGCTCTCGACGATCACCTTCCGGCGCGAGGCGCTCTCGGGCGCCGCGAGCGACGAGATGATCGCCGCCACCGACGTGGCCGACCTGCTCGTGCGCCGGGGCGTCCCGTTCCGGCAGTCGCACGGGATCGTCGCCGGGCTCGTGCGCACGGCCGTCGAGTCCGGGCGCCGGTTGTCCGACCTCTCGCAGAACGAGCTCACGCAGCACTCCGACGCGCTCGACGACGAGTTCTACGCGGTGCTCGCCCAGCGATCGTGGCTCGAGAGCAAGGTCTCCGAGGGCGGGACGGCGCTGGCCCGCGTGCGCGAGCAGCTCGCCCACGCGCGCGCCGAGCTCGATGGCCAGTCATGAGTAACGTCGCCGAAGGCGACCGGCGACGAAGGAGCTCGGTCGCCTGGCAGGCGAAAGCTCGATCACGAGCCCTGGGAGCGCCCTTTTACAAGCGGCCGGTCCTCGAGGTCGCCGAGGCGATGCTCGGCTGCGTCGTGCGCCACGGTCCGACCGCGGGCGTGATCGTGGAGACCGAGGCCTACCACGACTCCGAGGCGGCCTGCCACGCGCACGTCGGCGTCACGCCGCGCACGCACATCCTCTTCGGCCCGCCCGGGCGTGCCTACATCTACCGCTCCTACGGCATCCACGCCCTGCTGAACGCGGTCTGCGAGGACGAGGGCGTCGGCGCCGCCGTGCTGATCCGGGCGCTCGAGCCGCTCGAGGGGCTCGAGGAGATGCGGGAGCGGCGCGGGCTGGAACGCGTCGACGACCTCTGCTCGGGGCCGGGCAAGCTCACGCAGGCGCTCGCGATCGAGCTCGACCTCAACGGGTCCGACCTCGCCGGCGGTCCGATCTCGATCGAGCCGCCTCCGCCGGGCTGGGAGGAGGTCGAGCCGGTCGTGGGGACGCGGATCGGCATCACCAAGGCGGCCGACCTCCCGTGGCGGTTCTGCGTGCCGGGCTCGCGCAGCGTCTCGCGGCCGCGGCCGCGGCGGAAGCTCGCGGCGTAGCCGGCGAGCCGGCGAGCCGGCTAGCCGGTGCCGGCGCCGGGCTGGGCCCCGCCGGTGTCGGGCGCCGGCTCGGCGGGCTGGTCGGGCGGCGGCTCGGCCGGCTGCTCGGGCGGCGGCTCGGCGGGCGTCTCCTGCTCGGGCGCGGGGTCGGCCGGAGCCTCCTGCTGCTGCGGGACCGGGGTCGACGCCGGCGGGGCGCCGCCGCCCTCGATCGCGCCGTCCGTGTCAGGCGTGCTGGGCGCGTCGGAGACGCCGGTCGAGGCGCCGGGCGGCACGGCCGGCTCGGTCTCTGTGGTGTCCTTCTTGACCTTCTTGAGCCCGACGAGCGCGTCTATGAACGTCTTGAAGATGCCCGCGGGGTACGTGCCGCCGGCCACGGGGTCGCCCTGGAACTCGGTCTCCATCGGCTTGAACTTGTCCGGATAGCCGACCCAGATCGCGACCGTGTACTCCTTCGTCCAGCCGACGAACCAGGCGTCGCCGTAGCCCTCGGTGGTGCCCGTCTTGCCGGCCACGGTCACGCCCGGCACGAAGGCCCGCGTGGCGGTGCCGGACTTGACGACGGTCTGCAGGATCGACGAGACCTGGTCGGCGACCGCCGGCGCGAGCACGCGGCGGGTGCGCTTGCGGTTCTCGAGCTTGCGGCCGCCGATCTCCAGCGGCTCGTAGTCCTTGCCCTTCCCGCGGCCGATCGACTCGATCGCGACCGGGCCGGGGATCGGCGTCACCTTGCGGTCGTCCGGATTGCCCGGGCTGAGCGAGCCGTAGGTCAGCTCCCCCCGCTGGGCGAACGTCTCGTAGGCGTGCGCCATGTCGATCGGCGTGACGCCCTCCTTGAGGCCGCCGAGCGCGTTGGCCGCGTTGCGGGAGACGTGCGTGCGCACCCCGAGCCGGCGCGCCATGGCGGCGACCTTCTTCGGCCCGAGCTTGAGCCCGAGCTCGGCGTAGACCGAGTTGTCCGAGTTCGTGGTGGCGTTGGCGAGCGTCGTGACCCCGGCATACGCGTCGTTGTAGTTGTTGACCTCGAACTTCTCGCCCCCCTTGAGCGTGAAGACCTTCTTGCGCGACTGCCAGGTCGAGCCCGGCGAGATCCCTTGGCGCAGCGCCTCGGCGAGCACGAAGGGCTTGAAGGAGGAGCCGGGCTGGCGCTGGCCCTGGGTGGCGAGGTTGAACGAGGACTGCGCGTAGTCGTCGCCGCCGACCATCGCCCGCACCATGCCGGTCTTGTTCTCGATCGCCACCATCGAGGCGCGCGGCCCGGAGGAGAACGGCAGCCAGTTGCGGATCGCCGTCGTGGCCGCCTCCTGGACCTTGGAGTCCAGCGTGGTCTTCACGGTGAGGCCGCCCGTGAAGGCGCGGCGGGCGCCGACCTGGCCGCCGCCCAGCTTGTCGACGACCTGCTGCTTGACCCACGAGGTGAAGTAGGGGTACTTCGTGTCCTCGCGCGGGGGCGCGATGTCCGCGCGCGTGGGCAGGCTCTCCGCCGCCGCGGCGTCGTGGCTGACCTGGTCGATCAGGCCCTGGTCGCGCATCCGGTCGAGGACGACGCTGCGGCGCTGGCGCGCCTCGGCGGGGTGGGCGACGGGGTCGAAGCCGCTCGGGGAGGCGACCATGCCGGCCAGCAGCGCTGCCTCGTGGAGCTCGAGCTGCGCGGCGCACGGCCGCGACTTGTCCTGCTCGCAGCCCTGGTGGTCGCGGCCGAAGTACGTCTGGGCCGCGGACTCGATCCCGTAGGCGCCGTTGCCGAAGTAGATCGTGTTGAGGTAGTTGCGCAGGATCCGCTCCTTGGACCACTTGCGCGTGAGCTGGTAGGCCAGCGCGGCCTCGCGCAGCTTCACGAACAGCGTGCGGTCGTTCTGGGCGGCGAGCGCGTTCTTGACGAACTGCTGCGTGATCGTCGAGCCGCCCTGCACCACGCGCTGGTTGACGACGTCCTGCCAGAGGGCGCGCCCGATGCCGCGCAGGTCGTAGCCCTCGTTGGTGTAGAAGCGGCGGTCCTCGATCGCGATGATCGCCTGCTTCATGACCGGCGCGATCTGCGCCTCCGAGACGAACAGCTGGCGCTGATTGCCCGTCAGCACGCCCATCTCCACGCCGTTGGCGTCGAGGATCACGGAGCGGCCGCGCAGCGGGTCCTCCATCTGCGGCAGGTCGGAGGCGACCGCCATCATCATCCCGAAGACCGTCGAGACGGCCGCGAGCGCGCCCAGGCCGAACAGCAGCGCGAGCACGCGCAGCTTGCGGATCCGTACCTGAGACCGTGTCCCACCCGGCCCCTCGCCCTCTCCGTCGCCGTCCCCGCCGCCGCGGCGGCGCGCATGGCGCAGCGGGAGGTGCAGGACCGTCGCACCGCCGTCACCGTTGCCGTCGGCTGCGCCTTCGCCCTTCAGGGCAGCGGGATCTGAGGTGCGCTCGGATTCGCTCATGGTTGGGTGGTGGACCCGCCCAGGCCCGCGAAGCGCCAGACACTAGCATTGGTCCGGATGGAAGAAACGGCCTCGGAGGCCGCCGAAACGGCGGCGCACCTCGCGCGCAACGCCGTCGACGACCTCCCCCGCGGCGCGCTCGCGCAGAAGCTCGCCGGCGGCCGTCCGCTGCGGGTCAAGCTCGGTTTGGACCCGACGGCCGCGGACCTCCACCTCGGGCACACCGTCGTGCTCCAGAAGCTGCGCGAGTTCCAGGACGCCGGCCACACGGTGGTGCTGATCATCGGCGACTACACGGCGCGCGTGGGGGACCCGAGCGGGCGGTCCGTGACGCGGCCGGTGCTCTCCGGCGAGGAGATCGAGGCCCACGCGCGCACGTACGTGGAACAGGCGGGCAAGGTGCTCGCCACCGACGAGCGGCTCGAGGTCCGCTTCAACTCGGAGTGGCTGGACATGGCGATGGAGGACCTCTTCCGGCTCGTGCGCAACGTCACCGTGGCGCAGATCCTCGAGCGCGACGACTTCTCCAAGCGGTGGGCGGCCGGCGAGCCGATCTCCATGCTCGAGCTCCTGTACCCCGTCCTGCAGGGATACGACTCCGTCGCCGTGCGCGCCGACGTCGAGCTCGGCGGCACCGACCAGACCTTCAACCTGCTGATGGGCCGGGCGATCCAGTCCGCCTACGGCCAGCAGCAGCAGTCGATCCTCACGGTCCCGTTGCTGGTGGGCACCGACGGGGTCCAGAAGATGTCGAAGTCGATCGGCAACCACATCGGGATCACCGAGCCGCCGGGCGACATGTACGGCAAGACGCTCTCGATCCCCGACGCCGCGCTGGGCGAGTGGTACGACCTGCTGCTCGGCTCGCCCGTGCCGGAGAGCGAGAGCCCGCGCGACGCCAAGCGCGCCCTCGCGCGCGCGCTCGTGACGAGGTTCCACGGCGAGGCGGCCGCAGCCGAGGCCGAGGCGGCGTTCGACCGCGTCTTCGTCTCGCGCGAGCTGCCCGAGGAGATCGAGGAGGCGACGGTGCCCGCCGACCGCGGGGCGGTCCACCTGCCCGAGCTGATCGCCCAGGTGTTCGGCGGCTCGCGCTCCGAGGCCCGCCGGCACCTCGCCTCCGGCGCGGTCAAGCTCGACGGCGAGCCGGTCGCGGACGGCGTGCTGGACCTCGCGGCGACCGACCTCGACGGCCGCGTGCTGCAGGTCGGCAAGCGCCGTTTCCGGCGCCTTCGCGTCGTCTGAGCGGATCGCTGCGGGACGGCTCGGGGCCCGTGCTACAGTTCCGCGCCGCCGCAGAGGACGGTGACCTACGGGGGTTTGAGACTCCCAAGGGATGCGCTAGACTCTGCTGCCCGCACGGGAGGTCCATCTGGGCCGGCCCGGGAGCCTTACACGGAGGAGTCCCCTCCAGAGCAGAGGCGCGGCGGTCTTTGAAAACTCAACAGCATGCGCACCTCGATGGGTGCCCGCTTCCGAGCGGGGACTCGATCGGAGTGTGCGTCCAGGTTCGACCTGCCACGCGTCCTTCGGGATGCGCTGGCAGCCAGAAATCAAGCAGTAACGAAGTACCCCGTCGATGCGTCCGGTCTGCCCCATGTGTACGGGCGACCCTCGAGTGACGTAACGACAGCTCTACGTTGAGAAGTTCTTCACGGAGAGTTTGATCCTGGCTCAGGACGAACGCTGGCGGCGTGCTTAACACATGCAAGTGGAGCGACGAACCAGGGCTTGCCCTGGGGCAAAGCCGCGAACGGGTGAGTAACAC
>DATFQI010000106.1:0-12225 GCA_035264365.1 Solirubrobacteraceae bacterium
AGCGGCTGGGCGATCCGCCCAAGGCGATGATCTCGGGCGTCCCCGACCACGTGGACGGGCGCATGATCGCGATCACCGAGTCGGCCGGCGGCAACGTCATCAACCCCGACCGGATGTGGCACTACGTCGAGGGCATCCGCAACTGGAACCCGATCTGGACGCTGCACGGCATCCGCATCCTGCCCGGCCCCTCGCCGTTGTGGCTGGACGCGACGGGCGAGCGCCTGCCGGTGCCGCTGTTCCCGGGCTTCGACACGCTCGGCACGCTCGAGCACATCATGAAGACGGGCCACGACCACACCTGGTTCATCGTGACCCAGAAGATCATCGAGAAGGAGTTCGCGCTGTCGGGCTCCGAGCAGAACCCCGACACGACGTCCAAGAGCGTCAAGGCCGTGCTGCAGGAGCGGATCGGCAGCGGCCCGCCCTCGCCCGTGCAGGCGTTCATGGACAACGGCGAGGACTTCGTCGTCGAGCGCTCGCTGCCCGAGCTGGTGCGGCGGATGAACGCGCTGACGGGCGAGCAGCTGATCGACCACGCCGCGCTCGAGGCGCAGATCGTCGCCCGCGACCGCCAGATCGCCAACCCGTACGCCAAGGACGGGCAGGTCACCGCGATCCACGGCGCCCGCGCGTACTTCGCCGACAAGGTCACGCGCGTCGCCGCGCCGCACCGGATCCTCGACCCCGCCGCCGGCCCGCTGGTCGCCGTGCGGCTGCACATCCTCACGCGCAAGTCGCTCGGCGGTCTGCACACGGACCTCGACTCCCGCGTGCTGCGTCCGTCCGGCGAACCGCTTTCCGGTCTCTTCGCGGCCGGCGAGGTGGCCGGCTTCGGGGGCGGCGGCATGCACGGCTATCGCGCGCTGGAGGGGACGTTCCTCGGCGGCTGCCTGTTCTCCGGGCGGACCGCCGGACGCGCCGCGGCGGCCGCCACCGCCTGATCCGCCCGGACCCGTACATCCGTCGAATGGGGTCCTCACCCCAGTCTGCATTTCTGAGTGCAGGGGATACTGGACGGCATGTCGTACGTCTTCGCGTTGCAGTGGTTCCAGGTCGAGAACTGGATCATCACCTGGGCCCCGATCCTCTTCATGGGCCTGCTCGTCTTCTTCCTCTGGCGCACCACGAAGCTGATGCCGAAGACGAAGCCGCAGGAGATCACGCCCGACTCCGACTCCGCCGTCGACTGGACCCAGGTCGCCGGCGCCGACGAGGCCAAGGCGGAGCTGCAGGAGGTCGTGGACTTCCTCAAGGACCCGGCCCGCTTCAAGGCGCTCGGCGCCAGCGTCCCGAAGGGCATCATGCTGCACGGCCCGCCCGGCACCGGAAAGACCCTGCTGGCCAAGGCGGTCGCGAAGGAGTCCGGCGCGAAGTTCTACGCGCAGTCGGCCTCCTCGTTCGTCGAGATGTTCGCCGGCCTCGGCGCCGCCCGCATTCGGCGGCTGTTCCAGATCGCCCGCGACAACCGCCCGGCGATCATCTTCATCGACGAGATCGACGCCGTCGGCGGCGAGCGCGGATCCGACAACAACTCCGAGCGCGAGCAGACCCTCAACCAGCTGCTGGTCGAGATGGACGGCTTCCGCTCCAGCGGCGACCTGGTCGTGATCGCGGCCTCGAACCTGCTCGACAAGCTCGACCCCGCGCTGCTGCGCCCGGGCCGCTTCGACCGCCAGATCTTCGTCTCCCCGCCCGACGTGGCCGGCCGCGAGGCGATCGTGCGCGTGCACACCACCGGCAAGCCGATGGGCGAGGACGTCGACCTGAAGATGATCGCGCGCCAGACGTCGGGCCTGACCGGCGCCGACCTCGCCAACCTCTGCAACGAGGCCGCGATCTTCGCCGTCCGCGCGCACCGCGACAAGCTCGCGCAGGCCGACTTCGACTCGGCGCTCGAGCGCGTCGTCGCCGGCATGCAGTCGCGCCGCACGCTGACCGAGCACGAGCGCCGCGTGGTCGCCTTCCACGAGGCCGGTCACGCGCTCTGCGCCGAGCTGCTTCCCGGCGTCAACCGCGTGCACAAGATCTCGATCGTCCCGCGCGGCAAGGCGCTCGGCTACACGCTCAACCTGCCCGACGAGGACCGCTACCTGAAGACCAAGGAGGAGCTGATCGACTACATGTCGGTGCTCCTCGGCGGCCGCGCGGCGGAGGAGCTCGTGTTCGGCTCGATCACCACCGGCGCCTCCGACGACCTGCACCGGGTCGCCGAGATCTCGCGCTCGATGGTCCACGACTACGCGATGGGCACCTCGATCACCTCGCGCAAGGTCTCCGCGGAGGGCGGGCAGGTCTCCGACCGCACGCGCCAGCTGCGCGACGAGGAGCAGCAGCACCTCACCGACGAGGCGCTGCGCGGAGCGATGAAGCTGATCTCCGACCACCGCAACAAGCTCGACCAGCTCGCGAGTGCCCTGCTGCGCAACGAGGTCCTCGAGCGCAAGGACATCGACCGGATCATGGAGGGCGTGCCGCGCTTCCACCGGTCCCCGGGGCAGGGCCTGCGGGTGGTCGCCGCCAGCCGCACCGACACCGCCAGGCAGTAGGCTCACGGGCGCGCCGGACAGTCGTCCGGAGCGCCTCAAGTTCGCCCCCTGGGGGCCGATGCCCGAGGCGATGGCTGATCGCATGTCTCCCCATGCGCCGGCGACGGGTGCCGCCGACGACTTCCGCGAGCTGCTCGCGCCGGGGGCGATCCGCGCCGTCTTCCAGCCGATCGTCCGCCTCGCGGACCTGCAGCCGATCGGCTACGAGGGACTCGCCCGCTTCCCCACGCCATCGGGCCTCGTCGCGCTGCCGCCCGACGTGACGCTCGCCGCCGCCGGGCGGCTCGGCGTGCGCCAGGACCTCGAGGTCGCCTGCTGGGCCGCCATCAGCGAGGCGGGCACGCCGCCCGCCGGCCGGCTGCTGTTCATCAACGTCGCGCCCGACGCGCTCGGGCACCCCGGGCTGCTCGAGCTGGCCGCCCAGCTGCCGGAGCGGCTCGTGATCGAGCTGACCGAGCAGGACGCCGTGCAGAACACCGCCCAGCTGCGCGAGCGGCTGCGCCCGTGGATCGCGCGCGGCGCGCTGGTCGCGGTCGACGACGCCGGCGCCGGCTTCACCTCGCTGGAGTACGTCGCCGACCTGCGCCCGGACTTCCTGAAGCTGTGCCGCGGCATGGTCACCGGGGTCGACCTCGACCCGAGCCGACAGGCCGTCCTGCGCGCCACGGTCGCGTTCGCGCGCGAGGTCGGCGCCCGTGTCGTCGCGGAGGGCGTCGAACGCCACGAGGAGCTCCAGGTGCTGCGCGACGCCGACGTCGACTACGGCCAGGGCTGGCTGTTCGGGCGCCCGGCCGAGGCGTGGCCGGCGGAGCCCTCGGCCCGCCCGTCCGTGCCGCCGCGGCCGGCGAGCGGCCGGCTCGAGCGCGAGCTGGCCGCAGCCACGAGCGCCCCGGAGGCGGCCGAGGCGATCGTCGAGCACCTCGCCCGCAAGGGCCTGATGCCGAGCGTCTACCTCGAGGACGGCGGCCGCCTGCGCTGCCAGGCCGTGCGCGGCTACTGGCAGATCTACGACGGGATGCCCGCGACGGCCGGTGTGATCGGCCGCACCTTCCGCACCGGCGAGGAGACGATCGTCGAGGACGTCACCGGCAGCGGCGACTACCTGCCCGCCGTCGCCTCCGTGCACGCCGAGGCGTGCGTGCCGCTGCGCGTCGGCGGCGCCGTGGCCGGCGTGCTCAACGCGGAGTCACCAACCGCGCTCGGCGACCACGGCATCGCCGAGGTGCGGCGCTGCGCCGGGTTGCTCTCGGCGCGCCTGGAGGCGCTCGGCGGGCTCGCCCCGGTCTCGGCCGCGCAGCGGCTCGCGCGGATCGCCGTGCGGCTGGGCTCGCTCGAGACGGCCGAGGACATCGTGCGCGAGACCGTCGCCGCCGCCCGCGCGCTGGCCGGCTTCGAGTCCGCGATGCTGGCGCTGCCCGACGGCCACGGCGGCTACTACGTCCACCACGCCGAGGGCTCGTTCGCGGTCGCACTGGGCGCGCTCGAGGCGCCGGAGCTCGACCGGATCGCCGCCTGGGTCGACATGGGCACCTCCAGCTACACGGCCGGCGACACCGGCGGCCGCGGCTTCGAGGGCCACGAGGTCCTGCGCCAGGCCGGCGTCAACGCCGTGATCGTCCTGCCGCTCGTCGCCGCGGGGGAGCGGCACGGGCTGCTGATGGTCGCCGACCGCGCCAACCACCGCATCAGCACCGAGAAGGCGGAGCTGTTGGAGCTGCTGGCCGGGCAGGCGGCGGGCTCGCTGCGGATGGCCGCCGCGGTCACCGAGCTTCGCGAGCGCGCGGCGCGCGACCCGCTGACCGGTCTCGGCCACCACGCCACCTTCTACGCCGAGGTGCCGGAGGCCCGCGAGGCCGCGCCGGCCGATCGCCGCGTCGTCGTCCTGCTGTCCGACGTCGACGGCTTCAAGGCGATCAACGACACGCGCGGGCACGCCGCGGGCGACGACGTGCTGCGCGCGGTCGCGGGCGTCCTGCGGTCGGTCGCGCCGGCGCACGGCAGGGCGTACCGGATCGGCGGCGACGAGTTCGCGATCCTCTTCGAGTGCTCCGCCGACGCCGAGGCCTGGCGCGTCGGCTGGGACCTGCAGGCCCAGGCGCGCAGCCGGCTCGGCACGACGATGTCGATCGGGCTCGCGATCGCCCGCGCGGGTGAGAGCGACGAGCAGCTGGTGGCGCGGGCCGACGCCGCGCTCTACGAGGTCAAGCGGCGCGGCCGCGACGGCGTGCTGCTCGCGCCCGCCGCCTGACTCACGGCACGATCAGCGCGTAGGCCGCGTGCTCGACCGTCACGCGCTCGAGCCCGCCGTCGCGGATCTCGCCGTCGACGTTGAGCTCGGCGCCGCGCGGGAGCTCGATCTCCAGCAGCGAGCCGCGCAGGTGCTCGACCGGCCTCTGCTGCTCGACCGTGCCGCGGCGCAGGCCCCAGGCGCGGCGGGCGAGCGCGAGCCGCGAGCCGGCGGGCAGGACCGCCACGTCGAGCACGCCGTCACGCGCGTCGGCGGCGCCGATCTCCGAGCCGCCGCCGAACGCGCCCGTGGCGGCCACGATCACCTGCCAGGCGCCGCCTTCGAAGACGCTCTCGCCGTCGACGCGCACCGTGCAGTGCATGGGCGACTCGGTCGCGGCCGCCCGCAGCGCGCCGACGCCGTAGGCGAGCGGGCCGAGCACCTTCTTGAACGGCGAGGCGTGGCGGGCGGCCTTGGCGGCCAGGCCGGCGCTCGCCGCGTTGACGAACGGGCGGCCGTCGGCGAGCCGGCCGAGCTCGAGCCGGCGCGTCCGCGTGCTGCCGGCGGCCAGCGCCGCCGCCTCGAGCGGGTCCTCGGGCAGCCCGTTGGCGCGCGCGAAGTCGTTCGCGGTGCCGGTCGCGATCACGGCCAGCGGCACGTCCAAGCGGCCCGCCAGCTCGGCCGCCGGGCCGATCGTGCCGTCGCCGCCCGCGACCGCGATCCGGTCGGGCCCCGCCGCCGCCGCGGCCTCCAGCGCCTCGGGCTCGCAGCCGAACAGCTCGACCTCCGCGCCCGCCTCGCGCATGGCGGCGGCGAGCGGCTCGGGGTCGAGCCCGCCCCCCGACTTCAGGTTGGCCGTGAGGGCGATGCGCACGGCGCGTGAGGGTACACTGCGCCCGATGTTCGGCCGGATCGACCACATCGGCGTCGCCGTGAGCGACCTCGACGCCGCGATCGACCTCCACACCGTCGCGTACGGCATGGAGGTCGTCCACCGCGAGACGGTGGAGTCGCAGGGCGTCGAGGCCGTGCTGCTCGACGTCGGCGAGAACCACGTGGAGCTGCTCTCACCGCTCGGCGAGGAGACCCCGGTCGGCAAGTTCCTGGCCAAGCGCGGGCCGGGCCTGCACCACGTCGCCTACCAGGTCGACGACATCGACGCGGCCCTCGCCGTGCTGCGCGACGCCGGGGTGCGGATGATCGACGAGCAGCCGCGCATCGGGATCCGGTCCTCGCGGGTCGCGTTCCTGCATCCGAGCGCCTCCGGCGGGGTGCTCACCGAACTTGTCGAGCCGGCAGAGGTACACGCATGAGCGAGAAGACGGCGGCACGCCGCGGAGCGGTCGGATTCCAGGGCGGCCAGGTGCTGTCGATCCGGGTCCCCGAGGGGGAGCTGGAGAAGCTGCGCAACGCGCTGCGCGACGGCAAGGAGCGCTGGCACGAGCTCGCGGCCGCCGACGGCGCCGTGCTCGTGGACCTCGGGCAGGTCGTGTACCTGCGCGTGGACTCCGACGAGCATCGCGTCGGCTTCTGACCGAGACCGCTGATCCGTCGGGCGCCGGCTCGCTGCGCGTCCGCTTCAACGCGATCGACCTGGCGCTCTACCGCCGCGCTCGCTCGCTCGCCCGCACGCCGGAGAGCGTGCGCTGGGTGAAGCGCTACTCGCGGCTGGGCGAGCACGGCCTGCTCTGGTACGGGCTCGGGGCCGCGGGCGCGCTCGTCGACGGCGACCGGCGCGCGCGCTGGATCCGCTCGACGCTCGTGGTCGGCGGCTCCTATGTGATCTCGACCTCGATCAAGATGGCGATCGGCCGCAAGCGGCCGCTGATCGAGGACCTGCCGCACCTGATGGCCACCCCGACCGGCCTCTCGTTCCCGTCCTCGCACTCGAGCTCGTCGTTCGCGGCCGCCCGCGCGTACGGCAGGTTGCTGCCGCCGGCGCCGCTGTACCTGGCCGCCTCGGCGATGGCCTTCTCCCGCCTCTACCTGGGCGTGCACTACCCGTCCGACATCGCCGCCGGCGTCGCGCTCGGCAGCGTCTTGGGCACACTGGGCCGATGATGAAGGTCGGGATCGTCGGGCTGCCCAACGCGGGCAAGTCCTCGCTGTTCAACGCGCTCAGCCGCGCCGGGGCGGAGGCCGCGAACTACCCGTTCACCACGATCGAGCCGAACGTCGCTGTCGTGCCGGTGGCCGACGAGCGCCTCGATGCCGTCGCCGAGACGATCGGCGCGTCCAACATCGTTCCGGACACGATCGAGTTCCACGACATCGCGGGCCTGGTGAAGGGCGCGCACGAGGGCGAGGGCCTGGGCAACAAGTTCCTCGCCAACATCCGCGAGACGGACGCGCTGCTGCACGTGGTGCGCTGCCACCACGACGACAACGTGATCCACCCGGACGGCCGCGTGTCCCCGTCGGCGGACATCGAGACGATCGAGACCGAGCTGATCTTCGCCGACCTCGAGCAGGCCGAGCGCCGCCACGCGCGGGTCGTGCGCGAGGCGCGCGGCGGCGACAAGGCGGCCAAGGCGGAGGAGGCCTGGCTGGCGCGCGTGATCGAGGCGCTGCAGGCCGGCCGGCCCGCGCGCTCGGTGCCCGTGCCCGCGGACACGCCGAACGCGCTGCGCAACCTGACGCCGCTGACCGGCAAGCCGGTGCTGTTCGTCGCCAACGTGGATGAGGGTGACGACGCCGTGCCCTCCGACGTCGCCGACCACGCGGCCGCCGCCGGCGCCGGAGCGGTGGCGATCTCTTCGCGGATCGAGGCCGAGCTTTCCGAGCTCGACGACGACGAGGCCGACGCGATGCGGGAGGAGATGGGCGTCGGCGCCTCCGGCCTGGCTCGCGTCGTCGGCGGCGCCTTCGGGCTGCTCGACCTGATCGCGTTCTTCACCGCGGGCGAGGCCAAGCCGGCCCAGTCCTGGCACCTGCGCCGCGGCCTCTCCGCCTGGCACGCCGCCGGCGAGATCCACTCCGACATCCAGCGCGGCTTCGTGCGCGCGGAGGTGATCGGCTGGGAGGCGCTCGTGGACGCGGGCGGCTACGCCGGGGCGCGCGACCGCGGGACCCTGCGGCTCGAGGGTCGCGACTACGTGATGGCCGACGGGGACGTCATCACGGTGAAGTTCACGCCGTAGCCGCGGCGCGGCTGGCCGCGGCGCGGCTTGGTGCGTTCGTCCAGATTCCTGGCGGGTACTCGCGCCTCCGGTTAGGGTCGCGGCGTGGCACGGATGCTCACGATCGCGCTGGCGCTGGCGGCCCTGCTGGCCGCCCCCGCCGCGCAGGCGCACGACCTGCGCGGCGCGCGGCCCTCGCTGGCGTCGCTGCCCGTGCTCCCGGCGGCGTCGGAGAGCCCGGACGCGCCGGACCTGCGGATCGCGCTCCCATCCGTGCGCTACACCGGCCAGTCGCGCCGGTCTACGTCGACGCCTACGAGCGCCCCGGGCGCCTGCTGTACCGCTTCGACGCGCTGATCCAGAACACGGGCGGCGTGCTGGACGTGTTCGGCGGCCGCTCGGAGGTCCGTCAGAAGGTCTGGCCGGGCGGCGAGCTCACCACGGCGCCGCAGGCCGGATCGCCGCCGCCGGGTCCTAGCGAGGACCGCACGGCGACCGGCGCGACGTTCGACTACGTGCACGAGGTGACGCACGAGCACTGGCACTTCTTCTCCGCCGCGCGCTACTCGCTGCTCGTGCCCGGGGGGCCGGCTCGCGTCTCCGACAAGGTCGGGTTCTGCATGTTCGACTCGTTCGGGATCGAGGGCGGGGCCACGGCGTGGTTCGTCGAGGACGGCAGCGCGGGCTGGTGCCGCCCGGGTCAGCCGGGCTCGACGTTCGTGCGGATGGGCCTCTCGCGCGGGGCGAGCGACCGCTACAGCTCGCAGCGCGAGTTCCAGTTCTCGACGTCACGGGCCTGGCCCCGGGCCCGTACACCCTGCGTGCGGAGGCGAACCCGGGCGGCCAGCTGATCGACGCCGACCCGGGCGACGACGTGCACGAGGAGCGCCGCGAGGATCCCGGGGGTGGTCCCCGACGGCATGGCGCTGTCGGCGGTCGCGGGCGCGGCGGGCTCGGTCGAGGTGTCCGCGCGGGCGCTCGCGCCCGAGGTGCCGGCGCGCCGCTCGGCTTCGTGCACGCCGCGCGCGACGCTCGAGAGCTGCTACCTGCGGATCGCGGCGGACACGCCGCTCTCCTACGTCGTCGCCGGGCCGCCCGCTTACGGCGCCGCGAGCTTCGACGGCGCCCGCCTGACCTACCTCCCCGACGCCGGCTTCACCGGCGCCGACTCCCTGACCTACGTCGCCACCGACGGCCGCGGGCTGCGCAGCGCCCCGGCGACGGTGACGATCGACGTGGCTCCCGCCCCGCCCGCGGCCGAGCCGGCGACGCTCCACGGACCGCCGCCGCCGCACCGTCACATTGCACCTGCGCCGCTCCGCGGCGCGGCGCCTCGTCCGGCTCCGCGCGACGGGCGTCCGCGACGCCCTCGGCGCCGCCCGCGACGCCCGCCGCACCACCCGCCCGCGCTGAGTCCGGAGTTGTTCAGCCTGAGGCTGAACAACTCCCGGTTCGCGCGCCGCGCTGAGCGGCACATGCGGCCAGGCTGGTCCCCGCTCTGACGGATCCAGGTACGCTCTCGCCGGTGAACGGGGGAGTACCGACCGGCACGGAGCGCCGCGCCGCGCCGCACGTCCTCGCGCGGCTGTGGCCCGTGCTCGACCCGGCCGTCGACGCGCTGCCGGCGGACGAGGTCCTCGGCCGCGTGCTCGACCGCCTGCTCGAGCACTTCGACGTGACCGCGGCCGCCCTCCGCATCGAGGGCGGCGATCGCTACGGCACCCCGGCGGGCGATCCCGCCTGGCCGGCGGCCGCCGAGCGGCTCGTGCTCCAGGTCGACGACGGGCTCGCCACGGTCGGCTCGCTCGAGCTCGGGCTCGAGGCGCGCGGGCCGCTGTCGGACGAGGACCACACCGCGTACGAGATCGTCGCCGCCCGGCTCGGGCGCTCCGTCGCCCGCCTGCGGCACGAGCGCGAGTCACGCGTCGCGGAGGCGAGCCTGCGCGCCGAGAACCGTGCGGCCGGCCGTCTCTACCGGATCTCGGCCGCGCTGATGGCCGAGCCCGA
The DNA here is from genome assembly GCA_035264365.1 of Solirubrobacteraceae bacterium. Classification (GTDB taxonomy): domain Bacteria; phylum Actinomycetota; class Thermoleophilia; order Solirubrobacterales; family Solirubrobacteraceae; genus DATFQI01. The sequence continues at coordinate 9,903 of DATFQI010000106.1, forward strand.
GCTCAAGGACGTCGTCCAGCGCGTGACCGAGGAGAGCACCGCGCTGGCGGGCGCCCAGTTCGGCGCGTTCTTCTACAACGTGCTCGACACCCGCGGCGAGTCCTACATGCTCTACACGATCGCCGGCGTGCCCCGCTCGGCGTTCGAGCGCTTCCCGATGCCGCGCAACACGCAGGTCTTCGACCCGACCTTCCAGGGCGCGGGCGTGGTCCGCAGCGACGACATCACCGCGGATCGGCGCTACGGCCACAACGAGCCGTTCCACGGCATGCCGGAGGGCCACCTGCCGGTGCGCTCCTACCTCGCGGTCCCGGTCAAGGCGCGCGACGGCGAGGTGCTCGGCGGCCTGTTCTTCGGCCACGAGAAGGTCGCGGTCTTCGACGCCGACGCCGAGCGGCTCGTGACCGCCGTCTCGGCCCTGGCCGCGCTCGCGATCGAGAACGCCCGCCTGCACGACACCGCGCGCCGCGAGCTCGACGCCAGCCGGCTCGCCTACCACGAGCGCGACCACGTCGCGCGCGTGCTCCAGGAGAGCTTGCTGCCGCCGCGGCTGCTGGAGGTCGAGGGGCTCGAGCTCGCCGCCCGCTACGTGCCGGGCGAGGGCATGGTCGGCGGCGACTTCTACGATGTCTTCGCGCTCGGCGGGGGGACGTTCGGGGTCGCGATCGGCGACGTCCAGGGCAAGGACGCGCGCGCTGCCGGGATGACGGCGGTCGTCCGCCACGGCCTGCGCACCGGCGCCCAGACCCGCGCGCCGAGCGCCGCGCTCGGGGCGGTGAACAAGATCGTGCTGCAGGAGCAGGAGCCCAGCGACCCGCGCTTCGCGAGCGCCGCGCTCGGCCTGCTCGAGCGCGAGGGCGAAGCCTTCCGGGTCGTGCTGGTGAGCGCCGGCCACCCGCCCGCGCTCGTCGTCCGCGCCGACGGCAGGGTCGAGGAGTGCCACGCGGCGGGCACGCTGCTCGGGATCACCGAGGAGCCGGAGTTCACCGACGCGCGGGCCCTGCTCGGCCCTGGCGACGCGCTGGTGCTCTACACGGACGGGCTGATCGAGGCGCGCTCGCCCGACGGGATCCTCGGCGAGGAGCGCGTGCGCGAGCTGCTCGAGCGCGACGCGGGCCTGACCGCCGACGAGCTGGCGACCCGGCTCGAGGACCTGGCGGCGGCCTTCAGCCGGCTCCGGCGGCGCGACGACCTCGCCCTGCTGATCGCCCGCGTCAACCCGTAGCGGCCTCCGCCAGGCGCTTGGCGAGCCGGCCCATGCCGAGCTCCTCCGCCGCGGCCGCGCCGCCCGCGTAGTCGGTCGGCGCGTCGGCCGGCCGGTCGACGGCGACCGTGCGCAGCGTCGCGATGTCGCGGAACGAGCGCAGCTCGTCGGCCTGCTCGATCAGCGCGCGCCGCACCGCGGGCTTCTCCCGGATCGCGCCGAGGATGACGTGCTCGAGGTCGCCCTTGCGCTTGAGCAGGTCGGCCGCCGTCTTGGCGCCGATGCCCTTCGCGCCCGGCAGCCCGTCGGACGGGTCGCCGCGCAGCGCGATGAAGTCCGGCACCTGCTCGGGCGTGACCCCGTAGGCCTCGAGCACCTCGGCCGGACCCATGTCGTCGGGGCCTTCCTGACGAGCCCGCTGCATCAGGACGTGCACGTCGTCGGTCGCGCACTGGAACATGTCGCGGTCGCCCGTGAGGATGTAGGCCTTCCCGCCCGCCTCGACCTCGGCGACGCATAGCGAGTGCATCAGGTCGTCGGCCTCGAGCTCCCCGTGGCTCATCACGGACCAGCCGAGCGCCTCGTAGAAGCCGGGCGCCCGCTCCCACTGGTGCGCGAGCGGGTCGGGCATGGGCGGGCGGTCGGCGTGGTAGGCCGGGAAGGCCTCGACGCGGTAGTCCGCCGACTCCTGGCCGAAGCACATGACGACCGCGCGCGGCTTGAAGCGCTCCACGCACCACAGCGTCTGGTTGACCGAGCCGAGCAGCGCGTTGACCGGATGCCCGTCGGCGCCCTTGATCGAGTCGGGGAGGGCGAAGAAGCCCCGGTAGAGCAGGTGCGGCGCGTCCGTGACGAGCAGCGGGTTCTCGAGCGGGGCCATCAGAGGTCCTCCAGCGGTCGCGGGCGGCCGACGTGGAAGCCCTGGGCGAGGTCGACGCCGAGCTCGCCGAGCAGCTCGAGCGTCTCCTGGTCGCGGACGAACTCGGCGATCGTGCGGCGGTCGGCCGCTCGGGCGAGCGCGACGATCGCCTTGACGATCTCGCGGTCGACATCGTTGCGCGCGAGCCCGCCGACGAACTGGCCGTCGATCTTGAGGTAGTCGATCGGCAGCGCGCGCAG
>DATFQI010000107.1:0-5732 GCA_035264365.1 Solirubrobacteraceae bacterium
GGAGTGGCCGGTGCCGGTCGACGAGCTCGTGCTCGTCGGGCACTCGATGGGCGGGCTCGTCGCCCGCAGCGCCTGCCACTACGGCGAGCGCGACGGCCGCTCCTGGATCGGCGAGCTGCGCCACGTCGTCTGCCTCGGCTCGCCGCACCTGGGCGCGCCGCTCGAGCGCGCCGCGGCCCGCGGCGCGCACTGGCTCCGCCGCCTGCCCGAGACCGAGCCGCTGGCGCGCCTGCTGACGGCGCGCAGCGCCGGTGTGAAGGACCTCCGCTACGGCGCCTGCCTGGAGGACGACTGGGAGGGCCTCGACCTGGACGTGTGGCGTCCGGACGGCTGCGGCGAGGTGCCGTTCCTGCCGGGCGTGAGCTACTGCTACGTCGGCGCCACCGTCGCGCGCGACAAGGACTCCCCGCTCGGTCGCATCGTCGGCGACCTGCTCGTGCAGTTCCCGAGCGCCTCCGGCGACGGCCCGCGGCGCCGGCTCGCGTTCGAGCTCGAGAACGGCCTGCACGTCGGCGGCGCCAACCACCTCCAGCTGCTCAACCACCCGCGGGTCTACGAGCAGCTGCTGCGCTGGCTGCGGCGGGTGCCGGCGGCGCTCAGCTCTGGTGGGTAGCGCGCAGGCGGCGGCCGACGGGCCGCGCCAGCGCGAGCAGCACGAGCACGCCGAGCAGGATCAGCCACAGCACCGGGTCGTCGAAGCGCGGCTCCTGCAGGCGCTGCCCGAGCAGCGCGGTCAGCGCGGTCAGCGGCGCCACGCCCACGGCGGTCGTCCACGTGAAGCGTCCGAGCGGCACGCGCGTCGCGCCGGCGGCGTAGGAGACGAGGTTGTAGGGGACGACCGGGATCAGCCGGCCGGCGAGCAGGATCGGCCAGCCGCCGCGCGCGATCAACCGGTCGGTCGCCTCCATCCGCTCCTTGCCGGCGAGCCGGTCCAGCAGCGGCGGCCCGATCCCGCGCGCGAGCGCGTAGGCGACCAGGCAGGACAGCGTCCACGCGAACACCATCAGCGGGAACCCGAGCGCGAAGCCGAACACGAAGCCCGCCGCCGCGGTCGGGAACTCGGCCGGGAACGGGACGATCGCGTGCACGAGCGCGATGCCGACCAGGACCAGTGCCGCGAGCGCGCCGAGCGAGTCCAGCTCGTCGCGCATGGCGCCGAGATCACCCTGGAACGCGGCACTCACGGCGTCGCGGATCGGGTCGATCGCGAACAGCAGCCCCGTGATAGCCAGCGCCGCGGCGATCGTGAGGAAGATCGTGAGGCGTTGGCGTGGCACTGTGGGAAGCGTAGGGCTTGTCTGTATGCGGGATGTGAACGATTCCTGACGTGCCCATAGGATCGCGGTGCATGACCCTCTCGGACCCGTTGCGCGAGCAGGTCGCCGCCGCCTCGCGCGAGCTCGCGGCGGCGGGCCTGGTGCGCGCCACCAACGGCAATGTGTGCGCCCGCGACGGCGACCGGATCGCGATCACGCCGACCGGCGGCGAGCTCGCCCGGCTGCACGCGGCGGACATCGCCCTCATCGACACGGACGGCGAGCTGCTTGAGGGGGAGTGCGGGCCGACGTCGGAGCTGGCGCTGCACCTCGGCGTGCTGGAGCGCTTCGGCGCCGGCGCGGTCGTGCACACGCACCCACCGATCGGCACCGCGCTCTCGCTCGTGCTCGGCGAGCTGCCGTGCATCCACTACGAGATGGTCGCCCTCGGCGGCGCGGTGCGCGTCGCGCCCTACCGCACGTTCGGCACCCAGGAGCTCGCGGACGCGGTGGTCGAGGCGCTCGAGGACCGCACCGCGGCGCTGATGGCCAACCACGGCGCGATCACGTTCGGTGACGACCTTGGGCAGGCCGTCGAGCGCGCGCACCTGCTCGAGGCGATGTGCGAGCTGTACTGGCGCGCGGCCGCTCTCGGCGAGCCGCGCGCGCTGAGCGCGGACGACCTCGACGCCGTCCGCGCCCAGGCGCGCGCGAAGGCCTACCGGTCGATGCTCGACATGTCCGGGTAGCGGTCGCCGGCGGTGCCGCCCGCGGGCGCCGCGGCATCGATCCGCTCCAGCTCCTCCGCGGACAGCTCGATCTCCGACGCCGCCGCGTTCTCCTCGAGGTACTCGCGCCGCTTGGTGCCCGGGATCGGGACCACGTCGGGGCGGGCGGGGTTCTGATTCAACAGCCAGGCGAGCGCGAGCTGGCCGGGCGTGACGTCACGCTCGGCCGCGATCTCGCGCACGCGCTCTACGAGCTCCAGGTTCTTGTCGAAGTTGGCGCCCTGGAAGCGCGGGTTGCGGCGCCGGAAGTCGTCATCGGCGAGATCGTCCGGCTTGGTGATCGCACCGGACAGGAACCCGCGGCCGAGCGGGGAGTAGGCGACGAAGCCGATCCCGAGCTCGCGCACGGTCGGCAGCACCGCGTCCTCCGCGTCGCGCGTCCACAGCGAGTACTCCGTCTGGAGCGCGCTGATCGGGTGCACGGCGTAGGCGCGGCGGATCGTCTCCGGCGACGCCTCCGAGAGCCCGAGGTGGCGCACTTTGCCCTGCTCGACGAGCTCCGCCATCGCGCCGACGGTCTCCTCGATCGGGACCGTCTTGTCGACGCGGTGCTGGTAGTAGAGGTCGATGTGCTCGACGCCGAGCCGCTCCAGCGAGGCGTCGCAGGCGGCACGCACGTAGTCGGGCTTGCCGTTGATGCCGAGGAAGCTGCCGTCCTCGCCGCGCTCGTTGCCGAACTTGGTCGCGAGCACGACCTCGTCCCGGCGGCCGGCGATCGCGCGGCCGACGAGCTTCTCGTTGGTGAACGGGCCGTACATGTCGGCCGTGTCGAGGAAGCTGATCCCGAGGTCGAGCGCCCGCTGGATGGTGGCGATCGCCTCGCCCTCGTCGGCCGAGCCGTAGAACTCGGACATGCCCATGCAGCCGAGCCCCTGGGCGGACACCTCGAGGCCTTCGTTGCCAAGTCTGCGCTTCTGCATACGCTTCGGGCTAGCCGCCGGGCGGGCGGACGAAACGAGCCGCGCAAGAAGAGCCCGCGGCTGCACTCGTTCCGTTCGCGCACGAACCTCCTCGGCTACGCCCAGCGCAACGGCCTGCGCGTCGTGCGCAACAGCTCGGTCGGACGCCCTCTGCCGCCGCCGTCGGCCGACGGCGGGGAAGGCGGCGGAGGCTCCGGCGGCGCGGACCGCGGCGCGCCGATGCCGGTGGCCGCTCCCGCGCCCGGCGCGGGCGAGGGGACGTCGCAGACCAACGTGCAGGAGGCCGGCGTCGACGAGCCCGACTGGGTGAAGGCGTCCGGCACGACGCTGTACGTGGTCAAGCAGGGCAAGCTGCGCGCTATCGACGTGAGCGGCGCCCGGCCCAAGCAGCTCGACGCGATCGACGTCCCCGGCTACTCGCAGGACCTGCTCGTGCGCGGCGACCGCGCGCTCCTGATCACCACGCTCGACTCCGGGCCGGTCGCCTACGCGGCCCAGGTGCCCGCGGTCTCCCCCGCCCGGTGGCTCGGCCGCACGCGGCTGCTGGAGGTCGACATCTCCGACCCGGAGAAGCTGCGCGTGCTGCGTGAGCTCGACGTCGAGGGCTCCTACCTGAACGCGCGGCTGACCGGCACGACAGTGCGGGCCATCGTGCGGACCGAGCCGCGCGGGCTCGCGATGCCGCGGTCGGCCGGCACCGCACCGGCCGGCGAGCTCGAGCGCGATTGGCGCCGCTCCGTGAAGCGGACCCGCACACGGGCGTGGCTGCCGTCGGCGGTCGTGCGCAACCGCCGCAAGGGCACGGCGCGGCGGCGCTCGCTGGTGCGCTGCAAGCAGGTCCGCCGCACCCAGTCCTTCTCCGGGCTCGGCACGCTGACCGTGCTCACGATCGACTTGGAGCGCGGCCTGCCCGCGGTCGACGCGGACGCGCTGATGAGCGACGGCGACACCGTCTACGCGTCCGAGGACCGGCTCTACGTCGCCTCGCAGCGCTGGCTGGAGCCCGACGCGAGCCGCGCCGAGATCCTCGACTCCTCCGCGACCGGGCTGCACGCGTTCTCGACGGAGAAGGCCGGCGAGACGACCTATGTCGGCAGCGGCGAGGTGCCGGGCTACCTGCTCAACCAGTGGTCGCTGTCCGAGCACCACGGCACGCTGCGCGCCGCGACGACGTCGATGCCGCCGTGGCAGAGCCGCGCGAGCACCGAGAGCGCGGTGCGCACGCTGCAGGAGCGCGACGGCCGGCTCGTGAAGGTGGGGGAGGTCGGCGGGCTCGGCAAGGGCGAGCGCATCCACGCGGTGCGCTTCATCGGCGACACCGGCTTCGTGGTGACGTTCCGGCAGGTCGACCCGCTGTACACACTCGACCTCTCGAACCCGGCGAGCCCGCGCGTGGTCGGCGAGCTGAAGGTCCCGGGCTACTCCGCTTACCTGCACCCGGTCGGCGACGGGCTGCTGCTGGGAGTCGGCCAGGACGCGACGGCAGAGGGCCGGCGCACCGGCGTGCAGCTGTCGCTGTTCGACGTCTCCGACCTCGCCAACCCGGTCCGGCTCGACCAGTTCGGGCTCGGCGACGACTCGTACTCGCCGGTCGAGGACGACCACCACGCCTTCCTCTGGTGGGCGCCGCAGAAGCTCGCCGTGATGCCCGCGCTGAGCTCCATGCCCGAGCGCACGTCGTTCGCCGGCTCGCTCGCCTTCAAGGTCGACCGCGCCGGCGGCATCGTCGAGGCGGGCCGGATCGCCCACCCGGCGTTCGAGCGCTTCGGCGGGCTCTTGTCCTACGACCGCGCGGTGGTCGTCGGCGAGAAGCTCCTGCTCCTCTCGACCGAGGGGCTGCTGGCGACGTCGCTGGCTGCGCCCGGGCCGGGCGAGTTCGTGCGCTACGGCAGCTGAGCGCAAGAAACGCGGCCCGCCCGCGTTGCAGCCCCCATGCTCCGAAAGCTCTCACTCGCGCTGGCCGGCACGTGTGCCGCCCTGGCGCTGTCCGCATCCCCGTCGATGGCCGTCGTCGGCGGGTCCGACGCAGCCCCGAACGAGTTCCCCTCGGTCTCCGAGGTGATCATCGCCAAGGGCTTCCTGTGCACGGGCACGCTGATCGCCCCCGACACGGTCCTGACGGCCGGCCACTGCTCGTCGATCACCGGCGGCGCCGGCGTCGCCTCGCCCGCGGCGTACCCGCCGCAGCTGATCGAGGTCTACATCGGCTCCAACAAGCCAGGCCAGGGCGAGAAGGTGCCGGTCTCGCGCGTGACCGCGCACCCGAACTACATGCTCTCGGACGGCTACGACATCTCGATCCTGAAGCTCTCGCGGGCGTCGACGAAGGCGCCGACGCCGGTGGCCGGCGCGTCTGAGACGTCGCTGTGGGCGCCGGCGACGCTGGAGACGATTGCCGGCTTCGGCACCACCGAGGAGGGCGGCGACACGCCCGACACGCTCCAGAAGGCGCAGGTCCCGGTCACGACCGACGCCTACTGCGCGAACGCCTACGACTCCTTCGAGGCCCAGACGCAGATCTGCGCCGGCTACCCCGAGGGCGGCGTCGACACCTGCCAGGGCGACTCCGGCGGCCCGATGTTCGGCCGCACCGCCGGTGGCGCGCTGCGCGTGGTGGGCGCGACGAGCTACGGCGAGGGCTGCGCGCGGCCCGGCAAGCCCGGCGTCTACGCGCGGGTCGGCGACACGACGCTGCGCGAGTGGATCCGCCAGCAGGCGCCGAACGGCGTCGGCGGCTAGCGCCACGCACTCCACGCACCGCTGCCTCC
>DATFQI010000108.1:0-2893 GCA_035264365.1 Solirubrobacteraceae bacterium
GCGATCCCCGCGGCCTCCGCGCGCGAGCGGATGTCGTCGTCGACGAGCGCCGAGCAGAGCAGGATCGGCAGGTCCGGGCGGCGTGCGAGCAGCATCTCGGCGGCCTCGAAGCCGTCGACCCGCGGCATCCGGGCGTCGAGCACGACCACGTCGGGCTCGAGCGCGGCGAGCGCGGCGAGCGCCTCCTCGGCCCCTGAGGCCTCGCCGGCGAACACCACGGCGGGCGCGGCGTCCTCGAGGATCGCGCGCAGCAGGAAGCGCACATCGGCATGGTCGTCGACGACGAGCACCCGGACCGGGCGCTGAGCGGGACCTTGGGTCATGTTCGTCCCCCAATATGACGACAGCGGCGCCGCGCCGCACCGCAACGGCCGCGCGCCACGGCGAGACGCCGCGCCCCGCACCGCCAATAGACTCATGCGCCATGCCCTCGCACGACGTGTTGATCATCGGAGCCGGCCTCGCCGGCCAGCGCGCAGCGCTCGCGGCCGCCCGCTCCGGGGCGACCGTCGCGATCATGAGCAAGGTCCACCCCGTCCGCTCGCACTCCAACGCCGCGGCCGGCGGGATCAACGCCGCCCTGAACCCCGACGACTCGTGGGAGTCGCACGCCTTCGACACCGTCAAGGGCTCCGATTACCTCGGCGACCAGGACGCGATCGAGATCATGTGCCGCGAGGCCCCGGACGAGGTCCTCTGGCTGGAGCACCAGGGCGTCACCTTCCACCGCAACGAGCAGGGCCTGCTCGGCACCCGCGCCTTCGGCGGCGCCTCCGCCGCCCGCACGTATTACGTGGCCGACATCACCGGCCAGGCGCTGCTGCACGTGCTCTACGAGCAGCTGATGAAGAGCCACGCCAAGGTCGACCGCTACGAGGAGTGGTTCGTCACCGCGCTCGTGCAGGACGACGAGGGCAACTGCAGCGGCGCGATCGCCCGCAACATCAAGGACGGCTCGATGGAGCTGTTCGCCGCCAAGTCGACGATGCTCGCGTCCGGCGGCGCCGGGCAGTGCTTCAAGCCGACCACCAACGCCCTGATCTGCACCGGCGACGGGATCGCACAGGCCTACCGCATCGGCGCCCCGCTGATGGACATGGAGATGATCCAGTACCACCCGACCACGCTGGCCGGGAACGGGATCCTGATCACCGAGGGCGCCCGCGGCGAGGGCGCCCACCTCTACAACGCCCAGGGCGAGCGCTTCATGGAGAAGTACGCGCCCAACAAGCTCGAGCTCGCCTCGCGCGACGTCGTCTCGCGCTCCGAGCAGACCGAGATCAACGAGGGCCGCGGCTTCCCGGACGGCACCGTCGCGCTGGACATCACCAAGGTGCCGCGCAAGCGCACGCTCGAGGCGCTGCGCGAGATCGTCAACATCGGGCGCGACTTCGCGGGCGTGGACATCACGCGCGAGCCGATCCACATCAAGCCCGGCTGCCACTACATCATGGGCGGCGTCAAGACCGACGTGAACGGCGAGACGTCGATCCCGGGCCTCTACGCGGCCGGCGAGGTCGCCTGCGTCTCGGTGCACGGCGGCAACCGCCTCGGCGCGAACTCCCTGCTCGACACGCTGATCTTCGGCCGCCGCTCCGGCGCGCACGCCGCCCAGCGCGCCGCCGGGATGACCATGCCCACGCCGTCGACGAAGCAGCTCGCCGCCGAGGAGAAGCTGATCCAGGGGATCATCAACCGCGAGCACGGCGGCGGCCGCCGCATCTCCGAGATCAAGGACGAGCTCGGCACGATGATGAACGAGAAGTGCGCGGTCTTCCGCGACCAGGCCGGACTGACCGAGGCGGCCGAGATCATCCAGCGCCTCAAGGGCGAGGCCGAGAGCGCTTACATCGACGACCGCGGGACCGTCTTCAACCAGGACGTGCTCGGGGCGATCGAGCTGGGGTACATGCTCGACTGCGCGGAGTGCATCGTGATCGGCGCGCTCGAGCGCAAGGAGTCGCGCGGCGCGCAGTTCCGGCTCGACTTCCCCGAGCGCAACGACGACGAGTGGCTCAAGCACATCAACCTGTCCGTCAACGGCGGTGACGCGCCGAAGGTCACCTACTCCCCGGTGACGATGACCCAGTGGGAGCCCCAGGAGCGCAAGTACTAGTGGTCCCGATCGCAGATCCCCGCACCGCCTGGCGGCCGCCGATCGCTGCCTGGCTACGTCCTCGGACGAGTGCGTGGCAGGGCCACAGCCCCCTTCCTGCGTCCTTGCCAGACAGCGCCGGCGACCACCAGGTCGGCGCGCGGACCTACGATCGGAACCACTGATGCCGGAATACACCCTGAAGCTGCGGCGCTACTCCCCCGAGACGGGCACGGCGGCCTACTGGGAGGAGTTCACGATCGACCTGGACGGCAAGCGCTCCGTCCTCGACGGGATCCTCCAGGCCAGGGATCGCCAGGACGGCTCGATCGGCATCCGCTGCTCCTGCCGCGCCGCGATCTGCGGCTCCTGCGGCGTGCGGATCAACGGCAAGCCCGCGCTGGCCTGCCACACCCACCTCGACGAGGCGGCGCGGACCGCCCACGGCATGGGCTGGAACCCGCCCGAGGAGGGCCAGAAGACGCCGGTCATCACGGTCGAGCCGATGGGCAACATGCCCGTCATCAAGGACCTGATCGTCGACATGGACGCGGTCCACTGGAAGAAGATGCAGCGCGTCACGCCGTGGCTGCTGCCCGAGGGCGACCCGCCCGAGCGCGAGTACGTCGTGCCCGCGGAGTCGATGATCGACGTCACGCAGACGATGGCCTGCATCCAGTGCGGCGCCTGCGTGTCGGACTGCCTCTCGATGGAGGTCGACCCGCTGTTCATCGGCCCGGCCGCCCTCGCCAAGGCCTACCGCTTCGTCGGCGACCCGCGCGACGGGCGCCACAGCGA
>DATFQI010000109.1:0-2390 GCA_035264365.1 Solirubrobacteraceae bacterium
GGGCGCACCGGCGCGTCGATCCAGCTCTCGTCGAAGAAGCGCCGCGCGAGCGCGCCCAGGTCCTCCGAGAAGGAGCCGTAGGAGTCGAGCACCAGGCCGCGCGCCTCGCTCCAGCCGACGTGCTCCTCGTCGTCGGAGACCGGCGCCAGACGGTCGTAGTCGGCGAGCTTGTCAAGCCCCAGCAGCTTCGCCTTCAGCCGGTACCAGCGGCGCGGGACCTCGAAGCGCGCGCGGACCGCCTCGACCAGCGCCTGCACCGACTCGTCGGAGGCCTCGTTGGCGAGGTTGCGGCTGGCGAGCCAGTTCGGGTACTTGCGCAGCCGGTCCTCCACCGCCTTGTCCGCCAGCAGCGTGTTGAACGCGAACGCCCGCGTGCGCAACCCCGGGGCGAGCGCCTGCGTGACCCGCTCCTGCGTGTCGCGCCGCACGTCGCGGTCCGGCGCGAACAGCCGCGCCATCGCGACCTCGAGCGAGACGGGCTCGGTCGCGTCCGGCAGCTCGACGGTGATCGCCGACGCCTGCTCCTCGAACAGCCGCGTCCAGGCGGTGCGGCCGGTCAGCGCGCGCTCGGAAAAGATCCGCTCCTCGGGCTCGCTGAGCAGGTGCGGGCGATAGCGGCGGGCCGCGCGCAGGTGGTGGCGCGCGAACTCCAGGCCCTCGGTCGCCAGCAGCTCCTCGGCGCGCGCGTCGTCGAGCGCGGCCCATTCGAGCTCGAAGAACAGCAGAGCGGTCTCGATCGCGGTCGCCTTCTCCTGCATGCGCTGCAGCAACGCGCCGCGGGCCGGGTCGGCGGTGTTCCCGGAGAAGTTCAGGATCGCGTAGGAGCCGGCGCGGCCCGCCAGCTCCTGGAGCTCCTCGAGCTCGTGCATGAGCTGCACGAGGCCGGGCCCGTCAAGCTGGTCGACCTTGCCGGCGTGAGCCTCGGCGATCGCGTCCGCGCGCTCCTGCGCGGTGGCGAGCATCGCGTCGACGGCGGCACCGGGATCGTCGCCCCCGCCGTCCAGCAGCGGGCTCAGGTCCCAGGCGACGGCTTCGAGCTCAGGATCGGTGGTGGCGTCGGGAGCACTCATGCCCCCAGGGTACGGCGCCGTCAGCTCGGCAGCGGTCCGCCGGCGGACGGCGCGCGCATCCCGTCGAGCACGATCGAGAGGTGCCGGCGCCACGCTTCGGGACACCGGTGCTCCTTCTTGGTCGCGCTGCCGATCCCGCACATGACCATCGGGATGTCGTCGACGATCAGGTCGTCGCGCAGCGCACCGGCCGCCTGCGCGCGGCGGATCAGCTCGCTCACCGTCTCCGTCAGCCCGGCGACGGTCGGCATCACGGCCTCCGTCGCCCCGGGGATGCTCGCGAACACCTCGCTCAGCGCGCGGTCGCCCGCCATCGTCTCGGCGCCCCGCCACAGCACGGACGTGAACGCCTCCCACGGGTCCTCGACCGCGAGCGCCGCCTCGGCCGCCGCGGCGATCGTCTCGAACGCCGAGACCATCAGCGCCTCGATCAGGGCCTCCTTGGTCGGGAAGTGGCGGTAGACCGTGCCCACCCCCACCCCGGCGCGCCGCGCCACGTCGTCCATCTGCGCGTCCCGCCCCTGCTCGGAGAAGACCGCGCGGGCCGCCTCCAGGACCTTCTCCCGGTTGCGGCGCGCGTCCGCACGGAGCGGCCGCTCGCCGGCGGCGACGAGTTGTGACATGCCAGTGAATGTAGGGCTTGACAAGCGGAACGTCAATTCCGTATGCTGAAACCAGAAACGGAATTCCTGTTCCGATAAGGCCTAAGGTCGAGTGCGCCGGAAGTAAGGGCGACGGTCCGTGAGGACGCTCCGAACTGCCGATGTGCGACCCCCGCGCACCGACGAGACTGGCCGAGACAGCAAATCGACTTTCACAGGGGAGACCACCACCTTGAGCCCCACGCTCGCACCCGAACGGAAATGGCTGGCACTGGCGCTGCTCGCGCTCGCGCAGTTCGTCGTCGTGCTCGACGCCTCCATCGTCAACGTCGCGCTGCCGTCGATCGGCCGCGACCTGCAGTTCTCCCAGGAGAACCTCTCCTGGGTCATCAACGCCTACACCCTCACCTTCGGCGGCTTCCTGCTGCTCGGCGGCCGCATGGCCGACCTGCTCGGCCGGCGCCGCCTGTTCATGGCTGGCATCGTCCTGTTCGGTATTGCATCGCTGCTCGGCGGCTTCGCCGAGAGCGAGGGCCAGCTGATCGCCGCCCGCGCCCTGCAGGGCCTCGGCGCAGCGCTGCTCTCGCCGGCCGCGCTCTCGCTCGTGACCGTGATCTTCAAGGAGGGCGCGGAGCGCAACAAGGCGCTCGGCGTCTGGGGCGCCGTGGCCGGCTCCGGCGGCGCCGTCGGCGTGCTGCTCGGCGGCATGCTGACCGAG
>DATFQI010000110.1:0-3075 GCA_035264365.1 Solirubrobacteraceae bacterium
CTGCAGGCGGTCGGGATAGCCGGCGCCGTCGAAGCGCTCGTGGGTGGAGCGCACGAGCTCGGCGACCCGGCTCAGCGACGGCGCGGAGCGCACGATGCGCTCGCCGATCAGCGGGTGGCGGCGCACGAACGCCCACTCGTCGTCGGTCAGCGGGCCGGGCTTGGCGAGGATGCCGTCGGGGATCGCGACCTTGCCGGCGTCGTGCAGCTCGCCCGCGTGGCGGATCCGTTCGACCTCGTCGGCGGGCAGCCCGAGCCGGCGGGCCGTGCGCTCGGCCAGCTCGGCGACGCTCGACAGGTGCCCGCCCAGGTCGGGGCTGCGCTCGGTCAGCGCGCGCAGCAGGACGTCCTTGCTCTGGCGGCCGGCCGACATCCGCCCGGCGTGCTTCTGGGCGTACATGCGCTGGTCGGCGATCCGCAGCGCCTCGGCTGGGTCCGAGGCCTCCTCGGGGAGCAGGATAGAGCCGAACGAGCAGCCGATCGTGAAGCCGTCGCCGGACTCCGACAGCGCGGCGGCCGCGGAGTGGACGAGCTGCTCCGGCTCGTCGGCGCCGGGCTCGATCAGCACGCAGAACTCGTCGCCGCCCATCCGGAACGCCCTCCCGCGGCGCTCCAGGGAGGCGGCGAGATTCCGGCCGAGCCGGACGAGCAGAGCGTCGCCGGCGGGGTGGCCGAAGGTGTCGTTGTAGTGCTTGAAGCCGTCGAGGTCGAACAGCGCCAGCACCAGCGGGGGAAAATCGGTTTCGCCTGCCAGGCGCTCCGCAGGCCCCGCGCCTTCGGCGACGTAACTCTCGGGCAGCAGATCCTCGATCGCGACCGACAGCGCGCGGCGGTTGCCGAGCCCGGTCAGGGCGTCGGTCATCGCCTCGTCGCGCGAGTGGCGCAGCATCGCCACGTTCTCGCGGAACGTCAGCGTGAGGCGGATCATCACCGCGACGAGCGAGGCGGCGGCGAGGGCGATCGCGAGCGGGTTCAGGCTCCAGAAGGAGTCGTAGACGAGCAGGGCGAGGCTGACGAGGCCGAACGACAGCGGCACGGCGATCAGCCGCAGGCTCTCTCCCTGGGGAGCCCGCACCCGCGCGGGCGGCCGCTGCCACGCGGCGGTGGCGATGAGGAACAGCCCGGCCCACCAGCCCGTGTCGATCGGGCCGCCGGACACGAACGTGCCCTCCGCCGTCTTGACGAGATACAGCGAGTCGGCCAGCCAGAACGTCGAGACGCCGATCGCGAGCAGCATCCAGGTGCGGTCCAGGCGCCAGCCCGTGCCGGCCAGCGCGCCCACGATCAGGCTCAGCAGGACGAGGTCGCCGAGCGGGTAGGCGAGGTTCGTCGCCACCGCGAGCGCGTTGCCCTCGACGTTCTCGAGCACGGCGTCGAACACGAGCGCCGCGCTGAACGCACCCACGGCGAGGCCGGCGATCACGCCGTCGACCAGCAGCGTGCGCGGCACCGAGCGGGCACGGGCGCGCAACAGCAGCAGGATGCCGGCGAGCGCGAGCGGCGGCAGCAGCAGGTAGCCGACGTCGGCGGGCGAGGGGATCGCGATCACCTCGGCGTCCCACAGGACGGCCGTGTAATAGACCTCGCCGAGCGACCAGGCGAGCACGCCGAGCCCGATCAGCACCCAGGCCGTGCGCTCCCGGCGCGCACCGAAGGCGCGGGCCAGGATCAGGGCCGCGGAGACGAGCAGCACGACGTCGTGCGCGAAGCGGGAGGTCAGCGGCCCGGCGTCGAGGCCCGGCGCGACGATCACACGCAGCTCGTAGAGCAGCAACCAGGCAGCGCACACCGCAAAGGCGGTGCGCGACCAGGTCCGGCTGACTGCGCCGAGGCGCTGCTCCATGCCTCCGTTATCGGCCGTTGGCGGGCGCGACTGAACCGCCGCCGCGGCCCTCAGCGCAGGAACGGCGGGATGTCGAGATCGTCGTCTGAGATCTCGAGCGAGGAGCGCTGGCGCTCGTCCATCCGCACGTCGCGGTCGCGGCGGCCCGCCCGGGCCTCTTCGCGGGCGCTGCGCGGCCGCGCACGGCCGTGGTCGAAGCCCGTGGCGATGACGGTGACGCGGATGTCGTCGCCGAGCGCCGGGTCGATCACCGCGCCGAAGATGATGTTCGACTGCGCGTCGGCGGCCGAGTGGATCAGCTCGGCGGCCTCGTTGACCTCGAACAGGCCGAGGTCGTTGCCGCCGGTGATGTTGAGCAGGATGCCGGTGGCGCCCTCGACGGACTCCTCCAGCAGCGGGCTCGAGATCGCGGCCTTGGCGGCCTCGGACGCGCGCGACTCGCCGCTCGCGGAGCCGATGCCCATCAGCGCCGATCCGGCGTCCTGCATGATCGCGCGGACGTCGGCGAAGTCGAGGTTGATCAGGCCGGGGATCGTGATCAGGTCGGTGATGCCCTGGACGCCCTGGCGCAGGACGTTGTCGGCCTCGCGGAAGGCGTCGAGGATGCTCGTGCGCCGCTCCACGATGCTCAGGAGCTTCTCGTTCGGGATCACGATCAGCGTGTCCACCATCTCGCGCAGGCGGTCGATGCCCTCCTGCGCCTGGCGCGAGCGCTGCGAGCCCTCGAAGTCGAACGGCCGCGTGACGACGCCGACCGTCAGAGCTCCTATTTCGTTCTTGGCGATCTCGGCGATCACGGGCGCGGCACCCGTTCCCGTGCCGCCGCCCTCGCCGGCGGTGACGAAGACCATGTCCGCGCCCTTGAGCGCCTCCTTGATCTCGTCGCGCGACTCCGCGGCGGCGCCCTGGCCGATCTGCGGGTTCGCGCCAGCGCCGAGGCCCTTGGTGAGCTCGTGACCGATGTTGAGCTTGATGTCGGCGTCGGTCATCTGCAGCGCCTGCGCATCGGTGTTGCACGCGATGAACTCGACGCCGGAGAGCCCAGCGTCGATCATGCGGTTCACCGCATTGGTACCGCCGCCGCCGACACCGACGACCTTTATGACTGCGAGATAGCTGCCAGCTTCCATGGGAGAGTTCGTTCCGGACCTCAGGTTGGAGTCGAGCGTTTTAGCACGCCCCGCCAAAGCGCGGAAACCCGCACGTTAGGCGCATTTCCTTCCCGATGTCAAA
>DATFQI010000111.1:0-14955 GCA_035264365.1 Solirubrobacteraceae bacterium
ATCGGCGAGATCGACAACCCCGAGGTGCGCGAGGCGCCCTCGAAGTTCGCGCTGAAGGTCACCAAGCCCGCCTCGCCCGCCCACCGCGGCGAGTAGCTCGGCTGGCTGTCGCGCCGCGGGCGGAGCCCAGCTCTCGCGCGCCGCGAGCGTAGCCCGGCTGCCGCGCCGCGAGCGTAGCTCGCCCTGAGGCGGGGTAGGCGATCCGCCGTGCGGCCGGCGTTCCTCGACCACATCACGGTGCTCGTCCGCGACCTGGCGGCGAGCCGGGCGTTCTACGAGGCCGCGCTGGCGCCGTTCGCCGCGCGGGTCGTCGAGTACGGGCCGGACGAGATCGGCGTCGGGCCGGAGGGCAGCGAGGACCTGGGGCTCAAGCAGGGTGAGCCGGGCGCGCCGACCCACATCGCCTTCCTCGCGGCCGACCCGGCGACCGTCGACGCCTTCCACGCGGCCGCCCTGGAGGCCGGCGCCACCGACAACGGCCCTCCGGGGCGGCGGCCGCAGTACGACGAGCGCTACTACGCGGCCTACGTGCTCGACCCGGACGGCAACAACGTGGAGGCGGTCTGCCACAACGGGCCCACGGACGCCGAGGCCGCCGAGGGCTAGGGCGCCGGCCGCGTGCTTTGCAGGCGCCGGTGGCGTCGGGCGGCGGCGCGGGGCGTGGTCAACGGCTTTTGGCTTGTAGGGAGGGGGAGTGGGCCTCGGCTTCGTCGAGCGGTGGATAAGTCGGGCTGAGACCGACTAATCCACTCCTCGAGCCACCGGGAGCGAACCCCTCCCCCGTACAAGCCCCGCCGTTGCCCACGCAGGCGCAACCCGCAGACGCCCTCGGCGTCTGCCGGCAATCAGGCCTGGCGCGGCGCCGGGAGCGGCGCAGGGGCCGCGGGGGCGGCCTCGGGAGCCGCGGTGAGCTCCCATGCGGGCTCGTCGGCGGCCTCGGCCTCCACGACGAGCTCGACGAGCGCCTCGACCACGGCGGGGCAGAACTGCGTGCCGGCGTGCTTCTGGAGCTCGCCGACGGCGACGGAGAGCGGGAGCGCCTTGCGGTAGGACCGGTCGGTGGTCATCGCGTTGAACGCGTCGCAGGCGGAGACGATGCAGGCCGCGAGCGGGATCTGCTCGCCCGCGAGGCCATCCGGGTACCCGCCGCCGTCCCAGCGCTCGTGCGAGGCGCGCACGACGAGGCCGACGTCCGCCAGCAGCCCGCCGACCTGGGCGAGCATGCGCTCGCCCTCGACGGTGTGGGTCTTCATGATCGCCCACTCCTCGTCGTCGAGCGGGCCGGGCTTGTTGATGATCTCGTCGGGCACGGCGATCTTGCCGATGTCGTGCAGCAGCGCGCCGAGCTCCGCGGTGCGGCGGGTGTCCTCGTCGAGGCCCATGCGCTCCGCCACGGAGACCGTGAGCCCGACGACGTCCTCGGTGTGGCGGCCGGTGTATTCGTCGTCCTCCTCGAGCAGGTCGCGCAGCAGCAGCGCGGTGCCGCGGTAGGCGCGGCCGAGCTCCAGCGACTTGCGCATGCTGGCCTCACGCTCCAGCGAGAACGACAGCAGCAGGTACGCGAGCGGCAGCACCAGCAGCGAGGCGGCCGGCGCGTCCGTGGCGGCCAGGGCGGCCAGCAGGCCGATCGGGAACAGCAGCGCGTCGACGCGGTAGACCATCAGCATGTCGGGCAGCACGGAGCGCGGCGGGATCCCGTGCATCAGCCGCGAGCGCGTGAGCGTTGCCACGCCGTCGAACAGCAGGGCGGCGCCAAGCGCGAGCGCGTAAGCCGGCCAGTGGTGCCACTGCGCCTGCTGGACGTCGAGCGCGATCAGCACGAGCGCCGGCCCGACGGCGAACCACGCGTCACCGACCGCGAGTGTGCTGCGGCCGAGTGGCGTTCGCCCGCGGAGCGCCTGACCGGCCGCCGTCAGCACGGTCGCCGCGGCCACGAGCAGCGGCACCAGCGGCGTCGGCAGCAGCAGGAGCATCGGGACGAAGACGATCTGCGTCGGCACGGCGTAGCCGACATCGCCCCAGACCTCCACCGCGCCCACGAGCGCGTAGGCGCCGACGAACAGCAGTGCGAGCTCGAGCGAGAACGGCCGCGACGCGTCCGCGAAGACGGCGATCGCGATCGCGGCCATCAGGAACAGGCCCGCTTGCAGCAGGTTTCCTACGCGCTCGCGACGATCGAGCGCGCGGTTCTGACGCTCGAGCGACTCCTCCAGCAGGCGCTCTGCGCCGGCGTCCATGTGCGGGGTCGAATCGGACATCCGTGCAGTTGCGCCGGAGTTCGACGCATGTCCTATCTACTCGGCTTTCCGGGGCACCGACTTGAGACGTACCAACGAGTCGTCACGGACGAAGGGACTCACCAGGATGTACCGCAAGCTAGGCCGCACGGTCGCGGCCGCAGTCATCGCCACGATCGCCTCAGCGGCGTTCGCCTCCACCGCCAACGCCGGTCTGCTCACCCAGTCCGCGACGAACTGCGTGGACGGGCCGATCACCCAGCCGTTCCAGCGCTTCGGTGACAGCAACAGCTACAAGCTGCTCGGCAACTTCGAGAGCGACGCCGCGACGTGGACGTTCAGCGGCGGAGCGAAGGTGGTGGCCGGCAACGAGTCCTACAAGGTCGGCGGCAGCACCCACGCCAAGTCCGTGCTGCTCCCGAGCGGCTCCAGCGCGGTCTCGCCGTTCACCTGCGTCGGGCTCGCAGAGCCGACCCTGCGGCTGTTCGCCAAGCGCAACAGCGCGCTGCTGGGCCTGGTCTCGACGCTCAACGTCCAGATCCAGGTGCAGACCAGCCTCGGGCTCTCGCTCTGGCTCCCGGTCCTGCCGGGCGACCTCGGCGGCAGCTCGTGGCACCCGACCGCGCAGATGCCGCTGATCGCGAACATCCTGCCGCTGTCGGCGTCGGACAAGACGCCCGTCCGGTTCCGGTTCACGCCGCTGCTGGGCGCCTGGCAGATCGACGACGTCTACGTCGACCCGTTCCGGACCCGCTAGCCGGGCCTCACCGATTCCAGCAGCGCGGCGTACGTCTCCGGGCGCCGCGTCTGCAGGAACGGGAACAGCGCCAGCCAGTCGCGGCGCTGGTCCAGGTCGAGGTCGGCGACCAGCACGGCGGGCTCGTGCCGCGGTGCCTGGACGAGGACCCGGCCGTACGGGTCGGAGATGAAGGACGAGCCGTAGAAGCGCAGCGGCGGCTCGTCCCCGATCCGGTTGACGGCGACCATGAACGTGCCGTTGGCGATCCCGTTGCCGGTGATCACCCGCTCCCACAGCGGCTCCGTGTCGAAGTCGGGATGGTCGGGCTCCGAGCCGATCGCGGTCGGGTAGACGATCACCTCGGCGCCGCCGAGCGAGTACGCCCGCGCGAGCTCCGGGAACCACTGGTCCCAGCAGGTCGGGAAGCCGAACTGCCCCTCCCCCAGCTCGACGACCGGGTAGCCCTCGGCGTCGTCGCCCGGCCGGAAGTACTTGTCCTCGTAGTAGCCGGCGGTGACGGGGATGTGCAGCTTGCGGGTGCGCGCCACCACCGTGCCGTCGGGCCCGACGACGATCGCGGTGTTGTAGCCCAGCTCGCCGTCCTCGGCGCGCTCGTAGAGCGAACCGTGCACGTGGATGCCGTGCTGGGTCGCGCAGCGGGCGGCGAACTGCGTCGTGCGGCCGTCGGGGATCGGCTCGGCCATCGCCTCCGCGTCGCCGATCGCATCCGGCGTGACGGCGAAGTACGGGGAGAGCGTGAGCTCCTGCAGGCAGACGAGCTTCGCGCCCTCGCCCGCCGCCATCGCGATCCCCTCGGCGAGCGCCGCCTCGTGCTCGGCGGGATCCTCGTGCCAGCGCTGCTGCACGAGGCCGATCCGGAACGGGGCCCTGCTGGGCTCCTCGACGCGGGCGTGCGACACGGGCACGGCACCGGTTGCGGTGATCAGCTGGGGGGCCATCGCGGCGAGTCTAACCCCGGGCGGCGCCGCCCCGCCTTGCGGAGCAATAGACTACGCCGGGTGGCCGAGGAGTTCCCGATCCCCGAGGCGTTCTCGGTGCGCACCGAGCAGCACGGCGAGTCGGCCGTGGTGGTGCCCACCGGGGAGCTCGACCTGGCGACGGCGCCCGCGCTCGAGGACGCGCTGGGACGCGCGTTCGAGGGCGGATCGGCGCGCGTGGTGCTCGACCTGCGCGAGCTCGAGTTCATCGACTCCAGCGGCCTAAGGACCCTGCTCACCGCGCGTCGGCGGGCCGACGAGTCGGAGGCCCAGTTCTCGCTCGTGGCCGGCCATCGCGGCCTCGAGCGCACGCTCGAGATCGCGGGCGTGCACAAGGTCTTCGACTGGACCCCCGCTGAAGAGCTTGCCTGAGCCGCTCAGGCGGCCGGGACCTGCTGGGTGATGCAGTGCACCCCGCCGCCCCCGAGGGCGAGCGTGGTGCCCGAGACCGGGACCGCCTCGCGGCCCGGGTAGAGGCGCTGGAGCAGGGCCAGCGCGTCCGCGTCGGTCTCGGCGCCCGTCACCGGCACGATCAGCGCGCCGTTGGCGACGTAGTAGTTCACGTACGGGACCACCGTCGGCGGGCCGTCCCCGTCGAGCCGCGGGAGCACGTCGAGCTCGACGACCTCCACGCCGGCGTCCGCGAGCCGGCGGGCGTTCTCCCGGCAGTGCTCGTAGTTGGGGTCGGCTTCGTCGGCGACCGTCTGCAGCAGCACCTTCCCGGGCTCGATCCAGGCGCAGATGTTGTCGACGTGGCCGTCGGTGTCGTCGTCCTCGACGAGGCCGAGCCCGAGCCAGACGACCCGCTCGACGCCGAGCGCCTCGCGCAGCCGCGCCTCGATCTGCTCGCGTGACAGCGCCGGGTTGCGGCTCGGGTGCAGCAGGCACTGCTCCGTCGTGATCAGCGTGCCCTCGCCGTCGACGGCGATCGAGCCGCCCTCGAGGATCAGGTCGCCGGCGTCCACGCGCTCCTCCCCCAGGTGCTCGAGCACGCGTACGCCGAAGGCCGCGTCGCGGTCGTAGGGGGAGAACTTCTCGCCCCAGGCGTTGAAGCCGAAGTGCACGCCGGCCCGGGAGCCGTCGCCGGTCACGAAGATCGGGCCGGAGTCGCGCGCCCAGGAGTCGTCGAGCGGGATCACGACGACGTCCACGTCACCGCGCACCGCGGCGCGCGCCTCGGCCTCCTGCGCCGGGTCGACCGCGAGCGTGACCGGCTCGAATGCGGCGATCGCGTTGACGACGGCGGCGTGCTCGGCCTTCGCGTCGGCGAAGCGCTCCTGCCACATCGCCTCGCGCGCCGGCCAGCAGACGATCGTGCGCTCGTGCGGCGCCCATTCCGCAGGCATCCGCATCGGCGAGCTCACTTCGCGCGCAGCTTGCGCGTGCGCGAGCGCTCCTCCTGGCGCTCGACCACGCTCTGGATCAGCTTCAGGATCTCCACCGGCCCCGTCGCCTTGACGTGTCCGGACTCGAATGCCTCGCGCCAGTGGCGGATCTTGCCCTCCTTGGCGAGCTCGTTGAAGTGCGAGCGCGGCACCGACAGGCGGACCTTCGCGTCGGACGCGATGTCGCGCGTGATCTTGGGCCCGGGGACCTGGACGCGGAACAGCTGGATGTCGCCCCGTCCGCGCAGCTCGAGCTCGATCACGAGCTTGAGCTTCTGGAGCGCGGGGACCTCCTTCTGGATCGAGGCCACCGCCTCCTCGATGAGCACCTTGGTGTCCGCGGTCGACATTCGGCGTGCGATCTTATCCGCCGCGGATGCGGGCTCCCTGGGGATCGAACAGCGGCTCGGCGACGACCTCCCCCTCGACCCACTCGCCGAAGACCTCGACGGCGACCGGCGTGCCCCGCTCGGCCTGCTCGGCGGGCAGCAGCGCGTAGGCGATCGAGCGCTCGACGGTGTAGCCGTAGCCGCCCGAGGTCACCCGCCCGGCGACGCGCCCGCCGGCCCGCACGGGCTCGTTGCCGAGGGCGACCGCGCGCGGGTCGCCCAGCACCAGGCAGCAGAGCCGGCGGGCCGGCGTGCTCTGTTCGAGCGCCGCGCGGCCGAGGAAGTCCTTCTCGAGCCTGACGCAGAAGCCGAGCCCGGCCTCGTAGGGCGTCTCGTCCGGCGTGACGTCGGCGCCCCACACGCGGTAGCCCTTCTCGAGCCGCAGCGAGTCGATCGCCCGGTAGCCGCCGGCGCGCAGACCCAGCGGCCGCCCCGCCTCCCACAGGGTGCTCCACAGCGCGGCGCCGTACTCCATCGGGCAGTAGAGCTCCCAGCCGAGCTCGCCGACGTAGGTCACCCGGAGCGCGCGCACGGGCACGTCGCCCACGGCCACGTCCCGCAGCGTCATGTAGCCGAACGAGAGGTCGTCCGTGGACGCCGAGGCGAGCACGTCGCGCGCCCGCGGCCCCCACAGCCCCGCGCAGGCCCAGCGCGACGTCACATCCTCGACCTGCACGCCCGGCCCGGCATGCCGCGCGATCCACGCGAGGTCGTGGCGGCCGAAGGCCGTGCCCGTGACGATCGAGAAGCGGTCCTCGGCCAGCCGCGCGACGGTGAAGTCGCACTCCACCCCGCCGCGCCGGTTGAGCATCTGCGTGTAGGTGACGCGACCGACGTCGCGGGCGACGTGGTTGTCGCACAGGCGCTCGAGCAGCTCCGCAGCCCCGGCGCCGCTGACCTCGATCTTGGCGAACGACGTCTCGTCGAACAGCGCGGCCGCCTCGCGGCATGCCCGGTGCTCCGCGCCGATCGCCGGCGACCAGTGGCGGCCGGCCCAGCCCCGCGGGCGCAGCGCCTCGTCGCCCTCGGCCTCGTTGTCCGCGTACCAGTTCACGCGCTCCCAGCCGGACTTCTCACCGAACGCGGCACCGTGCGCGCGGTGCCACTCGTACGCCGGGGAGGTCCGCAGCGGCCGGGCGGCCGAGCGCTCGTGGTACGGGAACTTGATGTCGTAGTAGGTCTCGTAGACCTCGCGCACCCGGGCGAGCGTGTGGCGCGGCGAGCGGTAGTGGGCGCCGAAGCGGCGGATGTCCATCCGCCAGAGGTCCATCGAGGGCTCCCCGCCGGCGATCCACTCCGCCATCGCCTTGCCGACGCCCCCGGCTCCCGCCAGCCCGTGGGCGCAGAAGCCCGCGGCCACGAACAGCCCGCGCACGTCGGTCTCGCCGAGGCAGAACTCGCCGTCGGGCGTGAACGCCTCCGGCCCGTTGATCAGGCGCGTGACGCGGGCGTCCTCCATCGCGGGCACGCGCACGCGGGCGTTGACGGCGATCTCCTCGAAGCGGTCCCAGTCCTCCTCGAGCAGGCGGCCGTTGAAGTCGGGCGGGATCGCGTCGAGCCCGTCGCCGCCGGTGAGCGCCCACGGCGCACTGCGGCGCTCGTAGCCGCCCATCACCAGGCCGTCGCCCTCCTCGCGGAAGTACACGAGGTGGTCCGGATCGCGCAGCGTCGCCATGTGGCCGCCGTCGCGCTCGCGGAACGGTTGCGTGACGAGGTACTCGTGCGCCATCGGCACCAGCGGGACGCGCACGCCGGCCATCCGGCCGACCTCGGCGGCGAACATCCCGCCCGCGTTGACGACGACCTCGCACTCGACGTCACCGCGCTCGGTGCGGACGCCGCGCACCGCCCCGTCGCGCAGCTCGATCCCCGTCACGCGCGTGTGGGTGAGGATCCGGCAGCCGCCGCGGCGCGCGCCGTCGGCGAACGCGTACGTCAGCCGGCTGGGGTCCAGGTAGCCGTCGGTCGGCAGCCACGAGGCGCCGATCACCCCGCCGGTCTCCATCAGCGGGAACCGCTCGCGGGCCTCCTCGGCCGAGATCAGCTCGAGCGGCAGCCCGAACGTCTTCGCCCAGCCCGCCTGGCGCCGCGTCTCCTCCCAGCGCGCCGGGGAGCACGCCAGCCGGATCCCGCCGCACTCGACCCAGCCCGGGTCGTGCTCGGTGCCCGCGAGGCGCCGGTAGAGCTCGACCGAGTCCATCATCATGCGCGTCAGCGAGACGGAGCCCCGCAGCTGCCCCACGAGGCCGGCGGAGTGGAACGTCGAGCCGCTCGTGAGCTCCGAGCGCTCCAGCAGCAGCACGTCGCTCCAGCCCAGCTCGGCGAGGTGGTAGGCGATCGACGTCCCGCCCACGCCGCCGCCGACGATCACGCAGCGCGCGCGCGAGGGCAACTCGCGATCAACCACGCGCGTCCTCGAGCCAGCCGGCCAGTCGCGGGTCCTCGAGCGCGGCGGTCACCCGGTCGAGGTGCTCGCGCGCGTAGCCCTCGAAGTCGAACTCGAGCTCGGACACTGTCGCCTGGACCACGCCCCACATCCCCTCGCGGAAGTCCGACATCACGCGCATGAGCCGCAGCGCCGCGAACCGGCGCTCCGTGCTGCCGTCGGGCCAGTAGGCGCGCAGCAGCGCGACCTCGTCGTCCTCGTCGAAGCCGTTGTTGACGGCAAGGTTGCCGAGGTCGAAGAACCGGTCGCCCATCCCCGCGTACTCCCAGTCGACGATCCACAGCCGTTCACCGTCGTCGAGGACATTGGCGGCGAGCAGGTCGTTGTGGCATGGGACGGGCGCGTGCTCGGGGCCGGTGAGCGCCGCACGGATCCTGCCCGCGCCGGTGACGAGGCCGGCGATGCCGCGCGGCGGCGCGGCTCCGCGCGCCAGCGCGATCTCGAGATAGGCGTCGACGACGGCGAACGCATCGAAGGTGGCGGGCAGCCCGGGCCCGCTGTGGATCGTCCGCAGGGCCGCCGCCAGCTCCGGGATCCGCCGCCGCAGCCCGGCGGGCTCGATCGGGCGGGCCTCGACCCACTCGGTGACCAGGCAGCCGGCGCCGGGGTCGAACGCGACCACCGGCGGGCCGATGCCGGCGGCCGCAGCCGCCTGCGTCGCAGCCCACTCGGCAGCCCGGTCGATGCCGAGCAGCGCCGTGTCCTTGCCCGGGCAGCGCAGGACGCACTCACGATCGGCCCAGCGCACCCGGTAGTTGCGGTTCGTGATCCCGCCCTCGAGGGGCTCGGGGGTGCCATCGGGCTCGCCGAGCACGGGCGCGAGCGCCCGGAGCGCGTCGGCCGGCGCGGCGACCACCACTCAGGTGCTGCCCTGCTCCACGGCCGGCGCCTCGGCGATCAACGGCGACGGGATCCGCGCGCGCCCGAGGCCGTAGACGATCGCCCCGAGGATCAGGACGCCGCCGAGCACCAGCCACAGGATCGGGATGTCGTTGAGGAAGTCGATCCCGAAGCTGAGCAGCCCGTCGGTCTCGTTCGGCGTCGGGTTCGTCGCCACGCGGTGCCACATGAAGTTGACGAGCATGCTGCCGCCCCACACGATCGCCAGCACGTTGACCAGCGTCCCCCAGCGGCCGAGCGAGAAGCCCATGTTGCGGTCGAAGTAGCCGCGCCGCCGCGCCCCGAGGATCGCCAGGTTGGCGAGGATGTAGGAGATGTAGATCATCCCGCTCGCCGCGATCGCGATGTACGCGACGCCCGCGTACTTGAGCAGGAACAGGCTCGCCATCAGCGCGACGAGGATGCAGGCGCCGACCGGCGTGCCCGTGCGTGGGTGGACCGAGCTGAGCACGCCCGATCCGGGCAGTTGCTTGTCGCGCGACATCGAGTAGGCGAGCCGGATCGTCGAGGCCTGGATCGCCAGGCAGCAGACGAAGATCGCGAACGAGACGACGAACAGGTAGCCCGTCGCGAGCGCCTTGGAGAGGTTCGCCTGGATGATCTCCGGCGGCGACATGCCACCGGCGGCGACGACCTCGTCCAGGTCGCCGGGCACGGCCATCAGCATCGCCCACAGGAAGACGAACCCGATCACGAACGCCGCGGCGATCGACCCGAGCACGGCGCGCGGCGCGGCGCGGCGCGGGTTGTTGGTCTCCTCCGAGAGCGTCGACGCCGTGTCGAAGCCGTAGATAACGAACAGGCCCATGAACATCGCGACGAGGAAGTTGCCCGCGTTGAAGTCGGCTCCGCCGGTGTCGAACACGACGCCGACGCCCTGGTTGTCGTTGAACAGCGCGAGGATGATCGCGAACACGAACAGCCCGAGCAGCTCGAACAGCACGCCGGTGTTGTTGATCAGCGCCACGACGCGCACCCCGAAGACGTTGAGCAGCGTGATCACGACCAGCGTCCCGGCCGCGACCCACTTCTGGTTCGTGAGGCTGTCGGCGCTCATGTCGATGCCGATGTCGTTGAGCATCGGGATCAGCGTCAGCGGGAGGGTCGCCACGACCGCGGCCACGGTGAGCGCGCCGGCCCACAGGTAGATCCAGCCGGAGAACCACGCGTACGGCTTGGAGCGGCTGAGGTGCTTGGTCCACTGGAACACGGAGCCCGCGATCGGGAAGTGGCTCGAGACCTCCGCGAACACCAGCGCGACGATGAACTGGCCCAGTGCGACGACCGGGAAGGTCCAGATGAACGCGCCGCCGAGCGTCCCCAGTCCGAGGATGAACAGCGTGAAGATGCCGGTGGCGGGCGAGATGTAGCTGAACGCGGCCGCGAACGAGCTGAAGAAGTGGAGGCGGCGGTGGAGCGATTGCGCGTAGCCGAAGCTCGCAAGGTCGTCCGCGTCCGCATTGTGCGCCGAGCCCTCAGGGGCTGTTGTGGCCATGCGACCCTCCTCGAGGTCTCGTGGCGAAACTGGCGCGAACGTACTGCGCTCGTGACGATCGAGTCAATTGGCCGCAGCGGCGCGGGCCCTTGCCTGAAACGGTCCGGTCCGGATACCTTTCCGCCCGTGGACGGGAACGGGACCGGCACGACGACGGGGATCCGCTCGCCCCTGAGCGTCGAAGAGCTGCGGGCGGCGACCGCCGCCGGGGAGATCGACACCGTCCTGCTCGCGCTGACGGACATGCAAGGTCGCTTGCAGGGCAAGCGGCTCACCGCCTCCCACTTCCTCGAGTCGGTGCTCAAGGACGGTGCGGAGGCGTGCAACTACCTGCTGGCCGTCGACGTCGAGATGAACACGGTCGCCGGCTACGCGATGTCCTCGTGGGAGCGCGGCTACGGCGACTTCGAGATGAAGCCCGACCTCTCGACCCTGCGGCTGGTCCCGTGGCAGGAGGGCACGGCGATGTGCCTCGCGGACCTGCACTGGGCCGACCACTCGCCCGTGATCGCCTCGCCGCGCCAGATCCTGCGCCGCCAGATCGACCGGCTCGCGGAGCGCGGGCTGTCCGCGGTGGCCGCCACCGAGTTGGAGTTCATCGTCTTCCGCGACTCCTACGAGCAGGCCTGGCACAAGGGGTACCGCGACCTCGAGCCGGCCAACCTCTACAACGTCGACTACTCGCTCCTCGGCACCGCGCGCGTGGAGCCGCTGATCCGCCGCATCCGCAACTCGATGTCCGGCGCCGGCCTGGTCGTCGAGGACTCCAAGGGCGAGTGCAACCTCGGCCAGCACGAGATCAACTTCCTCTACGGGCCGGTGCTCGACGTCGCCGACGGGCACGCGATCTACAAGAACGGCGCGAAGGAGATCGCCGCCCAGGAGGGCATGGCGATCACGTTCATGGCCAAGTGGGACGAGCGCGAGGGCAGCTCCTGCCACGTGCACCTGTCGCTGCGGCGCGAGGACGGCACGCCGCTGTTCGCCGACGACGACGCCGCCTTCGAGCGCTTCCTCGCCGGTCAGCTCGCCGCGCTGCGCGAGCTCACGCTCTTCCACGCGCCCAACGTCAACTCCTACAAGCGCTTCGCGAGTGCGTCGTTCGCGCCGACCGCGGTCGCCTGGGGCCACGACAACCGCACCTGCTCGCTGCGGGTCGTCGGCCATGGCCCGTCCAAGCGCATCGAGCTGCGCCTGCCCGGCGCCGACGTCAATCCCTACCTGTCGCTGAGCGCGATCATCGCCGCCGGCCTGCACGGCATGGAGGCCGCACTCGAGCTCGAGCCGGCGCTGGAGGGCAACGCCTACGCCGCCGACAAGCCACGCGTGCCGTCGACGCTGCGCGAGGCGTACGACCTGTTCGCCTCCAGCGCGATCGCCCGCGAGGCGTTCGGCGAGGAGGTCGTCGAGCACTACCTCAACAACGCCCGGGTCGAGCTGGCGGCCTACGAGTCAGCCGTCACCGACTGGGAACGCCGGCGCGGGTTCGAACGCCTGTGAGCGTCGTCGGCGACGCCATCTTCGCTCCCGTACGGAGCCAGACCGCGTTCGAGGAGACGCTCGAGCGGCTCGGCAACGCGATCCGGCTCGGCCTGCTGGCGCCCGGGACGCGGCTGCCGGCAGAGCGCGACCTGTGCGAGCAGCTCGGCATCGCCCGCTCCACCCTCCGCCAGGCGCTCACCGCGCTCTCGGAGAGCGGGCACCTGGTCGCCGTCCGCGGGCGCGGTGGCGGCACGTTCGTGGCCGACTCGCCCCCGGTGCACGAGCGCCCGACGGCGGAGGTCCTCGCGGGCTGGCGCGACCGCTGCGACGCGCGCATGGCGATCGAGCTCGGCGTCGCCGTGCTCGCCGCGGAGCGCGCCCCGGTGGAGGCGCTCGGCCCGCTCGAGGAGCTGGTCGCGGCGATGGACGGGCTGCTGGCCGACTTCCCCGCCTACCGCCAGGCCGACGTGCGCTTCCACGTCGCGCTCGCCGAGGCGACCGGCAGCGCGCGGCTCGTGGCGGAGATGACCGAGGCGCAGGCCGCCATGACCGACCTCATCCACTACATCGCGCACCCCCGGGAGGTGCTCGCCTGGTCCAACGCGCAGCACGCCCGGCTGATCACGTGCCTCGAGCGCCGCGACCCCCCGACCGCGGTCGCGGTGATGGTCGAGCACCTGCATGGCACCGAGCACGTGCTTGCAGGCCTGCTGCCGTCCCCTTGACAGACCGCCTTTCCGCCGCATAAATTCGCGCGCCAGAAGGACGGGGAACCAGACCTTTTCGCCTCAAGGGGAGCGTATGGCCATCAGCGAGAAGCCGGTCGAAGCGCACGACGACGACGACAGCCGCCGGCTTGCCGAGCTCGGCTACAAGCAGGACCTGCAGCGCGGATGGAGCTCGTTCTCGAACTTCGCGATCTCCTTCACGATCATCTCCGTCCTGGCGGGGTGCTTCACCACCTACGGGCAGGCCTGGAACAACGGCGGCCCGATCGCGATCTCGTGGGGCTGGCCGATCATCTGCGGCCTGATCCTGCTCGTCGCGTTCTCGATGTCCGAGCTCGCGTCGAAGTTCCCGACCGCCGGCGGCATCTACTACTGGGCCTCCACGCTCGGCGGCCCGCGCTGGGGCTGGTTCACCGGCTGGTTCAACCTCGTCGGCCTCGTCGGCGTCGTGGCCTCCGTCGACTACGCGGCCGCGACGTTCCTCTACGCGACGGTGAACCTGTTCGGCGTCGATCTCGGCGTCATCGACTTCTCCGACGGGAGCGGGATTCTCGGCGAGACCTTCGCCCTGTTCGTGTTCATCCTGCTGCTGCACGCCGCGATCAACATCTTCTCCTCGCCGCTGGTGGCCCTGTTCAACAACATCTCCGTCGGCTGGCACGTGCTCGGCGTCGCGGTGATCATCGGGATCCTCGTCTTCGTGCCCGACCAGCACCAGAGCGTCGACTTCGTCTTCACCGAGACGTTCAACAACTCGGGCTTCAGCGACGGCATGTTCTGGTTCTACGTGCTGCCGCTCGGCTTCCTGCTGACGATGTACACGCAGACCGGCTACGACGCGTCCGCACATCTCTCCGAGGAGACCAAGGGCGCCTCGATGAGCGCGGCCAGGGGCGTCTGGCGCTCAGTCTTCTGGTCGGGCCTGATCGGATGGTTCGTGCTCCTGGCGATCACCTTCGCCGCGAGCGACGTGGACGCGGTCAACGAGGGCGCCGGCTCCTCCCTCGCGGTGTTCGGGAGCGCGCTCACACCGGCCGCCAACAAGGCGGTGGTCCTGATCGCGACGATCGGGCAGCTGTTCTGCGGCATGGCCTGCGTCACGAGCTGCTCGCGCATGATGTACGCGTTCTCGCGTGACCGGGCCGTCCCTGGGCACCGCGTGTGGACCCGGCTCAACCACCACCGCGTGCCGGCCTACGCCGTCCTCGGCTCCTGCGCGGCGGCGCTGATCATCACGCTGCCGGCGCTCGAGGGCGACGACGCCGCGTTCCCGTACGCCTTCTTTGCCGTCGTGTCGATCTGCGTGATCGGGCTCTACATCGCCTACGTGATCCCGACGTTCCTGCGCTGGCGGATGGGCGACGCCTTCGAGCCGGGCCCGTGGACGCTCGGACGCAAGTACAAGTGGATCAACCCGGCCGCGATCATCTGGGTCGCGTTCTGCGTGGTGGTCTTCTGCCTGCCCTTCACGCCGGCGGGGGTGCCGGGGCGTGAGGAGTTCGACTGGAAGTACGTCAACTACGCGCCGATCACCGTCGGCGTCGTGCTCCTGGTCGTGGGCGTCTGGTGGCTGGTCAGCGCGAGGCACACCTTCACGGGCCCCGTGCGCAACATCTCCTTCGACGACGCCGCCGGGGTGGTCGAGGAGAAGCCGGCCGAGACGTGAGCAGGCCGGTCATCGGCATCTGCGTGTCCGTCGAGCGGGCGCGCTGGACGTATTGGGACGAGGAGGCCGCGGTCCTCTCGATGAACTACGTGCGCCAGGTCCAGGAGGCGGGTGGGATCGCGGTCCTGCTCGCCCCCGATCCCGAGCCCGAGGAGCTGCTGCGGCTGCTCGACGGGCTGCTGCTCACGGGCGGGGCGGACATCGGCGACGTGCCGGAGCGCGACACGTTCGAGCTCGCGCTCGCGGCGGCCGCGCTCGGGGCCGACGTGCCCGTGCTGGGGGTCTGCCGCGGCATGCAGGTCATGAACGTCGCGCGCGGGGGCACGCTGATCTCCCACCTGCCCGACGCCGTCGGCCACGAGGACCACCGGCTGATCCCGGGCTCCTTCGGCGACCACGACGTGCGCCTGGCCGACGGCTCGCTCGCGGCGCGGGTCGCGCGCGAGGCGCTGCACGCGACCAAGTCGCACCACCACCAGGGCGTCGACGC
>DATFQI010000112.1:0-20755 GCA_035264365.1 Solirubrobacteraceae bacterium
AGCGCCCGCCCGAGCCGGCGTCCTAGCCGCGCTCGTGGCAGGCGCCGAGGGCGTTGGGCGGCTGCCTGTGGCGTGGGCAACGGCATGGGCTTGTACGGGGGAGGGGTTCGCCCCGGTTGCGTCGACCGGTGGATAAGTCTGGCTGAGGCCGAGTTATCCACCGCTCGCGCGTCGAGGAGACGATGAGTCGGCCTGAGACCGAGCGATCGTCTCCTCGGCGCGGGCGCGACCGGAAACGACCACTCCCCCTCCCTCAGAGCAATGCCGTTACCCACGCAACACGAGCCGCCCCCCGCCCTCGGCGCCTGCCAACGAGCGGACAGCGCCCTAGATCCAGCCGCGCACCGGCTCGCGCTCGACGCCCTCGAGCAGGGCGGCGCGCACCCACGGGCCAGGGCCCTCCGGCTCGCTCGCGACCGGCGGCGCGGTGTCGCGCATGAAGCGCTCGATCGCGGCGATCACAGCGGCGGCCTCCTCCGGCGTGGCGGAGGAGCCGCGCAGCTCCAGGCGGGGGCGGCGGTTCACGCCGCGAACGATAGCCCGGCCGCCCCGCGCCGTGCGCGGGCGGCCGGGCCCGAATAGGATCGGCGGATGCCGCGTCTCGTCTTGGCGTTCGTCGCCGTCCTCCTGGTCCCGTTCATCGTCTCGACCGCGCACGCGGACCCAGCGGGCAAGACCACGCTGGAGGAGACGCTCCAGCCCGCACCGGGCAGCGGCTTCGCGGCGCTCCAGGCCGCGAAGGGCGAGTTCTACGTCGTCCGCCGCGGCGGCTCGGCCAAGGCGAAGGGCAAGCGGAGCTCCAAGCGCCGCTCGCTCGTGAGCTTCGTGCAGCTCACGGACCCGCAGATCGCCGACGAGATGAGCCCAGCGCGCGTGGACTTCGCCGACCCGGCGGGCGGCGAGCTGAAGTCCTCGTGGCGCCCGCAGGAGGCGCTCGGCCTGCAGGTCTTCGACTCCGTGGTGCGCAACGTCAACGCCAACCGGCGCAGCCGCGTCAAGCAGGGCAACGGCAAGCGGGCGCGGACCGCGTTCGCGGTCACCACCGGCGACCTCGCCGACAACCAGCAGCTCAACGAGACGCGCTGGTTCACCACCGTGCTCAACGGCGGCACCGTCGACCCGTTCTCGGGCAAGCCGGTCACGACCGAGTGCGGCACCAACGTGCCGGCGGACACGCTCGCGCGCATCAACGCCGACGTCGCGGCCCGCAACTACACGGGCGTCGCCGACTATGACGACTACCGCGACGCGCCGACCGACCGCTTCGCCGGCTTCTACGACCCGGACGAGGCCGCGCCGACCGCGGGCCCGTACTCCCCGTTCCCGCGCTACCCCGGCCTGCTCGAGGCCGCTCAGCGCCCGTTCCAGGCGGCCGGCCTGGATATGAAGTGGTACATCTCGCGCGGCAACCACGACGGCCTGATCCAGGGCAACGCGGCCGCCAGCGAGGACCTCTTCCGCACGATCGCGACCGGCTGCCTGAAGGTGTTCCCGAACGCGGCCTTCGACCCGAAGCGCTTCGAGGGCCAGAGCGCCGACGAGCTGTTCGCCGCGTTCGGCGACCCCAACTTCATCGCCCAGCTGATCGCCGGCGGCAAGACCGTCGCCCCCGACCCGGACCGGCGCGTGATCTCCAAGCGCGAGTACCGCTCGATCGTCGGGAACGCCAAGACGCACGGCTTCGGCTACACGCCGCAGGCGCAGCTGCGCAAGTCGGCCGGCACGGCCAGCTACTACGCCTTCTCCCCCAAGAAGGGCTTCCGCTTCATCTCGCTCGACACGGTCGCCGAGGGCGGCGGCCAGAGCGGCAACATCGACGACCCGCAGTACCGCTGGCTCAAGGGCGAGCTGCGCGCCGCCCGGCGCAAGAGCGAGCTCGTGATCGCCTTCGGCCACCACACGCTGGGCACGATGGACAACAAGCGCACCGACGAGGGCGCGGGCAAGTGCGACCCGGCCGACGAGCCCGGCTGCGACCGCGATCCGCGCAAGTCGACGCCGATCCACCGCGGCCTGGCCGGCAAGCAGACGATCCGGGCGCTGTTCGCCGCCAATCCGAACGTCATCTCCTACGTCGGCGGCCACACGCACGCGAACCGCGTCGACTTCTTCAAGGGCCGCAAGGGCCGCGGGTTCTGGGAGATCAACACGGCCTCGCACATCGACTGGCCCGAGCAGAGCCGCACGATCGAGGTCATGGACAACAAGGACGGCACGCTGTCGCTGTTCGGGACGCTGCTGGACTCGGCCGCCGCTGCCGCTGCGCCCCCCGCGGGCACCAGCGCGCTGACGATGAGCCCGGCCCAGCTCGCGTCGCTCGGCCGCACGCTGTCCTACAACGACCCGCAGCGCGAGGGCCTCGAGGGCTCCGGCGGCGACGCCCCGAAGACCGGCCGGCGCGCCGACCGCAACGTCGAGCTGCTCGTCAGGGACCCGCGCGGGAAGTAGCCCGCGGCGGCGCGGCGGCGCGGCGCGGGGCGGCGCGCCGCCGGCGCGGCGCGCTACAGCGGGATGTTCCCGTGCTTGCGCTTGGGGCCCGCCTCGCGCTTGGTGAGCAGGGTCTCGAGCGCCGTGATCAGCTTCGGGCGCGTCTCGTGCGGGATCAGGACGTCGTCGATGTAGCCGCGCTCGGCCGCCGTGTAGGGGTTGGCGAAGCGCGCCTTGTAGTCGTCGATGAGCTTCTCGCGGCGCGTGTCGGGCGTCGGCGAGCTGGTGATGTCGCGGCGGTGGATGATGTTGACGGCGCCCTCGGGGCCCATCACCGCGATCTCCGCGGTCGGCCAGGCGAAGTTGAAGTCGGCCAGCATGTGCTTGGACGCCATGACGTCGTAGGCGCCGCCGTAGGCCTTGCGCGTGATCACCGTGATCTTCGGGACCGTCGCCTCGGTGAAGGCGTACAGCAGCTTGGCGCCGTGGCGGATGATCCCGCCCCACTCCTGCGTGGTGCCCGGCAGGAAGCCCGGGACGTCGACGAACGTCAGCAGCGGGATGTTGAACGCGTCGCAGGTGCGGACGAAGCGCGCCGCCTTGGCGCTCGCGTCGATGTCGAGCACGCCCGCCATCGCGCGCGGCTGGTTGCCGACGACGCCGACGGAGTAGCCGTTGAGGCGCGAGAAGCCGCAGATGATGTTCTGGGCGAAGTGCTCCTGGACCTCGAAGAACTCGCCGTCGTCGACGATCCCGCGCACGACGTCGCGCATGTCGTAGGGCTTGTTCGGATTGGCCGGGACGATCGAGTCCAGGTCCGGGTCCATCCGCAGCGGGTCGTCGGTCGGCAGCACGCGCGGCGCCGTCTCGAGGTTGTTCTGCGGGAGGAAGCTGAACAGGTAGCGCGTGTCCTCCAGGCACTGGTCCTCGTCGTCGGAGGCGAAGTGCGCCACGCCCGACTTGGAGTTGTGGCTCATCGCGCCGCCGAGCTCCTCGAACTCGACCTCCTCGCCCGTGACCGTCTTGATCACGTCGGGCCCCGTGATGAACATGTGCGAGGTCTCCTTGACCATGAAGATGAAGTCCGTGATGGCCGGGGAGTAGACCGCCCCGCCCGCGCACGGGCCCATGATCAGCGAGATCTGCGGGATGACGCCGGAGGACTTGACGTTGCGCACGAAGACGTCGCCGTAGGCGCCGAGCGAGACGACGCCCTCCTGGATGCGGGCGCCGCCGGAGTCGTTGATCCCGATCACGGGGCAGCCGATCTTGGCCGCCAGATCCATGATCTTGCACATCTTCTCGGCCATGACCTCGCCCAGCGAGCCGCCGAAGACCGTGAAGTCCTGCGAGAAGACGCACACGCGCCGGCCATCGATCGTCCCGTGGCCGGTGACCACCGCGTCACCCCACGGCCGGTTCTTCTGCATCTCGAAGTCGGTCGTGCGGTGGCGGACGTAGGTGTCGAGCTCCTGGAAGGAGCCCGGGTCGAGCAGCTTCTCGATCCGCTCGCGGGCCGTGTACTTGCCCTTCGCGTGCTGCTTCTCGACGGCGGCCTCGGAGGCGTGGTGAATCGCGGCGTCCCGCAGCTCCTCGAGCTGGGCGAGCTTCTCGTCGTAGGTCTCTGGGCTCTTCTGGCGCATGGGAGGCCGGAGCCTATCCCTCGGCCGCCAGCAGGACCTCGGCGATGTAGCTCTCGCGGACCTCCTGCTTCTGGCGCAGCATCCAGATCTGCTGCTGGAGCGCCTCGTCGGCCCGCCCAAGGACGTGGTCGGCGTAGGACTGGCGGACGTCGCGAGGCTGGCCGAGGATCCAGCGCTGCGCGGGCAGCGTCGCGACGCGGGCGGCGGCCTTGGCCACCGGCCCGGGCGCGGTCAGGACGCGGCGCTCCGTGAAGGACGACACGGCACCGGATTGTGGCAGGGCGTCAGGGGCGGCTGAACGGTCTGTGATGCGCCGCACCCAGCGCGTCGAGCACGGTGGTGAGCGCTGCCTGCGCGCGCTCGCCGTCGAGCACGGGCTCCGGCTCAGGTGCCAGACCTTGCACGGCGGCGGCCTCCTCCACGGGCGCAAGCTCTGGCACCGGCGGCTCGGCACGCCGCCGCCACAAACGGCTCCACCACGTCGTTCGCGCCTCCACAGGCACCCCACCCCCCGCAACAGGGGTCAGATCTTGCAATCCAGCATCGGGCCCGGATTGCTCGATTGCAAGATCTGACCCCTTGTCGGGGGTGTCGATTGCAAGATCTGACCCCTTGTCGGGGGTGTCGGCGGTGAGCGTGACCTTGGTGCCCCAGCCCGACGGCTCGAGCCGCACGCAGCCCGAGGCCTTCTCGCCCTCCCATTCGACGAGAGACTCCGGCTGCGTGCGGGTGATGCGGATCTCGCCGAACTCGCCCAGATGGCGAGCCAGCGCGCCGGCGTCGGACACCTCCGCCCAGATCTCCGGCGGGGACTTGACGAGGGTGCGCTTGGCTTCGAGTGAAGGCATCGCGTGCGAGCTTCGATCCGCCGAGCCGCTTCCCTGCACGTTCGTCCGGCTGGCGGAAGCCGTTCAGGCGTCCTACGATGGCCGCCGCTAGGCGTCGACCGGATTGGGCTGTGAATGCGAAGGGGATGGGCGGGCGTGCTCGCGGCGGTGGCCGCGGTCGCCCTGACAGGGACGGCACGGGCGGAGGTCCTCGACGACAACCCGGCGGCGGCGTCGCGCGGACCCGGGCAGGTCAGCGTGTTCGGGCGCGGCGGCGACGGCGCGATGCAGGTGTCCGAGCTGTCCGGCGACTCGTTCACGCCCTGGCAGTCGCTCGGCGGCTACCTCGATTCCGGCCCGGGCGCGGTCGGGCGCGCCTCGGACATCACCGATACGTTCGCGCGCGGCGGCGACGGCGTCCTCTACCAGCAGTCCTTCTTCAACGCCCGCTGGTCGGGCTGGGTGCGGCACGGACACCCGATGCTGTCGGCGCCGGCGGTCTCGCTGCGCAAGGGCAGCGGCATCCTCGACGTGTTCTGGCGCGGTGCCGACAACGGGATCGAGGCGATCTCCTGGGTGCCCGGCTCCGGCTGGACGGGCGTCAACAACACGCAGCTGGACCCGGGCGCGACCCTATCGGCGCCGGCCGCGGTCTCGCGCAACAACGGCCAGGTCGACGTCTTCGTGCGCGGCACCGACGACAACGTCTTCCTCAACTTCTACAACGGCTCGGCCTGGAGCGGCTGGTCGCTGCTCCCGGGCGGCATGAAGACGCAGTACGCGCCGGCCGCGATCGTCCGCACGCTCAACACGCTCGACGCCTTCGTGCGCTCCAACTCGGGCGAGGTGCGCTGGATCACCTGGGACGGAGCGGCCTGGTCGGGCTGGAAGACCGTGCCGGGCCGCGTCGACTCAGGGCCCGCGGTGGTCTCCGACAACGGCTCGCGCGTCTGGATGTTCGCGCGCCGCGACGGCGAGGTGGTCTACAACGTCTACGACAGCGGCCGCGGGCCGGAGAACGGCTGGAACGGCTGGAAGCTGCTGCACCCGCCGCCGGCCCCGCCCCCGCCGCCGGCCGCCTGCGACCTCGCCGCCGGCCGCGTGACCGCGCAGGCCAGGATGGTCTCCTTCGGCAAGCGCCCGCGGCTCTCCGGCCGCGCCCGCCGCACCGACGGCGCGCCGCTGGGCTCGGCCTTCATGTCGGTCTCGCCGCTCAACGGCGACTGGACGAAGACCACCATCGCCGGCCCCGACGGCCACTACTCGCTGCGGATCCCGCCCGGCTCGACGCGCCGGCTGCGCGTGAGCGCGCTGGCGCCGGGCGCGGGCGCGCTCGCCTGCACGGTCGCGCGGGTGCGCACCCGCGCCGGGGTCACGCTCAAGGCCACGCGCCGCGTGCGCCCGGGCGGCCGCGTGCGCTTCCGCGGCCGGCTCAAGGGCCTGCCGGTGCCGGGCCGCGGCAAGCTGGTGGAGCTACAGGCGTTCGACGGCGGCAAGTGGCGCACGTTCGCCCAGCCGCGCTCGCGCAAGGACGGGCGCTACAAGGCCGTCTACCGGCTCCGACGCACGTTCGGGCCGCGCACGTTCCGCTTCCGGGCGCGCGTCCGGCGCGAGAGCGGCTACCCCTACGAGCTGGGGTACTCGCGGCGCGTCAAGGTGCGCGTCTCCTAGCGCACCTCAAACACGTGCGCGGTCGTGCCGATGTCTCTCGGGATGACCCGACTCCGCCTGCCTGCGCTGATCCTGCTCGCCCTGCTCCTGCCGGTCACGGTCGCCTCGGCCGCCGTCCGCTCCGGCACGCCCGGCCCCGACCGGCTGCGCGTCAAGGGCATCGCGCCCCAGCAGATCAACGGCAGCGGCGGCGGTGACACGATCTTCGGCGGCATCGCCAACGACGTGCTGCTCGGCGAGACCGGCCACGACCGGATCTTCGCCGGCCCCGGCAACGACACGGTCGACGGCGGCTCGGGCGACGACACCCTCCAGGGCCAGCT
Source organism: Solirubrobacteraceae bacterium (assembly GCA_035264365.1). Lineage (GTDB taxonomy): Bacteria > Actinomycetota > Thermoleophilia > Solirubrobacterales > Solirubrobacteraceae > DATFQI01. The sequence continues at coordinate 6,892 of DATFQI010000112.1, forward strand.
CGGCAACGACACCATCGTCGGCGGCTTCGGCCGCGACAGCGTCGACGGCGGCGCCGGCGACGACACGCTCGACTCCGGCTCGGCCGGCGACCGCGTCGCCGGCGGCGACGGCAACGACACGATCCACGCGGGCGGCGGGACCGACACCGTCGTCGCGGGCCCCGGCAACGACATCGTCTACTCCGACTCCGGCAAGGACCGGCTCGACGCGGGCTCCGGCGACGACACCGTCTACGTCAACAACGGCACGGCCGTCGGCAGCGTCGACTGCGGTGCGGGAAGCGACACGATCTACATCAACCCGTACACGAACCGCGGCGGGGTCTCCAACGCCAAGGCGCTGCGCACGGGGAGGATCCGTGACTGCGAGACCGTGATCGAGCAGGTCCGCACGAAGGACCCGACGGTCGGCGTGCACCGGATGATCCGCTCGCCGCGCGGCCGCACCCTGCGCGGCACGCCGCTCAAGGACACGCTGCTCGGCGGCTCGGGCCCCGACAAGCTCTACGGCGAGGGCGGCGACGACGTGCTCTGGGGCAACCGGCTCCCGACCGGCCCGTCGCACGGCGTCGACCGCATCTTCGGCGGCGACGGCAACGACACCGTCTACGGCAGCCGCGGCTCCAACGTGATCGACGGCGGTCCCGGCAACGACTACCTCCAGGGTGGGCCGGGCCACAACGTGATCCTCGGCGGCATCGGCGACGACACCGTCCGCCTCACCGGCCACGGCCGCAACCGCGTCAAGACCGGCGACGGCAACGACATCGTCGAGGCCTACAGCCGCACTCCGGTCACGATCGACTGCGGCCCGGGCGGGGACCGCGTCAACATCGGCTTCAACCGCAGCGTCAAGACCGTCGGCTGCGAGACGGTCTCGAAGCGCTACAAGAAGTAGCCTCCGGCCGGGCCTCAGTGCTCCGGCCGGTACTCGCCGAAGTGCTCGCGCATCGCGCCGCAGACCTCGCCGATCGAGCAGTGGTCCTTCAGCGCCTGCTTGATGTACGGGAGCAGGTTGTCGGTGCCCTCGGCGGCGCCCTGGAGCTCCTCGAGGCGCTTGCTGGCGAGCTCCTGGTCGCGCTCCTCCTTGAACTTCTTCAGGCGCTCGAGCTGGTCGCGCTCGGTCTCGGGGTCGACGCGGAGGATCTCCTCGACCTCGATGTCGTCCTCCTCGTACTTGTTGACGCCGACCACGATGTCCTGGCCCGTGCGGTAGCGCTCGTGGTAGCCGAAGGCGGACTCCTCGATCTCGCCCTTGATGAAGGCGATCGCCTCGACCGAGCCGCCCATCTCGTCGATCTTCTCGATCAGCGCCCAGGCGCGGCGCTCGATGTCGGAGGTCAGCGCCTCGACGTAGTAGGAGCCGGCGAACGGGTCGACGGTGTCGGCGGCGCCCGACTCGTGGGCGAGGATCTGCTGGGTGCGCAGCGCGATCTTGGCGGCGCGCTCGCTGGGCAGCGCGAGCGCCTCGTCGTAGCCGTTGGTGTGCAGCGACTGGGTGCCGCCGCAGACGGCCGCGAAGCCCTGCAGCGCGACGCGGACGATGTTGTTGATCGGCTGCTGGGCGGTCAGCGTCACGCCGCCCGTCTGGGTGTGGAAGCGGATCGTCTGCGACTTCGGGTTCTCCGAGCCGAAGCGGTCGCGCATCGCGTGCGCCCACATGTTGCGGGCGGCGCGGAACTTCGCGACCTCTTGGAAGACGTTGTTGTGGCCGTTGAAGAAGAACGCCAGCCGCGGGGCGAAGTCGTCGACCGCGAGCCCGGCGTCGAGCGCCGCCTGCACGTAGGCCATGCCGTTGGCCAGCGTGAACGCGACCTCCTGGACGGCCGAGCAGCCCTTCTCGCGGAAGTGATAGCCCGAGATCGAGACCGTGTTCCACTTCGGGATGTTGTCCTTGCAGTACGCGAACAGGTCGGTGACCAGCCGCATGCTCGGCTCGGGCGGGTAGATGAAGTTCCCGCGGGCGATGTACTCCTTGAGGATGTCGTTCTGGACGGTGCCGGTGAGCTTCTCGCTCGGCACGCCCTGCTCCTCGGCGACCAGCTCGTAGAGCAGCAGCAGCACCGAGGCCGGGGCGTTGATCGTCATCGAGGTCGAGACCTCGTCGAGCGGGATGCCGTCGAAGGCCATCCGCATGTCCTCGAGCGTGTCGATCGCGACGCCGGTGCGGCCGACCTCGCCGAGGCAGCGCGGGTCGTCGGAGTCCAGGCCGAGCTGGGTCGGCAGGTCGAAGGCCATGCTCAGGCCCGTCGAGCCGTTCTTGAGCAGGTACTTGTAGCGCTCGTTGGACTCGCGGGCGGAGGCGTAGCCGGCGTACTGGCGCATCGTCCAGCGCCGCTTGCGGTACATCTCGCGGTGGATGCCGCGGGTGAACGGGAACTCGCCCGGCTCGCCGAGGTCGAGGTCCTCGGGCATGTCCGACGCCGTGTAGAGCGGCTTGATCTCGATCCCCGAGTCGGTGAAGCGGCGCGGGTCGTCCGGGCCGACGATCGGCGCGACGGAGAGGTCGGTCGTGTCCTTGTCCTCGATGGCCATGTCGCCAGGGTACCCCCGGGAGCACGCCGGTCCGCCGGCGGGACCGTATCCGTAGCCTTCCGCTCGTGGGCAACGCCGACCTGCGCTCGCTGCCACCCGTCGACGCCCTCGCCGCGGAGGTCGACGCGCCGCGTGCGATCGCGCTCGCGGCCGCGCGCTCGGTGCTGGTCGCGCGGCGGGCGGAGCTGCTCGAGGGGCGCGCCGGCGACCCGGACCTGACGGCGCGGGCGCGGGCCGCCGCCGCGGCGTCGGAGCGGCCGTCGCTGCAGCGCGTGCTCAACGCGACCGGGGTGATCGTGCACACCAACCTCGGGCGGGCGCCGCTGGCCGCCGCCGCGCGCGAGGCGGTCGCGCGCGCCGCGGAGGGCTACTCCAACCTCGAGTGGGACCTGGCGCGCGGGGAGCGCGGCTCGCGCCACGACCACGTCGCAGGGCTGCTGTGCGAGCTGACCGGCGCCGAGGCGGCGATGGCGGTCAACAACTGCGCCGGCGCGACGCTGCTGGCCGCGGCCGCGCTGGCCGGCGCCGAGCGGGAGATCGTCGTCTCGCGCGGGCAGCTGGTGGAGATCGGCGGCGGCTTCCGCGTGCCGGAGGTGATCGCGCAGGCGGGTGCGCGGCTGGTCGAGGTCGGCACCACCAACCGCACGCGCCGTGCCGACTACGAGCGCGCCCTCGGCGAGCGGACCGCCTCGATCCTGCGCGCCCACCCGTCCAACTTCCGCCAGCTCGGCTTCGTGCAGGAGGTCGAGATCGAGGAGCTGTGCGAGCTCGGCGTGCCGGTGATCGACGACGTCGGCTCGGGCGTGCTCGCGGATGACCTGGCGCAGCTCGCCGGCGAGCCGGCGGTGCGGCGCTCGGTCACGGCCGGCGCGGCGCTCGTGTGCTTCTCCGGCGACAAGCTGCTGGGCGGGCCGCAGGCGGGGCTGCTGGTGGGCCGGGCGGACGCGGTCGCCCGCGCGCGGGCGCACCCGCTGGCTCGGGCGCTGCGGCTCGACAAGCTCGGGCTCGCCGCGCTGGAGGCGACGCTGCGCCTCTATCTCGACCCCGAGCGGGCGCGCCGGGAGATCCCGGTGCTGGCGATGCTGACGGCGCCGGAGTCGTCGCTCGAGCAGCGGGCGGCGCGGCTGGCCGCGCTGATCCCGGGCGCCGAGGTGGTGGCCTCGGTGGCGAAGGTCGGCGGCGGCGCGCTGCCGCTGCTGGAGCTACCCGGGCCCGTGGTGGCGGTCGGCGGCGGCGGGGCCGAGGCGCTCGCGGCCGCCCTGCGCGAGGGCGAGCCGGCGGTGATCGCGCGGATCGAGGCCGGGCGGCTGCTGCTCGACCCGCGCACGCTCGCGGACGACGAGCTGGAGGCGGCCGGGCGGGCGGTCGCGCGCAAGAAAGGTGTCTGACACCTTTCTTGCACCGCTGACGCTCGGCACGGCGGGTCACATCGACCACGGCAAGACCGCGCTGATCCGCGCGCTCACGGGCGTCGACACCGACCGGCTGCCCGAGGAGCGCGAGCGCGGCATCTCGATCGAGCTCGGCTACGCGCCGCTGACCCTGCCGGGCGGGCGGCGGCTGTCGGTGGTCGACGTGCCGGGCCACGAGCGCTTCGTGCGCACGATGGTCGCCGGCGCGACCGGGATCGACCTGTACCTGATGACGATCGCGGCCGACGACGGCGTGATGCCGCAGACGCGCGAGCACGCGGCCGTGCTGGCCGCCCTCGGGGTGACGGCGGGGGTGGTCGGGGTCACGAAGGCCGACCTCGCCGACCCGGCGCGGGCGCTGCAGGAGGCGGCGGAGCTGCTGTCGGGGGCCGAGGCGGTGGCGGTGTCGGCGCGCAGCGGCGACGGCCTCGACGCGCTGGCGGCGGCACTGGCGCGCGCGGCGGAGGGCCTCCCGGGGCGCGCGGGCCGGGACGGCGCGCTCGTACTGCACGTCGACCGCGCGTTCACGATCCGCGGCGCCGGCACCGTGGTGACCGGGACGCTGTGGTCGGGCAGCGCCGGCCGCGGCGACGCCGTCGAGCTGCTGCCGTCCGGCCGGGCCGCACGCGTGCGCGGCGTCCAGGTCCACGACGCGTCCACCGAGCGCGCACAGGCCGGCCAGCGCGTGGCGCTGAACCTCGCCGGCGTGGCGGTCGACGAGGTCGCACGCGGGGACGTGGTCGTCGCCGCCGCCGACGTGGGCGCCCGCCGCGCGCCCGGCGCGCACCCCGCCGACGCAAGAACGGTGTCTGACACTTTTCTTGCGCGGCCGGTCGTGAGCCACCGGCTCGACGTGGCGCTGGAGTGGGTCTCGGCCGAGGCGCGGCCGGCGGGCGGCGCGCGCGTCGCGGTCCACCACGGCACGCGAGAGGTCGCGGCGCGGCTCGCCGAGCTCGGCGGCCGCTATGCGCAGCTGCGGCTGGAGCGGCCGCTCGTGGCGCGGGCGGGCGACCGCGTGGTGATCCGCTCGCTGGCGCCGCCGGACACGCTCGGCGGCGGCGTCGTGCTCGACCCCGCACCGCGCCGCCACGGGCCGTCGCGCGCCCTGCTCGCCCGCCTCGCGCGGATCGAGCGCGGCGAGCCGGAGCCCGACCCGGAGCCCGAGGCCGCCCCGGAGCCGGCTCGCGCACCGGCGCCGCCGGAGCCGCTGTCGGCGGCCGCGCTCGCGATCGAGGAGGAGCTACGCGCGGCCGGCGCCGAGCCGCCGCTCGACGCCGAGCTCGAAGCCCCCGCCGAGCTCGCCGCGCTGCGCGACGCCGGCCGCGCGGTCCGGCTCGGGCCGGCCATGCACATCCACGCCGGGGCGCTCGACGCGGTCCGCGAGCGGGTCGTCGCGCTGATCGAGGCCGAGGGCGAGATCACGCTCGCGCGGTTGCGCGACGAGCTCGGGACCTCGCGCAAGTACGCCCAGGCGCTGCTCGAGCGCTTCGACGCCGAGCGCCTCACGCTGCGCCGCGGCGAGGCCCGGGTGCTGCGCCGGCGGCACACCTGACCGCGCCGTCCTACGCTCGGAGCGTGGCCAAGAAGCGCGTCGTGAAGCCGAAGAAGCGGTGCTGCAAGTCGCGACCGCGCTGCAAGCGCTGCCCCGTCGTGTGCAAGCGACTGCAGGCGCAGGGACTCGCCGTCAAGCGCGACGACGGGCGCTTCAAGCTCGCCAAGACCCTGCGCAAGAAGCAGTTCAAAGCCGCGCGGGCCTGAGCGCCGCCGCTATCCTGACGCCGCTATGGCCACCTGCCTCGTGACTGGTGGCGCGGGATTCCTCGGGTCGCACCTGTGCGACGAACTGCTCCGTCGCGGTCATCGCGTGATCTGCGTGGACAACTTCGAAACGGGCTCCCTCGCCAACATCGAGCACATCCGCACGCCGGACTTCGTCCACGTGCACCACGACATCATCGAGCCGTTCTTCGTCAACGAGCCGATCGACTTCGTCTACCACTTCGCCTCGCCGGCGTCGCCGATCGACTACCTGCGGCTGCCGCTGCACACGCTGAAGGTCGGCGCGTACGGGACGCACAACGCGCTCGGCCTCGCCAAGCACCACCGGGCGCGGTTTTTGACCGCCTCCACCTCGGAGGTCTACGGCGACCCGCAGGTGCACCCGCAGCCCGAGTCCTACTGGGGCCACGTGAACCCGATCGGGCCGCGCGGTGTCTACGACGAGGCCAAGCGCTACGCCGAGGCGCTGACCATGGCCTACCACCGCCAGCAGGGCGTGGACACCGCGATGGTGCGGATCTTCAACACCTACGGGCCCCGCATGCGCCCGCACGACGGGCGCGCCATCCCGACGTTCATGCGCCAGGCCCTGCAGGACCGGCCGATCACCGTGTTCGGCGACGGTTCGCAGACCAGGTCCTTCTGTTACGTGTCGGACCTCATCGACGGGATCATCCGTCTCGCCGACTCCGGGATCCACTACCCGGTCAACATCGGCAACCCCAACGAGTTCACGCTGCTCGAGCTCGCCCAGGCCGTCATCGAGATCACGGGCTCGCGATCGGAGATCGTCCACGAGGCGCTCCCGACCGACGACCCGCAGGTCCGCCAGCCCGACATCTCGCTCGCCCGCGAGAAGCTGGGCTGGGAGCCGATGGTCGAGCTCCGCGAGGGCCTCGCTCGCACGCTGGAGGAATCCGGCGCCGAGGCCCTCACCGGCGCCGGCTTCTCGTAGCCGGCGCGCGCGGCGTGGCCGGCTCCTTCGTGAGACGCAACCGTGCCCAGACACCAAACCGCGATACAAACGAGCGCCCGCCGCGTTGATGGGTGCGGAGCCGATCTTGGCTGACGCACCCTCACAGACCCAGGACCCGCCCAAGCGGGGCCAGCGCTCGCCTGCCGCTGGCGTGCCTGCGATCGTGCTCCCACCGGTGGACGTGCGCCGCAAGAAGCCGCCGATGCTCTCCTTCCTGCTGCGGAGGGAGACGCTGCGCCGAGCGCTGCGCGTCACGTCGCTGCTCGCGCTGGACTTCGTCGCGCTCTACGCGTCGATCTACACGGCGCTGATGGTCAAGGCGGTGCTGCGCGACGGCGAGTGGGCGTGGCACGCCTCGAGCGTCGAGGCCGGCGAGACGATCGCGTTCGCCTACCTCGTGATGGTGCTGCTGTTCGCACGCGGCGACCTCTATGCCGAACGGGCCCAGCGCCCGGGCCTGCCGCGGATCGTCACGAGCCTGATCCAGGTGATGCTGGTGGCGCTCGTGTTCGCCGTCGTCAACGGCGAGCAGTACTCCAGCTACTACATCTTCTACGGCACGCTGGCGTTCGCGATCCTGATGGTCGGCGGCGCCCGCCACCTGTACGAGCGCGCCACGGGCGTGCTGCTGCGGGCGGCCGGCTACCAGCGCCGGGCGGTGCTGGTGGGCTCCGGCAAGCACATCGAGGACGTCGCCCACGCGCTCACCGACGAGGTGCACGCCCCGGTCGAGATGGTCGGCTTCATCTCGCTCACCCCGCGCCCGGACAACGGGCTGCGCTCGCTCGGGCGCATCGACGACCTGCCCGAGGTGCTCGACGCGCATCGCGTGCAGGAGGTCATCATCGCCGACCCCGACTTCCCGGAGGAGCGCGCGGTCGAGCTCGTCGACCAGTGCCACCGCCGCGGGGTGACGGTGCGGATCGCGCCGTCGACGATGGAGATCCTCGTCCACCGGGCGGAGTTCGTGCCGGGCGCTTCGGTGCCGTTGTTCGAGCTGCGCCCGCCCGTGTTCGACGGCGTCGACTACTTCGTCAAGCGCAGCTTCGACTTCTGCCTGGCGGCGTTGCTGATCGTCGTGCTCAGCCCGCTGCTGCTCGCGTGCGCGCTCGCGGTACGGCTGTCCTCGCGCGGGCCCGTCCTCTACCGCTCGATCCGCCCGGGCATCGGCGGCGAGCCGTTCGCGTGCTTCAAGTTCCGCACGATGCGCCAGGACGCCGACGAGCTGCAGGCGGACCTCGAGGCCGCCAACGAGGCCGACGGCGCGCTGTTCAAGATCCGCGAGGACCCGCGCAACACCCGCGTCGGCGCGTTCCTGCGCCGCTACTCGCTCGACGAGCTGCCGCAGCTGCTCAACGTGATCGCGGGCAAGATGTCGCTGGTCGGCCCGCGGCCGCTGCCGCAGCGCGACTTCGAGCAGCTGGAGGAGTGGCACAAGAAGCGCTACCTCGTGCTCCCGGGCGTGACCGGGCTGTGGCAGATCTCGGGGCGCTCGGAGCTCGACTTCGACGACCTCGTGCGGCTCGACTTCCTCTACCTCGAGCGCTGGTCGATCGGCCTGGATCTCGCGATCCTGCTGAAGACCATCCCGGCCGTGCTGTCGCGCCGGGGCGCCTTCTGACCCGGACGTGCTGGCGGAGGCCGCCGCCGTGCTCGCGCTCGCCGCGCCCGGCGACGCGGCGTATGCCTTCGCGGTCTCGGTCGCCGACGCCGGCCCGCGGCCGGCGGGCTCGGCCGCCGAGGCGCGGGCGCAGCGGCGCGTGGCCGCCCGCTTCCGCGCCGCCGGGCTGACGGTGCGGGTGCAGCGCTTCCGGACGCCGCGCGGGCGCTCGCGCAACGTCATCGGCGTGATCAAGTCCCGCCCACCCCGCAAGGACTGCCTGCGAGTGCTGATGGCCCACGCGGACACGATGCCCGCCGGGCCGGGGGCGGAGGACAATGCCTCGGGGCTCGGCGTGCTGGCGGCGCTGGCGCCGCGCCTGCGAGCGCCGGAGTGCGACGTCTGGCTGGTCGCCACCGGCGCCGAGGAGCGCCTCTACACGGGCTCGCCGGACCACCTGGGGGCGCTCGCGCTGGCGCCGCAGGTGCCGCGGCGGCGGCTGCGCTGGGCGCTCTCGCTCGACGAGGTCGGCACGAGCGCCCGGCTGCGTCTGCGCTCGCCCGTGGCGGCGCCGCGGCGGGGCGTGGAGCGGGAGCTGCTGCGGGCGGCGGAGCCGGCGGGCGCGCGGCTCGACTGGCAGCGCGACTCGGGCACCGGCAACTCCGACCACCGCGAGCTCGAGCTGGCCGGGCGGCGGGCGATGAAGCTCGGCGGCCTCGACAACCCGTGCCGCCACGAGCCCTGCGACACGCCGCGACGGCTGCGCAAGGGCGCCTTCCGGGCGGTCGTGCGGCTGCTGGAGCGCGTGCTCTAGCTAGAGCGGCACGAGCGCACCGTCCTCGGGGACGGTCACGCGCTCGGTGAGCCCGGCGTCGCGCAGGCGCTGGTGCAGGTCCGAGCGCGTCTCCAGGCAGTGGTTGATCGCCTCGAGGTGCACGGCCACCAGCCGTGTGCCGGGGGCATGGGCGGCGACCGCCTCGACGTCGTCCGCGGTCATCGTGATCGGGTCGCCCTCGGTGAAGCGGGCGCCGCCGGCGTTGACGACCACCACGTCCGGGCGGTGCTCGTCGAGCGCGGCCGCGACCTCGTCGCACCAGACCGTGTCGCCCGCGACGTAGAGCGAGGGCTCGCCGGGGGCGGAGAGCACGAAGCCGGAGACGGGCGCGAGCATCTCCGCGATCTCGCCGGTGCCGTGCCGGCCGCCGGTGCGCGTGACCGTGATCCCGTACAGCTCGCCCACGCCGTCGACGGGCCGCACGTCCGTGAAGCCGCGGTCGCGCAGCACGCCCTCGTCGGGCGGCTGGCAGAGCAGCGGGACGTCCTTGGGGAGCAGGTCGACGGCGGTCTCGTCGAGGTGGTCGGCGTGCAGGTGGGTGACCAGCACGGCGTCGAGGTTGCGCACCAGCAGCTCGACCGGCTCGGGCAGCTCGACGAGCGGGTTGCGGCGGTCGTTGGGCGTGTTCTCGACGGGCGGGCGCGCGCGGGCGGGGTCGAGCATCGGGTCGACCAGGACGCAATGTCCCGCCAGCTCCACGATCAGGGTGGCGTGCCGGATCAACCGCAGCCGCATCGCCTCTGATTCTGCACCAAACCTGCACGGGATCCCTCCCCGGCTCGCACATGGCCCTGGCACACTCGCCTCCCATGGCTGCCCCGCTCATCTGCGTGATCGAGGACGAGGTCGTGATCGCCTCCGCCGTCAGCGCCCGCCTGCGCGCCGAGGGCTTCGAGGTCGAGGTCGCCTCGGACGGGCCCTCAGGCGTCCGCCTGTGCGAGCGCGTGCGGCCCGACCTGGTGGTGCTCGACGTGATGCTGCCCGGCATCGACGGGCTCGAGGTCTGCAGGCGCGTCCAGCGCGAGGGTGGGCGTGGTCCGATTCCGGTGCTGATGCTGACCGCGCGCGGCGAGGAGACGGACGTCCTCGTCGGGCTCGGCGTCGGCGCCGACGACTACATGACCAAGCCGTTCTCCCCCCGCGAGCTCGTCGCGCGGGTGCGGGCGCTCCTGCGGCGCGTCGAGCGCCGGCCCGCACCCGCCGGCGACGCTCTGAGGGTCGGCGAGCTCGAGCTCGACCCCGCGACGCGGCGCGTGCACGTCGGCGGCGAGCCGGTGCACCTGACGCCGACGGAGTTCGACCTGCTGGCGCTGCTCGCCGCGCGGCCGGGCGTCGTCTTCACCCGCGAGCAGCTGCTCGCGGACGTCTGGGGCTGGCGCGACGGCTCCGGCCAGCGGACCGTCGACTCGCACGTGCGCGGGCTGCGCTCCAAGCTCGGCGCCGGGCTCGTGCGCACGGTCCACGGCGTCGGCTACGCGCTGGAGGCCTAGCCCGATGCTGCGCCCGCTCGACCGCCTGCGCTCGATCAAGGTCAAGCTCGGCGTCGTCATCGTGGCGACCGTCGGCGGCACCGTCGCCGTGCTGGCGCTCGGCCGCCGCGCCGGGCTGGACCTCGAGTGGCGGGTGCTGCTGGCGGCGGCGCTGGGCCTGGCGATGGTGCAGTTCCTCGCGCGCGGCATGACCTCGCCGCTGCGCGACATGGCCGCCGCGGCGAGCGCGATGGCGCGCGGCGACTACGACCGCCGCGTGCGCGCGACCTCGCGCGACGAGGTCGGGGAGCTGGCGCGGGCGTTCAACGCGATGGCCGCGGACCTCGCCGACGTCGAGCGGATGCGGCGCGACCTGGTCGCCAACGTCTCGCACGAGCTGCGCACGCCGATCGCCTCGCTGCAGGCGCTGCTCGAGAACCTCGCCGACGGGGTCGAGCCGACCGACCCCGCGGCGCTGCGCACGGCCCTGGCACAGACGGAGCGGCTCGGTCGCCTGGTCGAGCAGCTGCTGGACCTCTCTCGCCTGGAGAGCGGCGGGCTCGTGCTCGAGCCGGTCTCCTTCGGTGTGCGCGAGCTGCTCGAGCAGGCCACGCGCGAGTGCGAGCTCGGCGACCGCCCGGTGCGGCTGAAGGTGTGCGTGCAGCCCGGCGACCTGCGCGTCGTGGGCGACCCGGAGCGGATGCACCAGGTGGTCGCGAACCTGCTCGACAACGCGGTGCGCCACTCCCCGCCCGAGGGCCGCGTGTGGCTGAGCGCGTGCGCGGCCGGCGGCCGCACGCGGATCGAGGTCACCGACGAGGGCCCGGGGATCGCCCCGCACGAGGCCGAGCGCGTCTTCGAGCGCTTCTACCGCGCCGACGCCGCCCGCAACGGCGCGGGCAGCGGCCTCGGGCTGTCGATCGCGCGCTGGATCGTCGACGCCCACGGGGGCGCGATCCGGGCGGAGGGGCGGGACCCGGCGGGGTGCCGGATGGTCGTGGAGCTGCCGGCGTGAGCACGCAGCCCGAAGGTGCCGGCCGCGAGGCCGGAGGATCCCTGCTGTCCGTGCCGGCGCCGCTCGCGGCGAAGCTCCGCGCGGCCGGGCGCGTCGCGCCGGGCTGGTACGCGGCGGCCGTGGCGGCGCTGGGCGTGCTCGCGGCGGTCGCGCTGGTGGGCATCCCCGCCGGCTTGGGACTGGCGCTGCTCGGTGTCGCGCTGTGCGGGCTGGCCGCCGCGCTCGGCATGGCGCCCGGCGCCTACACCCTGACGCTGTGGGCGCTGGCGGCTGCCCTCGCCGCGGTGCCGGCGCTGCGCGATGCCGACTGGGTGTGGATCCCCTGCCTGATCGCGGCGGCGATGCTCGCGTCGCTGGCCGCGGCGGGTGGGGCGAGCGGGCGCCAGGTCGTCGCCGGGCTCGTGCACGCGCCCCGGCGCCCGCTGCTCGGCGCGGTCGCCGTGGTCGCCCCGCTCGGCCGGGCGGTGTGCAGGCCCGACGGCGCGCGCGTGCGGCCGGTGCTGCGCGGCGGGCTGCTCGCGGCGGCACTGCTCGCGGTGTTCGTGCCGCTGTTCACGGCCGCCGACGCGGCATTCGCGGAGATCGTGGACCGCGCGCTGCCGAGCGACATCGAGGTCGACGCGCCGGTCGGGCGCGCCGTCGCGCTGGCGGCCGTGGCGGCGCTGGGCGGGGCGCTCGCGGTCGCGCGCGCCGGCGGCCCGGCGGCCGCCGGAGCCCCCGGCCGCCCGCGGCTCGCCCGTGCGGAGTGGCTGCTCCCGCTGGCCTCGCTGGTGGCGCTGTTCGCGCTGTTCGTGGTCGTCCAGGTCGCCGTGCTGTTCGGCGGCCACGACCACGTCCTGCGCACCTCCGGGCTCTCCTACGCGGACTACGCGCACCAGGGCTACGGCCAGCTGATGGCCGCCGCCATGCTGACGCTCGCCGTGATCGCGGGCGCGCGCCGCTGGGCGCGGCTCGGCGGGCGCCGAGACGACGTGCTCCTGCGGGCCCTGCTGGCGGCGCTGTGCGCGCTCTGCCTGGTCGTGCTGGCGTCGGCCCTCAAGCGCCTCGGGCTCTATGAGGACGCCTACGGCGCCACCCGCCTGCGGATGCTCGCCGACGCCAACATCCTCTGGCTCGGCGCGGTGCTCGTCCTGGTGCTCGCGACGCTCGCGACCGGCCGGAGCGGGTGGCTCCCGCGCGCGCTCGTGCTCGTCTCGGCATGCGGCGCCGTGGCGTTCGCGGCCGTCAACCCCGACGGGCTGATCGCCTCGCGCAACGTCGAGCGCTACCTCGACGGCGGGCGGCTCGACACCGACTACCTGTACGGGCTGAGCGCCGACGCGGCGGTGCCGCTCACGCGGCTGCGCGACCCCGAGTGCGTCCTCTACGGGATCCGGACGCGGTTGGAGCGCCCGGACGGCCTGCTCGGGGCCAACCTGGCTCGGGCCCGCGCGCGCGACGCCGTCGCGGGGCTCCCGCCCTACGGCGGCACCTGCGGCTACGGCTAGCCTGCGCGCCGATGCGCGCGTTCTACGAGGAGGTCTGGGAGGAGGCGCCGGCGGACCCGGAGCCCTGGGCCTGGGAGCGCCGGCGGGCGCTGTTGCTCTCCGAGGCGCGGCCGGGCGAGCGCGTGCTCGATCTCGGCTGCGGCGCCGGCCGGTTCGTGGCGGCGCTGCGCGCCGCGGGCTGCGACCCGGTCGGGGTCGAGGTCGCCTCGGCCGCCCTCGAGCGTGCCCGGGCGGTCGCGCCGGGCGCCGACCTCAGGCTGCTCGCCGAGGACGGCTCGATCCCGCTCGAGCACCGCTCCGTGGACCTCGTGTGGTGCTCGGAGGTGCTCGAGCACGTGGCCGACGGCGCGCACCTGCTCCAGGAGGCCCGGCGCGTCCTGCGACCGCACGGGCGGCTGCTGCTCACCGTGCCCTACCACGGGCGCCTGCAGGCGGCGCTGATCGGGCTGGTCCGCTTCGACGCGCACTTCGACCCCCGGGGCCAGCACCTGCGGTTCTTCACGCGCGCGTCGCTGCGCGCCTCGCTGCGTGCGGCGGGGTTCGCCGAGCCACGCGTCCGGGCCATCGGCGGGGCCCCGCTGTTCCGGCAGTCCCTCGTGGCGCGCGCCGGGCGCTAGCCGCCGTCGGCCTGCACGGCCCGGGTGGCGACGATCAGGTCCGTCCACGACCGGGGGTTCTGGGGGTCGAGGTAGTAGGCGACCTGGAAGTCCTTCAACGCGGTGCGCGGCTCCGCGAGCGCGTCGAGCCGGAACTGTC
>DATFQI010000113.1:0-7690 GCA_035264365.1 Solirubrobacteraceae bacterium
ACGACGCGATCCGCGCCGAGTTCCCGCCGGGGCCGACGACGCCCGTGCTCGTCGTGGCCGGCGCGGGGGAGCGCGGGCGCCCGGCGGCGGAGGACTACGGGCGCCGGCTGGCGGCGCTCGAGGGCGTCGCGAGCGTGAGCGGCCCGGAGCAGGCGGGCGGCTACTGGATCTACCACGTCGTGCCGGAGCGGGCCGCGCTATCGGAGTCCGCGAAGAGGCTCGTCGAGGACGTTCGCGCGCTCGACGTGCCCTATCGCGTCCAGGTCGGCGGCGAGACGGCCGGCTTCCTCGACCAGCAGGACTCGATCGGCGGCTCGCTGCCGCTCGCGCTCGCGATCCTCGCGACGACGACGCTCGTCATCCTGTTCGCCATGACGGGCTCGGTCGTGTTGCCGTTCAAGGCGCTGCTGATGAACCTGCTGACGGTCAGCGCCGCGTTCGGGCTGCTGGTGCTGATCTTCCAGGACGGGCGGCTGGAGGGACTGCTCGCCTACGAATCGCAGGGCGCGCTGGAGGCGACCCAGCCCGTGCTGCTGTTCTGCGTCGCCTTCGGGCTCTCGACCGACTACGGCGTGTTCCTGCTCACCCGCATCAAGGAGGCCCGCGACGCCGGACTGGGCGAGCGCGAGTCGGTCGCCGTGGGGCTCGAGCGGACCGGTCGCATCGTCACCTACGCCGCGCTGCTGTTCTGCGCGGCGATCGGCGCCTTCGCGACCTCCGAGATCGTGTTCGTCAAGGAGCTCGGGGTCGGCACGGCGCTCGCGGTGCTGATCGACGCCTTCCTCGTGCGAACGCTGCTGGTGCCGTCGCTGATGGCGCTGCTGGGCCGCTGGAACTGGTGGGCGCCGCGGCCGCTGGCGCGGCTGCACGCGCGGCTGGGGCTGCAGGAGGCGTGACCCTCGCGGCCGACACGCTGCTGTCGCGCAACGGCGACGGCCGCTTCCGTGGCGAGGTCTCGGAGGCGTGGTGGATCGAGCGCGGGCCGTTCGGCGGCTACCTGACCGCCTTCCTCGTGCGCGCGATGCTCGAGGAGCTCGACGACCCGCAGCGGCCGCCGCGCTCGCTGACCGTGCACTTCGTCGACGCGCCGGCCGCGGGACCGATCGAGGTCGCCGTGAAGGTCGAGCGCGCCGGGCGCTCGAGCACCGCCCTGAGCCTGCGGCTCGAGCAGGAGGGGCGGCCGATCGCGCTGGCGCTCGCCGGCGCCGCCGCCTGGCGCGAGGGCGAGCCGGAGTGGGCGGACGTGCGACCGCCCGCCGCGCCGCCGCCCGAGGCCTGCCCGGAGCTCCGCCGAGTCGAGGGGGCGCCGCGCTTCCAGGAGCGCTTCGACCTGCGCTGGGTCGAGGGCGGCTTCCCGGGACGCCCGGCCGAGCGCGCCCGCCACGTCTCCTGGATGCGCCTGAAGGAGGGCGGCCCGCTCGACCACCTGGCGGTGACCGCGATGTCCGACGGCTGGCTGCCCGCCGCGTTCTCCAAGCTCGGGCGCTTCGTGATCGTCCCGACCTTGGACCTCACGATCCACTTCCGCGCGCCGCTGCCCGCCCCGGGCGAGTGGCTGCTGGCGGAGTACCGCTCGGGGTTCTCGGCCGGCGGGGCGTGGGAGGAGGACGGCGAGCTGTGGACGCAGGACGGCACGCTGGTCGCCCAGTCGCGGCAGCTGGCGATGATGCGGGAGCGCCGGTGAGCACCGAGCTCGGCTACCTCGGGCTCGGCTCCAACCTCGGCGACCGGCGCGCGCTGCTGCAGGCGGCGGTCGAGGACCTGTGGGTCCACGGCGTGCAGGCGATCGCCTCCTCGTCGGTCTACGAGACCGCGCCGGTGGGCGAGGTGCTCGACCAGCCGGCGTTCCTGAACGCGTGCCTGCGCGTCGAGACGGCGCTCGGGCCGGAGCCGCTGCTGGACGCGTGCAAGGCCGTGGAGCGCGCGCTCGGGCGCGAGGCGGGCGGTGTGCGCCACGGCCCGCGGCCGGTCGACGTCGACGTGCTGCTGCTCGGGACGGAAGCCTACGAGTCCGAGCGTCTGGCGATCCCGCACCGCGAGGTGGCCAACCGGCGCTTCGTGCTCGTGCCCCTGCTCGAGCTCGACCCCGGGCTCACGCTCCCGGACGGAACGGCGCTCGCGGACGCGCTCGCCGCGCTCGGCGGGCAGGAGGTCCGGCGCGCCGGCCCGCCGCTCGACGTGCGCGCATCCAGGTAGCGTTCCGTCCGTGAGAAGGTGGAGGCGGTGGATGGTCCTGGTGGCGCTGTTGGCCATGGCGCCCGCCGCGACGGCCGACGCCGCGACGTACTGCGTCGAGATCCGTGCGACCGGCTGCATGGCGAAGGACACGGCCGCCGACGCGTTCGCGGCGGCGCGCTCGGACAGCGAGCGCGACACGATCCTGCTCGGCCGCATCAGCGAGGCGGGCGCGTTCGCCGACCAGGCAGGGCGGCCCGTGCGGGTCGTCGGGCTCGGCGCCGACCTGACCCGCCTGCGCCCCGGGGCGAGCGGGCCGACGCTGCGGCTGCTCGACCCCGGCAGCAGCGTGCGCCTCCTGCGCGTCGACGGCGCCGGCGCCGCGCCGGCGCTGCAGATCGACGACGGCGCCGAGGCGCTCAGCGCCCAGATCGAGGGTCGCGTGCGCGTGCGCGGCGGCGCCGCGGAGCTCTCGAGCGTGCTCGTCGACGCCGCGGCGCCGGGCCTCGAGGTCCTGTGCGAGACGGGATCCGCGCGGCTGGCGCTCGACCACGTGACCGTGCGCGGGAGCGGCGATGCGGGCGTGGGCGGCAGCTGCGCGACGCCGGGGCGGACGATCGCCGTCACCGCGGCCGACTCGATCGTCTGGGGCTACGGCCGCGGGTTCGACCTCGGCGGCGGCTCGCTGTCGGTGACCTACTCCGATTTTCCGGAGGCCACCGGCGCGACCAACCTCGCCGCCGACCCGCGCTTCACCGCGCCCGCCGACGCGCGCCCGCAGCCCGGCTCGCCCGTGCTCGACGCCGGGCGCCCCGGCCCGCTGTCCGACAGCGAGCCCCACGAGGACGCGCTCGGCTTCGTGCGGCTCGCCGACGGGACCGGCGACGGCTCGCTGCGGCGCGACATGGGCGCGCTCGAGCTGCAGCCGCCGGCACCCGGCGCGATGACCGGCAACGTGCTCTCCAACGCGGGCGCGGAGGCGGGCACGCCGGCCGAGGACGACACCTCGAGCCCGGCGCCGCCGCAGTGGTCGCGCTCGGGCTCGTTCACGTTCGTGCGCTACGGCACGGTGGTCGGGAGCTTCCCGTTCCCGTCGCGGCGGATTGGCGAGGCGCTCGGCGCCGGCGACGCGTTCTTCACCGCGGGCCCCGGCAAGGGCAACACCGCCACGCAGGTCGCGGACGTCAGCGAGGCGGCGCCGGAGATCGACATGGGCCACGGCTCGGCCGCCCTGTCGGCGCTGCTCGGCGGCTACCGGGCGAGCGGTGACGGGGCGATCGTCGAGGCCGAGTTCCGCGACCCGGCCGGCGACGCGCTCGGCCGGATCCAGATCGGCCCGGTCACGGCCGGCGACCGCGGCGGGGCGACCAACCTGCTGCCGCGCTCGGCCTCGGGCGCGATGCCGCCGCTGACGCGGTCGGTCGCGGTGACGCTGCGCTCCGTGCCCGCCGCCGGCGCCTACGACGACGCGTACTTCGACTCGGTCGCGCTCGTCCCGCGCGTCTCCGGCGGCGCCCCGCACCGCGACCCGGTGCGGGCCAAGGGCCACCGGCTGCGCCCGTTCGCAGGCGTCGCGGTGCTCTCGCGCCGGGCGGCGGTCGACCGACGCGGGCGCGCCTGGGTCAAGCTCGCCTGCGCCGACCGCGTGGCGCGCCGCTGCACCGGCGTCGTAACCGTCACCGCGCGCTTGACGCGCGCGGGCGAGCGGCGGGTCGCGCGCCGGCCGTTCTCGCTCCGGCGCGGCCGTGTCAAGCGGCTCTCGATCGCGCTGCGGCGCTCCGGCCGCCGGGCGATCGCGGCCCGCCGCCGGATCCCCGGGCACATCTACGTCGCCGCCCGCGACGCCCAGGGGTTGACGCGGACGTCGGCGTCACCGGGGCGGGTCGTGCGCGGCGGCGGGTACCGCAAGCGCCGGGCGCGCTGAAGCCAGGGCGCGCTTTGGCAGGCGCCGAGGGCGTCGGTCGGCTTGTGCTGGGTGGGCAACCACCGGACGCCACCGGCGCCTGCAACAGCGGGGCTAGACGGGCGCAGGAGCCCGCGCCGCGAGCCAATCGGCCGGCAACGTGCCCGCAGGCACCCGCCCCGGGTAGTGCTCGAACCAGCGCATGGCGAGCGCCGCGCTCGGGCGGCCCTCGAGCCGCGGCTTCAGGTCCTCGATCGTCAACAGCAGCCGGACGCCGGAGCCGATCTGGAGGTCGGCGGCGTTGGGCACCTGCTCGGACACGCCGGCGGCGCCGGTCGCGATCCACCGGTCCGCGCGCTCGAGGTGGAAGTCGAGGTTGATCAGGTCCGCTCGCACGGCGGGGTCGCTCGCACCGTTGAAGTACGCCGACAGCCGCGCCACCAGCGGCGCCGTGACCTTCACCAGCGGATCGGGGACGGGCAGGTCGGCGTCGGCCGCGAAGCCCATCATCGAGCCGGTCGAGCGCAACAGCGAAGCCCACGCGAGCCGCCGCGCGAGCGGCTGCAGCACCTCGTCTCCCCAGCGCTCGGCCTCCTCGACCGCGCGGCGCTCGCGCCCGTCGGCCGGCAGCAGCGGCGGATCGGGCGCGCGGTGCTCGAGCGCCCGCACGATCTCACGCGAGCCGAGCACCTTCTCGCCGTCGTCGAACTCGACGGCGGGCACCGTGAGCCCGCGGAACTTCGCGAACTGCTGGACCTTCGAGACGACCGGGATCATGTCCACGCGCCGGAAGTCGACGCCCTTCAGGCGCATCGCGAGCGCGACCGCGGCACTGGGATGCGAGGCCGGCAGGGCGTAGAGCGTGGCGGCGGGCAAGGCGGCGCGAGTCTAACCTGCCGACCGCATGCTGCTGGTCATCGACGTCGGCAACACCCAGACCCACCTCGGGACCTTCGACGGGACCGAGCTGATCGAGCACTGGCGCTTCGCCACCGTGCGCAAGTCGACCGCGGACGAGCTCGGCGCTGCGCTGCGCGCCCTGCTCGCGCTGCGCGGGCTCTCGTTCGACGACCTCGACGCCTCGATCGTCTCCTCGACCGTCCCGCGGCTGCGGCCCGAGTGGGACGAGGTCGGCGAGCGCTACCTCGACCACGAGCTGCTCGTCGTCGGCCCGGGGCTGCGCACCGGGATGTCGATCCGCTACGACAACCCGCGCGAGATCGGCCCGGACCGGCTCGTCAACGCCGTCGCCGGGTTCGAGAAGGTCGGCGGCGCGTGCGTGATCGTCGACTTCGGCACCGCCGTGACGCACGACGTGGTCTCCGCCGACGCCGAGTACCTCGGCGGGGTGATCTTCCCCGGCCTGGAGATCTCGCTCGAGGCGCTCACGGAGCGCGCCGCGGCGCTCCCGACGATCGACCTCACCGAGCCGCGCGCCGTGCTCGGCAAGTCGACGGTCGAGGCGATCCGCTCCGGCGTGCTCTACGGCTACGCCGGCATGGTCGACGGCATCCTCGAGCGGCTCGAGGGCGAGGTCGGCGTCTCGCACGCGATCGCGACCGGCGGCCTCGCGGGCGCCGTCGCGCCCTACTGCAAGCGCATCGACGAGGTCGACGACCTGCTGACCCTCACGGGCCTGCGGCTCATCTGGGAGCGGAACCGTTGAGGAGGGCCGGTAGCTCGGCCATCGAGGCGAACACCCGCGCGCCCTCGGCGGCGAGCAGCTCCGGCGCCGTCAGCCCCGCGTAGCCGAGCACGTCCATGCCGGCGCGGCGGCCGGCCTCCGCGCCGGGGGGCGCGTCCTCGACGACCACGCAGCGCTCCGGCGCGGCGCCGCACTCGCGCGCGGCGTGCAGGAACAGGTCGGGCGCCGGCTTGCCGTGCTCGACGTCCGTGGCGGAGAAGATCCGGCCCTCGAAGTGCCTGAGCAGCCCGGTCGCCTCCAGGGCGGCGCGGATGCGGGGGTGCGCGCTCGAGGAGGCCACGCACGACGGCAGCTCGATCGCGGCGAGCGCGTCGGCGATGCCCGCGACGGGCTCGAGCTCCGTCCCGAAGGCCGCGATCACCTCCGCGTGGTAGGCGTCCACCCAACCGTCCGGCAGCGGCCGCCCGAGCCGGCGCTCGATGATCTCCTGGTCGGTCTTCCACGAGCGGCCCATGTAGTCCTGGATCGACTGCTCGGTGGTGGTCGGCAGGCCGATCGCGGTCAGCCGCTCGGCGAGGATCCGGTTCGAGAGCGGCTCGGAGTCGACGAGCACGCCGTCGCAGTCGAAGATCACCAGCTCGTAGGCCATCGGCCGCCGTACCCTAGAAGGCGTGCGATCGCTGACCGATCCGTGGCAGCTCGGAGGACTCACCATCCCCAACCGCGTCGTGCTCGCGCCGCTCGCGGGCATCGGCAACTGGTTCGTGCGCCTGCAGGCCAAGCGCCACGGCGCGGGCCTGGCGTTCTCCGAGATGGTCTCGAGCTTCGCGATCCACTACGAGAACCGCAAGACGCTCGACGAGCTGCTGGTGATCGACCCGCGCGAGCGCGAGGGCGGGCCGGTGGCGATGCAGTTGTTCGGCCAGGACCCGGACATCATGCGCACGGCGGCCGCGCGCGTGGCCGAGGCGGGCGCCGACCTGATCGACCTCAACATGGGCTGCCCGGTCCCGAAGGTCTGCAAGACCGGCGCCGGCGCGGCGCTGCTCAAGGACCCCGACACCGCGGTCGCGGTCGCGAAGGCGGCCGCGGAGGGCTCCGGCCTCCCGGTGACCGTCAAGCTGCGCGCGGAGGGCTTCGACGTCGCCCGCCGGCTGGTCGAGGAGGCCGGCGTGGCCGGCATCACCTTCCACCCGCGCACCGTCAAGGTCCGCCACAAGGGCCGCCCCGACTACGACCTCGCCGCCGAGCTCGTGCAGGTGCTGCCGGTGCCGGTGATCGTCTCCGGCGGCATGCGCGAGGCCGAGCACGTTCGCTGGGCGTTCGAGTACACGGGCGCCGAGGCGATCATGCTCGCGCGCGGCTCGCTCGGGAACCCGTGGCTGTTCGAGCAGGTGCTCGGCACGCGCGACTCGGAGCCAGCGCGCGAGGAGATCCTCGAGGAGTGGGCGTGGGTCGTCGATCGCGCGGAGGAGCACCTGGGCGACGCGCGCGCGGCGCGCTACCTGCGCAAGTTCCATCCCTGGTACGTCGAGCGGCTGGGCGAGGCGCCCGCCGTCCAGGACGCGCTGCAACGCGCCGAAAGCCTGTCTGAGCAGCGCGAAGTGATCGCCGGGCTGCGCTCCGCGCTCGCTTTTTGACGCACCGGATCCGGTGCTACCATGCCGCGCTGCGCCGAAAGCCTGAGCGCATCCACAGGTCCGCGATTTGTGCGGGCTTTTCTTTTCTCCGGACCCGACTTAGGACGACGAGATGCAGAGAGACGTCCTGCTCACCCCCGAGGGGCTCGACAAGCTGAAGGATGAGATCGAGCACCTCTCCACCGTCAAGCGCCGCGAGGTCGCCGAGCGCATCAAGGAAGCGCGCGAGTTCGGCGACATCTCCGAGAACTCCGAGTACGACGACGCCAAGAACGAGCAGGCGATGCTCGAGGCGCGGATCGCCTCCCTGGAGGAGAAGCTCCGCTC
>DATFQI010000114.1:0-2493 GCA_035264365.1 Solirubrobacteraceae bacterium
GCTTACCCGTGCCGTTGATTGCCGTCGACGCACTGACCAAGGACTTCGGCGCTGTCCGCGCCGTCGACAACGTCAGCTTCGAGATCGCGCCGGGCCGCGTGGTCGGTCTTCTCGGCCCCAACGGCTCGGGCAAGACGACCATGCTGCGGATGCTGCTCGGCCTCGTCGCTCCAACCGGTGGCCAGGCCCTGATCGGCGGCCGGCGCTACGCCGAGCTCGACGGCCCCGGCCGTCAGGTCGGCGTGGTGCTGGAGGCCAACGCGTTCGACGGGCGCCGCACGGCGCGCAACCACCTCCGCGTCCTCAGCGTCGAGAGCGGGTTCGACCCGACGCGCGTGGACGCGGTGCTCGGCCTCGTCGGCCTGCGCGAGGCAGCCGACCGCCACGTCGGTGACTTCTCGCTCGGCATGGGCCAGCGCCTGTCCCTCGCCGGCGCGCTGCTCGGCGATCCGCCCGTCCTCATCCTCGACGAGCCGACCAACGGCCTCGACCCGGCCGGCATCCGCTGGTTACGCGACCTGCTGCGCGGCTTCGCCGGCGAGGGGCGCACCGTCCTGCTCTCCAGCCACGTGTTGGCCGAGGTTGCTCAGAGCGTTGATGAGGTCCTGATCCTCGACCGCGGTCGGCTGCGCGCGCACCGCCGGATGGCGGACATCGACTCTCTCGAGGACGATTTCCTCGAGCTCACCGAATACGAGGAGGGCCGGTCGTGAGCGCGATGATCTCCGCCGAGCTGCTGCGCCTGCGGACCGTCGCGACCCATCGCTGGGTCGCTCTGGGCCTGCTCGCGCTGATCGCCGTCAACGCGGTGCCGTTCGTCAACGGCGCATCGACGACTTCAGACGAGGTGGTAGCTCAGCTGCGCGGGCTGGCGCAGCTGGCGATCGTCATGGTCGCCGCCTACGCGGCGCACATCGTTGGCGACGAGTTCCACCGCGGCTCGGTCGCGATGACCTACCTCGCCCACCCCAGGCGGGGACGGGTCGCCGCCGCGCATGCCGTCACCTACGCCGCCGTCGGCGCCGTCATCGCCGCGATCCTCGCGGGCGCCGCGATGGCCATCGTCCTCCCCGTCGCTGCCGGCGATCACATCGACACCGGCTTCGCCGCGGCCGACATCGCCCTGGTACTCGCCGGCTCGGCACTCGGTGGCGCCGTCCTCGGCGCGGCCGGTGCGCTGATCGGCGCGGTCGCCCGCCACCCCGGTCTCGCGATGGGCATCGTCGTCGTCTGGAGCATCTCTGAGTCCCTGGCGACCCGGGGCGGAACCAGAGGCGGCATCGGGCACTACCTGCCCTTCCAGCTCGTCGGTGGCGCGACAAGCCTGTCCCACCACGTCGCGGTGCTCCCGGCGGTCGGGCTGCTCCTCGTCTACCTCGCCCTCATGGCGCTAGCGGCCCGCCGCTGGGCGCTGCCGCGCGACCTCACCTGAGTCACCACCCCCGACACACCCGCTCCGGCAACAGCGGCCCACGACGAAGGAGCTCCATGCCACCACCGAGAACGTCCGAAAACCTCGAACCTGACGACGGTTCCGGCGCCCAGCGCCGGCACGATCAGGCGCCAGCCGGGCCGTCGCACGCCAACCCCGTGACGCGCATTCAGATACGCGCCGGGGGATACATCGCCAGACACCCGACGCTGCTGGGGGTGCTGGAATGGCTGAGCTGGAATAACACCGGCGGCAGCATCAACCCCTAAGGCGCGGACCGTGATTTGCCCCCTCTCGCCTGCCGCGGCCCGCGCCGGTGTTGTCACAAACGCCGCCAGCGAGGCGCGCCGGCGGCGTGAACCAGCAGACCCGGCCTGCATTCGTGCAGCAGCGAGCGCACGTGCAGCGCGGGCGCTGCGCGCAGCCGGACGCAAACCATTTTGGCGACCGTGTGCCTCGCGAGCGCCCCTCCCATCGGTCGCTGGCCTCGGCGCCGGCGCGCAGGCCTTCGCCGACCACGACGGGGACGAGTCGGCGCTGCGCTCTGCCACGGCTAGCGCCGCAGGACCCTAACCAATGCAGCCTCCTCTCGCCAACGTCTTTCAGCCGTTGATCAACGTCTTCGACGCGATCCTCGGGTTCTTCCACGACGACATCGGGTTGGGCTGGGGTCTCGCGATCGTCGCGCTCACGCTGCTCATCCGCTCGCTGCTGCTGCCGCTGACGCTCAAGCAGCTGCGCTCGATGTACCGGATGGCCCAGTTCACCCCGGAGATCAAGAAGCTGCGCGAGAAGCACGGCTCGGACCCGAAGCGCCTCCAGCGGGAGACGCTGGCGTTCTACAAGGAGAACAGGATCAACCCGCTCGGGTCGGTCCTGCCGGCGCTGGCGCAGCTGCCGGTCTTCCTTTCGCTGTACTACCTGCTGCGCACCGACCTGCGGCACGACATCTGCCCCGGCATCAATCCGCCCGGCACGTCGAACCCACAGCCGTGCGGCGAGACGGCGGCGTCGCACTTCCTCTTCATCCCGGACCTGACCAGTCGCGCCACGGGCGCCGT
>DATFQI010000115.1:0-11002 GCA_035264365.1 Solirubrobacteraceae bacterium
CCTCGAGTTCACGGGCGAGATCCCGTTCTCGCGCGTGAACGTGCACACGGTCATCCAGGCGCCGGACGGGCGCCGGATGTCAAAGTCGCTCGGCACCGGCATCGACCCGATGCAGCTGATCGAGGGCGGCCCACGCCCGCCAGTGTTCGAGGAGGGCGGCGACTTCCCCGCCTACGGCGCCGACGCCGTCCGCTGGGGCCTGCTGGCGATCTCCTCCAGCCAGGACGTGCGCTTCAACGAGGAGCGCGTCGCGCAGGGCCGCCAGCTCGCCAACAAGCTCTACAACGCGAGCCGGCTCGTGCTGTTGCGCGTGCCCGAGGGCACCATGCTGCCCGAGACCGCGCCGGCGCCGGCGACTGTCGAGGACGCCTGGATCCTCTCGCGCCTGCAGGCCGCCGAGGCCGAGGTGGCGCGCGGGATCGACGACTTCGACTTCCACG
Organism: Solirubrobacteraceae bacterium; assembly: GCA_035264365.1. Lineage (GTDB taxonomy): Bacteria > Actinomycetota > Thermoleophilia > Solirubrobacterales > Solirubrobacteraceae > DATFQI01. Next base: position 441 of record DATFQI010000115.1, read on the forward strand.
TGGCCGCGCTGCGCGTGTACGACTTCGTCTACGGCGAGCTGTGCGACTGGTACCTGGAGCTGCTCAAGCCGCGCCTGTATGGACAGGTTTCGTCCCTCGACCGGCGCAAGCGCAGGTCTCCGGACGACGTTACACGCGCCGCCTGTGAGTTCGCGCTGCACGTGCTCGGCGAGACGCTGGCGCTCGCGCACCCGCTGATCCCGTTCGTGACCGAGGAGATCTGGAGCCACCTGCCCGGCGCCCACGGCCTCCTGATGGCCCGTCGCTACCCGACGCCCGACGAGGCCCTGACCGACGCGGGCGCCGAGGCCCAGCTGCAGCGTGCGATCGAGGCCGTGCAGGAGCTGCGCGCGTGGCGCGACAGCGTCGGCGCCAAGCCCGGCAAGCCGATCCCCGCGCGGCTGGACGGCGACGGTTACGAGGCGACGGCGGAGCACGTGGCGCGGCTCGCGCGCCTGGAGTGGACCTCCGACGGCGGCGCCCCGGTCGCGACGGTCGGCGTGCCGCGGGCGACGGTGGCGATCTTCGCCTCCGACGCGGTCGACCTCGAGGCGGAGCAGCGCCGCGCGCAGGCGCGCCGCGAGGAGGTCGAGTCGGAGATCGCCCGCGCGGAGGGCAAGCTGTCCAACGAGCGCTTCGTGGCCAAGGCTCCCGAGGCGGTGGTGCAGGCCGAGCGCGACAAGCTCGCACGCCTGCGGGAGGAGCTCGCGGAGCTTTGACCTGGTCCGAGCAGCGCGCGGAGGAGCACCTGCTCTCGCTCGAGCTGTTCGGCATGCGCTTCGGCCTCGAGCGCATGCTGCGCCTGCTGACCGTGCTCGGCAGCCCGCAGGAGCGCTTCGCGGCGGTCCACGTCGTCGGCACCAACGGCAAGAGCTCGACCGTCCGCATGACGGCGGCGCTGCTGGAGGCCCACGGCGTGCGCACCGGCTCCTACCTGTCGCCGCACCTCGTGCGCTTCGGGGAGCGGATCCGGATCGGCGACGAGGACCTCTCCGGCGCGGCGTTCGGCGCGGCCGTGGAGCGGGCGGCCGCCGCCGCTGCCAAGGTCGACCGCACGCTCACCGGCGGCGAGCGGGTGACCCAGTTCGAGCTGCTGACCGCCGCCGCGCTCGACGAGCTGGCGCGCCGCGAGGTCGAGGTCGCGGTCGTCGAGGCCGGGCTGGGCGGGCGCTGGGACGCCACCAACGTGCTCGGAGCGGGCGTCTGCGTGCTCACCAACGTCGGCCTCGAGCACACCCGCTGGCTCGGCCCGACGATCCCCGACATCGCACGCGAGAAGCTCGCTGTGGTCCGCCCTTCCGCGACGCTCGTACTCGGCGACGTGGACGCCGAGGTGCTCGAGCTCGCGCGGCAGACCGGCGCGCGGCTCGTGCGGGCGGAGCCGCTCGAGGTGCCGCTGCGCGGCTATCAGCGCACGAACTTCGAGGTCGCGGCCGCGGCGGCGACCGAGCAGCACGGGCCGCTGGAGCCCGCCCAGGTCGCCGAGGTCGCGGCTCGGGTGAGCGTCCCGGGCCGCCTGCAGGTGGTCTCCGACGCGCCGCTGACGATCCTCGACGGCGCGCACAACCCGTCGGGCATGGTCGCGCTGGCGGCCGCGCTGCCCGACGTCGTGGGCGATCGCGAACTCGTCGCGGTCGTGAGCGTGCTCGACGACAAGGACGCGGCGGGCATGCTCCGCGCCCTGATCGGGAAGTGTCGCGCGATGGTCTTCACCGCCTCGCGCAATCCGCGCGCCCTGCCGCCTGCCACGCTGGCCTCGCTCGCGGAGCAGCTCACGCAGGGCGCTGCGCGCCCGGGCGAGGGCGGCGGCCTGCCGACCGAGGTGGTCCGCGACCCGCACGCCGCGGTGCGCCGCGCGCAGGAGCTCGCCGGCCCGGGCGGCGCGGTGCTCGCGACGGGCTCGATCTACCTCGTCGCCGACCTCGTCGGCGAGGCCGCGGGCCGGAGGGCGTCGGCGCTGTGAGCGACGAGCGCGGCCCGAGCGTGCTGGCGATGATGGCGCTCGTCGCCGTCGTCGTGGCGCTGGTGATCCTCGTCTTCTTCGCCCTCGGCTACGCTTTCGGACGCGCGTTCCTGTAACCCGCGCGGGTACGCTTCTGTTCGCATGCTCTCCTTCGGCGTCTTCGGGATCACCAACGACGGCCTCAACCAGGCCGTCTCCGTACTGATCCTCGTCCTCATCGTGATCTGGGCCGCACTGGTCTTCTGGACCTACGCCGACGCCCGCCGCCGCATCGACGACCCGATGCTGATCGGCTGCGCGACCGCGGCGTCGCTGTTCCCGTTCGTGGGCACGATCGTCTACGCGATCGTCCGCCCGCCCGAGTACCTCGACGACGTGCGCCTGCGCGAGCTGGAGATGACGGCCGCCGAGGCGCGGCTGGCGAACCTGGACTACCAGCTCTGCCCGCACTGCGACTACGAGGTCAAGGGCGACTACCTGCGCTGTCCGAGCTGCATGCGCAAGCTCAAGGACTCCTGCTTCTCCTGCGGGAAGCCGATCGACCCGGCCTGGAAGCTGTGCCCCTACTGCGAGGCGGAGACCGGCGCCAGCACGCCGTCGAGCTCTCGCCGTCGGCGCCGTCGCGAGACGACCGATCAGCCGACGGTCGCTCACGACGCGCCACCAACTGCGTAACGGCGCCGCCCCGGCGCCCCCGACCGAAAGGACCTCATGGAGAGGACGCTCATCCTCGTCAAGCCCGACGCCTTCGCCCGCGGCCTCACCGGCGAGATCATCGCCCGCTTCGAGAACAAGGGCCTGAAGATCGTGGCGATGCGCCACATGCAGGTGACCGAGGACCTCGCCAAGCAGCACTACGCCGAGCACGACGGCAAGCCGTTCTTCGGCGAGCTCGTCGAGTTCATCACCTCCGGCCCGATCGTCGCGCTGGTGCTCGAGGGCGAGTCCGCGATCAAGGCGGCGCGCCAGGTGATCGGCGCCACCAACCCGCTGGAGGCCGCGCCCGGCTCGATCCGCGGCGACTTCGCGATCGCCGTCGGCCAGAACATGGTCCACGGGTCCGACTCGCCCGAGTCCGGCGAGCGCGAGGCGAAGCTGTTCTTCGGCTAGGCCGACGCCGTCCCGGCGCCTCGCGAGGATGAGCCGTCTCCGGCTGGCCAGCGCCTCGCCCCAGCGGCGGGCGATCCTGGAACAGCTGGGCGTCGCCTTCGAGGTGGTGCCCGCGGACGTCGAGGAGCTCGCGGTGGGCGATCCGCGCGAGCTCGCGCTGGAGAACGCCCGCCGCAAGGCGCTCGCGGTGGGTGGGCGGGGCTTCGACTTCGTGCTCGGCGCCGACACCGACGTCGGCCTCGACGGCGACGTGCTCGGCAAGCCGCGCGACGCCGCGCACGCCAGGGAGCTGCTGGCGCGCCTCGCCGGTCGCCGCCACGAGGTGGTCGGCGGGATCGTCATCGTCGAGCACGGCGCGATCGTCGCCGAGGACGTCGTCGTCACGGCGGTCGACTTCCGCGCGCTCGACGACGCGACCCTCGACTGGTACGTCGCGGCCGGCGAGTGGGAGGGCCGCGCCGGCGGCTACGCGATCCAGGGCCGGGGCGCCGCCCTCGTCGCCGGGATCGAGGGCGACTACCTCAACGTCGTCGGCCTGCCGCTCGCGCGGCTGCTGGACCTGCGGCCCGACCTGCTCCCTAGCCCGCCGCGCTGAGGTTGGCCGGCAGCATGCCGGGCGGGCCGAGCAGCTCGATGCCGTGCTCGGCCGCCAGGCGGCCGAGGCGCTCGGCGTCGGGCGCCTCGCGCGGCGGCAGCTCGCGCCGCGGCGCCGGCTCGCCGTAGGCCCGCACGAAGCCGGCGAGCGACCCGTTCGACGAGGTCACGATCATGCGCGCGGGCTCCGCGGAGGTCACGCGATACGTGTGCGGCACGCCCTTCGGGCCGAGCGCGAACTGCCCGGGCCCGAGCACGCGCTGCTCGTCGCCGACCCACACGGTCACCTCGCTCTCGAGGACGTAGAAGCCCTCGTCGGAGTCGTGGTGGACGTGCAGCGGCGGCTGGTCGCCCGCGGGGGCACGCATCTCCAGCACCGAGTGCTCGCCCTCGGCCAGGACCTCGGCGAGGTCGTGGATGAACCAGATGGGGGTCACGGCGAAGCTCCTTGAAAGACGGGTAAGCTCTGACACGGAGCTTTATACCTCCGAATCGGAGCTTCATGAGTACGGCCAGCCTCACTCCCTTCTCCTACGTGATCCTCGTCCTCGTCGGCGAGGGCGGCGCCGGGCCCCACGACCTGGTGCGGATGATGCGCCAGGGTGCGTGGGCCTACTGGACCTCGTCGCAGAGCCAGTACTACGCCGAGCCCAAGCGGCTCGCCGACCTCGGGCTGCTCACGGCCACGAGCGCGCCGGGCCGCACGCACGATCGCACCGTCTACCGGCTCACGGACGCCGGCCGGGAGGCGCTCGCGAAGTGGCTCGCCACGCCCGCCGGCTTCCCGCGCGTCCAGAACGAGGCGGCCGTGCGCCTGCTCGGAGCCGAGTTCGCCGATCCTGCGGCGCTGCTGGAGGGCCTGCGCGGGCTGCGCGACGACATCGCGGCAGGCCACGCCTGGCTCGACCGGGCCGAGGAGCGCGAGCCGGGCCTGCCGCACCGGCAGCGCGTGCTGGCCATCAACCGCCGCCTGGCGCGCCGGATGCTGGAGGCGCAGGAGGCCTGGCTGGACGAGGTCGAGGCGGAGTTCGGCGGGGCCTGACGGGCCGGTTGCAGGCAGTTTGGCGCGTGGGCGCTTCGATAGACTCGTCGGCTGGCGCGGCCCCCGGAATCGTCCCTCGGGACGGTCGCGCGCTCTCCCATGGGCTTCTTCTCGTACCTCACCGGCTTCGGCGGCCGTGACATGGCCGTCGACCTCGGCACCGCGAACACCCTCGTCTACGTGCGCGGGCGCGGGATCGTTCTCTCCGAGCCGTCGGTGGTGGCGATCGACTCGCGCAACGGCGAGGTCCACGCGGTGGGCATCGAGGCCAAGCGGATGCTCGGCCGCACGCCCGGCACCATCTCCGCCATCCGGCCGCTGAAGGACGGCGTGATCGCCGACTTCGACGTCACGGAGGAGATGCTGCGCCACTTCATCCAGAAGGTGCACCAGAACCGCTGGGCGCACCCGCGCGTCGTCGTCTGCGTGCCCTCGGGCGTGACCGGCGTCGAGAAGCGCGCGGTGGAGGAGGCGTGCCTGTCCGCGGGCGCGCGCCAGGCGTACCTGATCGAGGAGCCGATGGCGGCGGCGATCGGCGCCGGCCTTCCGGTCGGGGAGCCGACGGGCAACATGGTCGTCGACATCGGCGGCGGCACGTCCGAGGTCGCCGTGATCTCGCTCGGCGGGATCGTGGTCTCGCAGTCGATCCGCGTCGGCGGCGACGAGCTCGACGAGGCGATCATCAACTACGTCAAGAAGGAGTACAAGCTCCTGATCGGCCAGCAGACCGCCGAGGAGGTCAAGCTGGAGATCGGCTCGGCCTACCCTCTGGAAGAGGAGGTGCAGGCGGAGATCCGGGGTAGGGACCTCGTGTCGGGCCTGCCCAAGACCGTGGTGCTGACCTCCGAGGAGGTCCGCGCCGCCCTCGAAGAGCCGCTGGTGCAGATCATCGACGCGATCAAGGAGACGCTGGACCGGACGCCGCCCGAGCTCGCGTCCGACATCATGGATCGCGGGATCATGCTGGCCGGCGGCGGATCGCTGCTGCAGGGCCTCGACGAGCGCCTGCGCGACGAGACGCAGATGCCCGCGCACCGCGCGGAGTCGCCGCTGACGTGCGTCGCCGTCGGCTCCGGCCGCTCGCTCGAGGAGTTCGAGGCGATCCACCGCTCCAACCGAAACAACCGCAACAGGCGACCACGGCGCTGATGCGGACCTTGAAACCTTCCACCTTTTCGGAGTTCCTTTCCGTATGCACGACAAGGTCGTCAGGCGGCGCCGCGCCGTCCTCGCCCTGCTGGTCGCGCTGTCGCTGTTCCTGCTGACCGCGTACTTCGGCGAATCCGCCGGTGGTGGCCTGCATGCCACCCAGCGCGGTGCGCTCGAGGTTCTGGCCCCGATCCAGGAGGGCGCCAACAAGGCGCTCAAGCCCGCCCGTGACCTGTTCGGGTGGTTCGGCGACACGCTCGACGCCCAGGACGAGCGCGACCGCCTCCAGCGCGAGCGCGACCAGCTCCGCAGCGAGGTCGCGCAGCTGCAGGTCCAGAACCGCGAGCTCGAGCAGCTCAAGGGGCTGCAGGAGATCAACACCGCCGGCGGCCTGCAGCAGTACGCGCCCGTCGCCTCCCGGGTCTACCAGCGCTCGCCGAGCACCTGGTACCAGACGGTGACGATCAACAAGGGCTCCAGCGACGGCGTCAAGGTCGACGACCCGGTCGTCAACGGTCAGGGGCTGGTCGGGAAGGTCAAGTCGGTCTCCCACGGCAACGCGGTCGTGATGCTGCTGACCGACCAGGACTTCGGCGTCAGCGCGCTGGCGCCGCGCCGCGGCGAGCCCGGCTCGATCACCCCGATCCCCGGCGCCGGCGGCGACCTGCTGTTCGACCTCGTCGACAACGCCGAGGAGATCCGCACCGGCGACCTCGTGGTGACGGCGGGCACGACCTCGCAGCGGCTGCCGTCGGTCTACCCGCGCTCGATCCTGATCGGCCAGGTCAAGCGGATCGACCGCGGAGACGGCGACCTCGACCGGCGCATCCACGTCAAGCCCGCGGCCGACCTGCTGCACCTCGACATCGTCCAGGTGCTCACCAAGCCCGACGCCAACCTCCAGGCGGACGCGACGCCGACCGCGCCGTGACCCTCAACGGAGCCGCCATCACGCGCCTGATCCTGCTCGGGCTCGTCGCCTCGATCCTCCAGCTCACCGCCGCCTCGCAGGTCAGCATCTTCGGCGTCCCCATGGATCTCTCGCCGTTGATCGTCGCCTCGATCGGCTTCCTGACCGGCTCGGTGCCCGGCGCCGTGTTCGGCTTCTGCTTCGGCCTGTTCGCCGACACCGCGCTGATGCAGACGCTCGGCGTCACCTCGCTCGTGCTGACCGTGATCGGCTACGGCGCGGGCCGCGTGCGCGAGTTGCGCGACCCGGCGCACGGCCTCGCGCCGGTCGCCGTCGGCGCGGCCGCCACGGCGATCGCCGCGCTGGCCGTCACGCTGCTGCAGTTCCTGCTCGGGGTCGAGGCGCCCGTCTCGGCCCAGGTGGTGCGCCAGATCCTGATGACGATCGTGATCAACACGCTGCTGGCGCTGCCGGTCTACGCGCTCTGCCGCCGCGTGCTGATCCGGTTCCTGCCCGACGACCCGCGTCGCCGCCGCCGTCGCGCCTACACGACCGGCGGCCTGAGCCCGCTGTCCCGCGCATAGTGCCTCCGTCCCTCGAAGAACGGCGTCCCGCGATCACGCCGCAGCTCGCGCTGCGGGTGGCGCTGCTGGGCGGCTTCGCGTTCGCGCTGTTCGCGATCGTCTTCTTCCGCCTGTGGTTCCTGCAGGTGCTGACGGGCGAGGACTACGTCAGCCAGGCGCGCGAGAACCGCGTGCGCAAGGTGCGCATCGAGGCGCCGCGCGGCGACATCGTCGATCGCAACGGCCGCAAGCTCGTGCGCACGCGCATCGCGCCGGTCGTGCAGGTCGTGCCGAGCCAGCTCCCGGAGTCCGTCCTCGAGGCGGCCGACGAGTACCGCGCCGGCCGCGCGAAGGTCGAGGGCGAGCGGCTGCGGGCTGCCTCGCGGCTGCGCAGCTTCGACCGCGAGCTCGGCGAGGACGGCCGTGGCAAGGCCACGAAGGCACAGAAGCGCGAGCGGCGCCGCCTGGCGCGCGCCGCGCGCGCGGCGCGGCCCGTCGCGGTCCCGGCGCTGCCCGCCGACGCGACCACGGTGCGCTCGCTCTACCGCCGGCTCGGGCGCGTGATCGACGTCGGCCCGCGCACGATCCACCGGCGCGTGATCGAGGGCGTGGCGGAGACGCCGTACTCGAACGTGACGATCAAGACCGACGTCGCGAAGGCCGCGTTCAACTACCTGCGCGAGCGCAAGGAGCAGTTCCCCGGCATCGCCGTCGAGAAGCTCTACCTGCGCTCCTACCCGCACGACGAGCTGGCCGCCCAGCTGTTCGGCACCCTGCGCGAGATCTCGCCGAAGGAGCTCAAGGAGCGCCGCTACCGCGGCGTGGCGGCCGGCACGCGGATCGGCGCCAGCGGCATCGAGTACAGCTACGACCCCTACCTGCGCGGCAAGGACGGCTATACGAAGGTCGTCATCAACGCGCTCGGCAACCGCGACGAGCGGCGCGAGACCTCGCGCGTGGAGCCCCGCCAGGGCAACCAGCTCAAGCTCTCGCTCGACCTCGACCTGCAGCGGACCGCCAACAACGCGCTGCGGCGCGCGATCGCGGCGGCGTCGGTCAACGGCGCCAAGGCCGGCGCCTTCGTGGCGATGGACCCGCGCAACGGCGAGGTGCTGGCGCTCGGCTCCTACCCGAGCTTCGACGCGAACGTGTTCGCCAAGCCGCTCTCGCAGCGCAAGTACGACGAGCTCAACTCCGAGGCGAAGGGCGCGCCGCTGTTCAACCGCGCGATCGCGGCGACCTATCCGACCGGATCCACCTTCAAGGTCGTGACCGCGATGGCGGCGCTCGAGGAGGGGCTGATCACCCCCAACTCGACGATCGTGGACACCGGCGTCTTCAAGCTCGGCGACCGCGAGTTCGAGAACGCCAAGGACGCCGTCTTCGGGCCGCTGCAGCTGCGCAGGGCGCTGACCGTGTCCTCCGACGTGTTCTTCTACGAGCTCGGCGCCCAGGCCAACGGCAAGGGCCCGATCATCCAGGACTGGGCGCGGCGACTCGGCATCGGCCGCAAGACCGGGATCGACATCCCGGGCGAGTTCCCCGGCCTCGTGCCCGACGCGAAGTGGCGCAACGACGGGTACGACGAGTACCTCAAGTGCACCAAGAAGGCGAAGGTGACGCCGGGGACGACCCAGGCGCTCTACGCCTGCGGCGGCATCGAGCGGCAGTGGTCCACGGGCGACAACGTCAACCTCGCCGTCGGCCAGGGCGACCTGCAGGCCACCCCCCTGCAGCTCGCCACCGCCTACAGCACGGTCGCCAACGGCGGCCGCGTCGTGCGCCCGCACCTCGGCCAGGCCGTCGAGGACGGCTCGGGCCGCCTCGTGCAGCAGATCCGCAAGCGCCCGCGACGCAACGTCGAGTTCTCCAAGGCCAACCAGCAGGCGATCATGGACGGCCTGCGCGGCGCGGCCTCAGATGACGGCGGAACGTCCGCCGACGTGTTCCGCGGCTTCCCGTATCCCGTCTACGGCAAGACGGGCACTGCCGAGCGCGCGCCCAATCCGGACCAGTCCTGGTACGCCGCCTACGTGCCGCACCCGACGCGCCCGATCGTGGTCGTCACGACCGTCGAGCGCGGCGGCTTCGGCGCGGAGACTGCGGCACCCGCGGCGCGCCTCATCCTCGCCGAGTGGTTCCATCTGTCCGACCGCAGCTTCCACGCAGGATCAAGCCAGACGCGATGAGCGCCAAGACGACCATCCAGCCGGCCTCCGAGCCGCCGCCCCCGCTCGTGCCGCGCGAGTGGCGGCTGCGCCTGGACCCGCTGCTGCTGCTCGCCACGCTCGGTCTCGTCGTGGCCTCGCTGGTCTCGCTCAACGGCGCGACCGAGAACGACATCCCCGGGCAGCCGCACTACTACGTCTACCGCCAGGCGATCTACGCCGCGATCGGGCTCGTGCTGATGTACGGCGCCTCGCGGATCGACTACTCGCGGCTGCGCGAGCTGCGCTATCCGATCTACGGGCTGATGATCGCCCTCGTGCTGGTGGTGCTGGGCATCGCCCAGGCCACGCGCGGCGCCAAGGCGTGGATCCCGCTGCCGGGCTTCAACTTCCAGCCCTCCGAGCTGGGCAAGGTCCTGCTCGTGCTGGCGCTCGCGGGCTTCGTCGTCGACCGGATGCGCTCGATGGGGCGCCAGACGACCGCCCGAGTCATGCTGCTGGGCCTGCTGCCGACGATGCTGGTCATGCTCGAGCCGGACCTCGGCTCGGCGATGGTCTACGTCGCCGCCACGCTGGCGATCCTCTACGTCGCGGGGGCGCCGTGGCGGCACTTCGCCGCGCTCGCCGCGCTGTTCGCGGTCGGCATCGCGCTGGCGCTGGTGGCGCTGCCGGCGGCCGGGGTCGAGGTGCTCAAGCCCTACCAGGTGGACCGCCTGACCTCGTTCCTGCACCCGTCCGAGAACCCGGGCGCCGAGGGCTATCAGCAGCAGCAGTCCAAGATCGCCATCGGGTCGGGCGAGAAGACCGGCCGCGGCGTCGACAACGCCACCCAGACGTCCCTGAACTTCCTCCCCGAGCACCACACCGACTTCATCTTCGCGGTCGTCGGCGAGACCTACGGTTTCGCGGGCGCCGCCTTGGTGCTCTCGCTCTACGCGCTATTGATATGGCGCGGCTTGCACATCCTGACCATCGCGAAGAACCTGTACGGCGCATTGCTCGCAGGGGGCATCACCGTGATGCTGCTGTTCCAGCTCTTCGTGAACATCGGGATGAACGTGGG
>DATFQI010000116.1:0-3574 GCA_035264365.1 Solirubrobacteraceae bacterium
GCGGTCGTCGAGCTGGCCGAGCTGGCCGAGGTCTCCGGCCTGGATCTCGTGACCTTCCAGGACCACCCGTACCAGCCCCGGTTCCTGGATACGTGGACGCTGCTGTCGGTGATCGCGGCGAAGACGTCGACCGTCCGGCTCGCGCCCAACGTCGCCAACCTGCCGCTGCGGCCGCCCGCCGTGCTCGCCCGCAGCGTGGCGAGCCTGGACATCCTGTCCTCGGGGCGGGTCGAGCTCGGGCTCGGGGCGGGTGCGTTCTGGGACCCGATCGCGGCGATGGGCGGGCGGAAGCTCAGGCCCGGCGAGAGCGTGACCGCGCTGAGCGAGGCGATCGACGTGATCCGCGCGATCTGGGAGGGCCCGACGGTCCGCGTCGACGGCGAGTTCTACCGCGTGCACGGCGCCAAGCCGGGTCCCAAGCCACTGCACGAGATCGAGATCTGGCTCGGCGCCTACAAGCCGCGCATGCTGCGGCTGACGGGCGAGAAGGGCGACGGCTGGCTGCCCAGCCAGAGCTATCTCGACATGGACGCGATCGGCGAGATGAGCGCCCGCATCGACGACGCGGCGGCCAAGAAGGGCCGCTCGCCCGCGGCGATCCGGCGGCTGCTGAACGTCGACCCCGGGCCGGAGGCGGAGCGGCTCGCCGAGCTCGCGCTCGAGCACGGCTTCGGCACGTTCATCCTCTCGGTGAGCTCGGCCGAGGACGTCCAACGGTTCGGCCAGGAGATCGCGCCGCGCGTGCGCGAGCTCGTCGACGCCGGCCGCTCCGGCAGCGCGCCCGCCCCGGCCGCCGCCACCGCCGCCCAGCGGGCCAACGGCGCCGTGCCGTTCGCGGTCACCCCGACCCCGGACAGCCCGCGCACCAGCACGGAGACCGCGTGGGACGAGTCCACCCGACCGCAGGGCCCCGATCCCGACCCCGAGCGCCGCTACACGCCCGACCAGCAGGCCGCCGGCAAGCACCTGGTCGACGTCCACGACGGCCTCCGCGCCGAGCTCTCGCGATTGCGCGATATGGTCGGCCAGGTCGCCGCCGGCCACCGCAGTCCCGCCGCCGTGCGCTCGTTCATCAACCGCATGACGATCCGCCAGAACGGCTGGACCCTCGGCGCCTTCTGCGCCTCCTACTGCCGGATCGTCGCCGGCCACCACACGCTCGAGGACCGCTCCGTCTTCCCGCATCTGCGCAACGCCGACGCCGAGCTGGCGCCCGTGATCGACCGGCTCGAGGAGGAGCACGAGGTGATCGCGGACCTGCTCGAGCGCGTGGATCAGGCGATGGTCGCGCTCGTCACCGACGAGGACGACGGGATGGCGAAGGCGCAGGCGGTGATGGACCTGTTCACCGACGCGCTGCTCTCGCACCTCAGCTATGAGGAGCGAGAGCTGGTCGAGCCGCTGGCGCGGCTCGGCTTCTACTGAGCGGCTCGTACTCGTCGTACTCGGTGACGTAGCGGTAGCTCCAGGAAGGACCGGAGCCGGCGATCGCCCGCAGCGCAGCGGACAGGCGGTCGATGTCGGCGGGCGTCGTGCCGAGGCCCATGCTGGCGCGCACCGCGCCCGGCAGCGGCGGGTGCAGCCCCGCCCGCAGCTGTCCGCCGAGCCGCGCGACCTCGCCGTCCGGGAGACCGAGCAGCTCGGAGATCAGCGGATGCGCGCAGAAGCACCCGTGGCGGACCCCGATCGCGTGCTCGGCGCTGAGGATCGCCGCGAGCCGAGCGTGCGGATGGCCCTCGAGCGTGAACGCGGCGAGGCCGACGCGCGCGGCCGCCGGCGGCCACAGCCGCAGCGTGCGCAGACCGGGGATCTTCTCCAGGGCGGCCCACAACCGCCGGGCGAGCACCTGCTCGTGCGCGGCGACGGCCTCCATCCCGCACTCGCGCAGCTTCCGGCAGGCCGCTGCGAGGGCCACGACCCCGACGACGTTCGGGGAGCCGGCCTCGTGGCGCTCGGGGCCATCCGCCCACACGACCTCGTCGACTGTCACGAACTTGATCGCGCCGCCCCCGTGCAGCAACGGCGCCCCGTCGCGCAGCCGCCGCCCGCGGGCGACCAGCGCGCCCGCCCCGAACGGCGCGTAGAGCTTGTGCCCGGAGAGCGCGAGGTGGTCGATGCCGCTGCCCGTCATGTCGATCGGGTGGTGCGCCGCGAGCTGGGCGGCGTCCACGAACAGCTCGGTGCCGTGGGCGTGCGCGATCTCGGCCAGCTCGGCGAGCGGCCAGATCTCACCCGTGACGTTCGAGGCCCCGGTCGCCGCGAGGAGGTCGGCCGGCGCTTCGCGCAACGCGCGCCGGCACGCGTCGAGCAGCTCTTCGGGCGAGCGGGTGAACGGCAGCAGCCGCACGTCGTGGCGGCGCCAGGGGAGCATGTTGGCGTGGTGCTCGACCGGCGTGCTCAGCACGCGCGAGCCCGCCGGCAGCGCGGCGGCGAGCACGTTGATGGCCTCGGTGGTGTTGCGCACGAGCACGACCTCGTGCTCCGCGCCGGCGCCCACGAACGCCTTGACGTCGTCGCGCGCATCCTCGAAGGCGGCCGTGGACACCTGCGACTTGACGCCGGTGCCGCGGTGCACGCTGCTGTACCAGGGGACGAACGTCTCGACCGCCGCCCAGACGTCCGCCATCACCGGGGTGCTCGCGGCGTAGTCGAAGTTCACGTAGCGCTCGAGGCGGCCGTCCACGCATGGCACCTCCACGTCATCGCCGATCAGCGAGGGGAGGTCCATGCTCAAAGGAGCCGGAGCGGCCCGTTCGTGATACCCGGCGTCGCGCTAGGTTCCATGCAGGATGCAACTCCAGCCGTCCGCCTCCTATTCCTTCACGATGCGGCTGCGGCTCCCGCAGCAGGGCAATGCCTTCGCCGCCGTGGCGCAGGCGATCGCGGAGTCGGCCGGGATGCTCGGGGCGATCGACCTCGTGCGCGTCGAGCGCGACGCCGTGATCCGCGACCTCACCGTCGCCTGCGCGGACTCCGGGCACGCGGAGTCGGTCGTGCAGATGGTGCGCTCGATCGACGGCGTGCGCGTCGACAGCGTCTCCGACCGCACCTTCCTACTGCACAAGGGAGGCAAGATCGAGGTCACGCCGAAGGTCCCGATCCGCACGCGCGACGACCTCTCGATGGCCTACACGCCCGGCGTCGCCCGCGTGAGCAGCGCGATCCACGACGACCCGTCCAAGGCCTGGGCGCTGACCATCAAGGGCAACACGGTCGCGGTCGTGTCCGACGGCACGGCGGTGCTCGGGCTCGGCGACATCGGCCCGGAGGCGGCGATGCCCGGATGGAGGGCAAGGCGATGCTCTTCAAGGAGTTCGCCGGCATCGACGCGATCCCGCTGTGCGTCGACACCAAGAACACGGACGAGATCGTCACGTTCGTCAAGCAGGCCGCGCCGGGCTTCGGCGGCATCAACCTCGAGGACATCGCCGCCCCGCGCTGCTTCGAGATCGAGCGCCGGCTGCGCGCCGAGCTCGACATCCCGGTCTTCCACGACGACCAGCACGGGACCGCGATCGTCGTGCTCGCCGCGCTGCTGAGCTCGCTGCGGATCGTCGGCAAGCGCGTCGAGGAC
>DATFQI010000117.1:0-8886 GCA_035264365.1 Solirubrobacteraceae bacterium
TGGACGACCTGCGAGAAGTCCGGCTCGTGGCCGACGACGAGCACGCATGCGTCGTCGCCGTGCGCGCGCAGCAGCGCGAGCGCGTCGTCGCGGTCGAAGCCGGAGTCGACCGACGCCTCGACGACCGGCTCGGTGCCGAGCGAGCGGCACGCGAGCTCGGCCGTCTGCCGCGCCCGCACCCGCGGGCTCGTGTAGCAGGCGTCGAACTCCACCCCGAGCCGTGCGAGCGCCGTGCCCGCGGCGAGCGCCTGGTGTTCGCCGCGGGCCGTCACCTCTCGCTCCGGATCGGGCTTCGAGTCGTGCGGCACGGCCTCGCCGTGCCTCAGCAGCCAGAGCTGGGGCGCCATCGCGCCCCGGACATTAGCTGCGCGGCGCCTAGGCGCGCGCGACCGGGTGGTCCTCGTAGTACCAGTAGGTCTTCGCGCGCCACGGGTCCTCGTCGGCGTGGCGGCCGGTGCTCAGCCCCGGCGAATCCTCCACCTGGTGCTGGGTGAACGGCACGATGATCCGGCCGTCCTCCATGCGCAGCTCCGAGACGGGCAGCATCCGCCGCTCGCCGAAGCGCCTCAGCCGGAGCACCACCATCTCGAGCTCGCCGCCGCCGTCGAAGGGGTACGTGTCGACGACCTGACCCAGCGTGCGGCCGTACACGTCAGCGACGTCGAGGCCCAAGAGGTGCATCCGGAGGGTTCGCATGGTGTCCTGATGATCGGCGGCGGCCCATTGTCGGCCCATCGGGTCAGGACCCCAATCGGACGAAGGGCCAGGCTCGACGGATGTCCCGCCACCCCCTCGCGGGGTCAGATCTTGCATTCGAGCATTCCGCTTGGTCCGGCGCGCGGCGGCGGCGGGCGCCGACCGGCGAGGCCGCCCACAGAGCCAAATGCTGGATTGCAAGATCTGACCCCAGGGGGTGGGGTGGGGTGCGATGGAACGCGGGTTTCCGGCGCCCGCGCAACCCCGGGGTCAGATCTTGCAATCCAGCAAGTGGGGCGAGACTGCGCTCGCTGCACCCTCCTCGGGGCATGGCACGCCCGCTGCGTCTCCTGGTCGAGAACGGCCACTATCACGTCACGTCCCGCACCTGGGATCGAAGCGCCCTGTTCCGCGATGACGAACATCGCCTCGAGTTCCTCGACCGGCTGGCCCTCACGGTCGAGCGGTTCGATTGGCGGTGCCTCGCCTACTGCCTCATGGGCAATCACTTCCACCTGCTCATCCTCACGCCGCTCGCGAACCTGGACCGCGGGATGCAGCGGCTCAACAGCGGCTACGCGCAGTGGTTCAACCGCCAAGGCGCCCGCCGCGGCCCTGTCCTGGAGGACCGCTACCACGGAGCGCTGATCCAGCGGGAGCCGCACCTGCTCGAGCTGTTCCGATATCTCGCACTGAACCCGGTGCGCGCCGGCCTCTGCCGCAACCCCCATCGGTATGTCTGGAGCTCCCACGCGGCAACCGCCGGGCTCGCCCCGATTCCAGGCTTCCTCGCCACGCGCCACGTGCACGACCTCTTCGCCTCGAGCCACGGCGGGGGCGGGCGCGAGAGCTATCGCGCCTTCGTTGCGGCCGCGGTCGACTCAGCGCAAGTCGAGCCGCCGGTCCACGGGGACGACGAGTTCGTCCGCGAGGCGATGGAGCACGTCACTCGAGATCCGGAGATCCCGCGCCGGCATTGGAGCGCTGGGAGGCCGTCGCTGCGTGAGCTTCTCTCCCGCTCGGCGACCGGAGCCGAGCTGTCCTTCGCCTATCGCAACCACGGCTACACGATGGCCAGCATGGCCGCCCACCTGCGCTGCCACGTGTCCACCGTCAGCCGCCGCATCGCCGCGTTCGAGCGTGGCGATGCTGGATTGCAAGATCTGACCCCCTAGTAGGAGCGGGTGGCGGCTCCCGCGTAGCGCTTGCCGCTCGGGGAGGTCCACTTGACCCGGTAGCGCTGGCCCTTTCGGTGCGTCGCGCGGGCGGAGAAGACGCCGGTGCCCGTGGTCTTTACGTCGGCGAGCTTGCTCCAGCCCTTCTTGCCGCGCGGGTCGACCTCGATCCGGACGCTCGTCGCCTGGCGGTAGGGGCGAACGAGGCCCCACAGGACGTCGGTGCGGCCGTAGTTCTCGACGGCGAGCGGGAGCCGGAAGGCCTTGTAGGCGGGCTTCTTCTTGCCCTTGGTGGTCCGCAGGCCGCTCTCGAAGCCGGCGTACTTGTTCAGCGCCGAGGCGCGCGGCCGGTCGTCGGACATCAGGTACTGCGAGAACGAGCGCACGCGCGGGTTGACGTACGCCATGTGCTCGGCGATCGAGAGGTAGGCGGCCTGCTTGGGGAACGTGACGCCCTGGATGCGGTCGGGCCGCGACTGGATGCCGAACTCGGTCAGGTAGATCGGCAGCCCGCGCGGGAGTGCGCGCGCCTTGCCGGCGCGGTCGAGCGCGCGCTCCAGGCGCGAGAGCACGCCGAGCGTGACGTCGCGCGCGTCATGCGGCACGAAGCGCGGGCCCTTGGCCGTCGTGTACGCGTGGTGCGCGTAGCCGTCGGCGTCGAGCCGGCCGCACTTCTTGGTCTTCTTGTAGGAGCTGTCGAGGCACAGCATCCGCCGGAAGAAGTCGAGCGGGAACACGACCTTCGAGTTGCCGCGCGGGGAGGTCTCGCCGAGCAGGAACGTGTCGCCGCGGTTGGACGCGGTCTTCTCGAGCCCCTTCACGCCGACCTGGTAGAGCCGCCGGTAGAGCCCGGGCGAGTACGGCTTGCCCTTGCGGTACTGCGGCATCAGGAACTGCGGCTGGTTGGGCTCGTTCCAGATCGACCACGTCGCGACCCGGTCGCCGTAGCGGTGCCCGACGGCGGTCGCCCACGCCTGGAACTCCTTCGGGATCGGGCGCGTGACGTTGTCCTTCTTGGACTTCGTCGCCCAGCGCGGCACCGGGCCGGTGAGGTTGAGGTGCACGCGGATCCCGCGCGCCTCGGCCGCCTGCATCAGCAGGTCCAGCCGCGACCACGTGTTGGCGGGGTAGGTCGTGGAGTCGGCGGCGTCGAAGCGGCCGCGCGGCTTGCGCTTGGACTTCGGGCGCGGCGCGAAGTCGCGCCAGTAGACGAGCTGGCGCACGTTGGTGACGCCGAAGTCGCGGATCTCGTCGAGCGTGCGGTCGCGCGCCTCGTAGTCGAGCAGCTCGCGCGGAGCCTCGAAGGCGACGGGCTGGCGCGGCGAGGCGTCGGCGGCTGCCGCCGGCAGCGCGGCGGGGGCGGCCAGCGCGAGCGCGAGGAAGATCGTGTGTCTACGGGGGAGCATCGAGGGTCGAAACGCGCCGGGGACCGCGTTTGTTGCGGTGGCGGGCGGGCGCGAGCTCCACCCACCACTAGCATGGCGCCCCTCGTGCGGGGCCTGATCGTGGATTACGGCGGGGTGATGACGACCGACGTCTTCGCGTCGTTCCGCGCGTTCTGCACGGCCGAGGGACTCGCCCCGGACACGGTCCGCGACCGCTTCTTCGGCGATCCCGGCGCGCGCGAGCTGCTCGAGCGCCTGGAGACCGGGAAGGCCGCCGAGCCGGAGTTCGAGGCGGCGTTCTCGGCGCTGATCGGCGTCGCGCCCGACGGCCTGATCGACCGCATGTTCGGCCACATGGTGCCCGACGAGGCGATGATCGAGGGCGTGCTGGCCGCCCGCCGCGCCGGGGTGCGCACCGCGATGCTCTCGAACTCCTGGGGCGAGGATCGCTACGACCGCGCCCAGCTCGAGCGGCTGTTCGACGCGTGGGTGATCTCCGGCATCGAGGGCGTGCGCAAGCCCGATCCCGCGATCTACGCGCTCGCGGTCGACCGGATCGGCGTGCCGGCCACCGACTGCGTGTTCGTCGACGACCTGCCCGGCAACCTCAAGCCGGCGCGTGCACTCGGCATGGGCACGGTCGTGCACCGGGGCGACGCCGCGGCGACGCTCGCCGAGGTCTCCGAGCTGCTCGGCGTGCCGCTCGGCGTCAGCCCGCGCTGATCGCGACCACGCCGGCGAGCGTCAGCACGACGCCGACCTCCTGCGAGCGGGCCACGCGCTCGGCGAGCACGACGCGCGCGAGCACGACCGTCACGGCCGGGTAGAGCGAGCCGACCACCGACACCACGCTCAGCAGACCCTGCTCGGTGGCGAGCGCGAAGAACGCGGTCGCGGAGAAGTCGAGCACGCCGATCAGCAGCAGCGGACCGGCGTCGCGCATGCCGGCCGGCATCCGCGGGCGCATGAACAGCGCGAGGACGCCGAGCAGGGCGACCTCCCCGGCGCGCACGAGCAGCAGCGACCACGGCGCGCCGCCCTGCTCGGTCGCGCGGTCGATCAGCACGAAGAACGTCCCGAACCCGACGGCGGCGAGGCCGGCGAGGGCGAGCGAGGCGCGGACCGCGCGGCTCGGCTCGGCGTTCCCCGGCTCGCGCGCCGCGAGCACGATGCCGGCCATCGCGATCGCGATCCCGGCGATCTGCAACGCGCCGGGCCGCTCGCCCTCGGCAAGGCCGACCAGCACGGGGACGGCGGCGCCGGTCGCCGAGACCGGCGCGACGATGCTCATCGTCCCGATCGCGAGGCCGCGGTAGAAGGCGGCCAGCGCCGCGCAGCCCGCCACGCCCGCGCCGGTTGCGAGCGCCGCCGGGCCGAGGGCCGGGAACGGGTCGCCCGAGGCGGCGACGTACACGATGCCGATCGCCACCGCCGCGACCTGCGCGACGAGCAGCACCGTCACCAGCGGCCGTGTGCGCGACTGCAGCCCGCCGAGGAAGTCCGCGAGGCCCCAGCAGAGCGAGGAGGAGAAGGCGAGCACGACGGCGAGCACCCCGTGAGGCTATCCAGGGGCGCCGGCGGGTCAGCGGCGGGCGCGCGCGAGCTCGGCGAGCTCGAAGCCCGGCTCCTCGCCGAACGCGCGACGGAAGCGGCGGGCGACGACCTCGTAGCGGCGCGCGGCCTCGGTGCGGCGGCCGCGGCGCATGAGCAGCGTCAGCAGCTGGCGCTGGGCCTCGACGTCGAGCGGCTCGAGCTCGGCCAGCCGCTGCAGGATCTCGCTGGCGGCGTCGAGCTCGCCCGCGCGCACGCGCATCCCCGCGAGCGCGCGCAGCACGCGCCCGGCGAGCGCGCGCAGGCGCGCGCGCTCGGGCAGCGCCCACTCGGCGTCGGGCTCGTCGGCGAGGAAGTCGCCGCGGTAGAGCGCCGCCGCGCGCGCGAGCGCCGCCTCTGCGCGCGGCGCGTCGCCTTCACGCAGCGCGACCAGCCCAGCCTCGGCCGCGGCCGTGAACACGTCGGCGTCCACGAGCACCATCCCGGCGATCAGCTCGTAGCCGCCGCCACGCCGGCCCGCGACGTAGCGCGACGCGGTCTGGCGCGCCCGGCCGGGCTCCATCCGATCGCGCAGCGCGTGCACCGCCTGGCGCACGTTGGTCGCCGCCGGTGTGCCGTCGGCCTGCGGCCAGAACGCCGTCAGCAGCTCGTCGGCCGCGACCGCGCGCCCGCGCGCGGCGACGAGGTACTTGAGCACCTGCCCCGGCCGGTGCGCGAGCCAGTCGCCCTCGAGCACGGCGCCGCCGACCTCGAGCTGCATCGGGCCCAGCGCGCGGATCCGCAGCCGCTCGTCGGCCGCCACCGCGGACCCCGCCTCCGTGCGCAGCTGGAGCACGATCCCGCCGCCGTCGACCGGCGCCGCCGTCACCCAGGCGCCGCCGCCCGGCGTCTGCACGAGCAGCTCGCCCACCGGCCGCCCGCTGGCGCGCACCGCCTCCGAGATGCAGCGCGATTCCAGCGGCGTCCCGGGCCGCCGGCAGCCGACCAGCTCGCAGCAGCCCGCCGACCCGTCCCGCGGCAGCGCGCCGAGCAGCCGCTGCGCCGCCGTGTTCCCGCCTGCGAGACGGCCGTCGTCGTCGAGCACGACGACGCCGGCCGGCAGGTGCTCGAGGACGGCCTCGGCAGCGGGGCGATGGGGCATGGCGAACGCGAGAACGACGGCCGCGGGAAAAGCCTGCGGCAATTGGGGGCAAGATCTGACCCCGGTGGATCAGTCGCGCTTCCCGCGGCCGTAGAGGAACTTCATGGCGCGGCCCAGCAGGCCGGTCGTGCGCGCCTTGTAGGGGAACATGTGGAGGTCGCGCTTGGGCGCGAGCCGGGTGACGAGCAGGGACTGCTGGCGGGTGTACTTGCGGATCCCGCCGGCGCCGTGGCGCGAGCCCAGTCCGGACGCCTTCCAGCCGCCCATCGGCAGCTCGAGCGCGAGGTAGTTGAGCTGCGCGTCGTTGACGCACACCGCCCCCGCCTCGATCCGGCGCGCGATCGCCTCCCCGCGCGCGGTGTCCTTCGTCCACACCGACGCGGCGAGCCCGTAGCTCGAGTCGTTGGCCAGCTTGAGCGCCTCCTCGGCGTCGTTGACGCGCATGATCGGCAGCGTCGGGCCGAACGTCTCCTCGGTCATGCAGGCCATCGAGTGGTCGACGCCGACGAGCACGGTCGGCTCGTAGAAGCGGCCGGCATCGCTGCGCCCGTGGCCGCCGGTCAGCACGGTCGCGCCGGCCTCGCGGGCGGCGGCGACGTGCCCGGCGACGATGTCGAGCTGCTTCGGGAACGTCATCGCGCCGACGTCGACCGAGCCCGGCCCGGCGGGCGCGCCCTGGCGCAGCGCCTTGACCTTCTCGGTGACCTTGCCGACGAACTCGTCGTAGACGGGCGCCTCGACGTAGACGCGTTCGACCGAGATGCAGGTCTGCCCGCCGTTCTGCATCGAGTAGTAGGTGGCGGCGTTGGCCGCGCGCTCGAGGTCGGCGTCGGCGAGCACGATCATCGGGTCCTTGCCGCCGAGCTCCAGCGAGACGGGCGTGAGCGTGCGCGCGGCGCGCTCCATGACCTTCTTGCCGGTCGCGGTCGAGCCGGTGAACATCACCATGTCGACCTCGTCGATCAGCGCCTGGCCTGTCTCACCCAAGCCGGTCGCGACCTGGTAGACGCCCTCGGGCAGGCCGCACTCGCGCATCGCCTCCTCCATCGCCAGCGAGGAGAGCGGCGTGACCTCGGACGGCTTGAGGATCACCGCGTTGCCGGCGGCGAGCGCCGGGATGCAGTCGCCGAAGGAGTTCGACAGCGGGTAGTTCCACGGGCCGATCACGCCGACGAGCCCGACCGGCGCGTAGCGCACGACGAGCTTGCGGCCGAGCACGAACGGGTTGGCCGAGCGGATCTTCTCGTCGGCGAGGTACTCGGGCGCGTTCTTGGCCCAGAAGCCGAACGCGCTGCCGACGTAGGCGATCTCGGCGAGCAGGGCGTCCTCGTGGGTCTTGCCCGTCTCGGAGACGATCGTGTCGATCAGCTTCTGCTGCTTGTCGAGCACCCACTTCTGGGCGCGGCGCAGGACGCGCGCGCGGCCCTCGAAGCCGAGCGCCTCCCACGCCGGCTGGGCGGCGCGGCCGCGCTCGGCGAGCGCGCGCACCTCCTCGGCGGAGCGGATCGGCACCTCGCCGACGACCGCGCCGGTCGCCGGGTTCTCGACGGAGATGGTCTGGGCGGCCGCCGCGGTCTCGAGCGCGGCCATCAGCCCGAGAACTCGATCTTCTCGATCAGCGCCGGGTCCTTAGGGCGGTCGCGCCCGTCGGTCGGCAGGCCCTCGAGCGCGTCGACGACCTCCATGCCGGAGGTCACCTTGCCGAAGACCGTGTGCTTGCCGTCCAGCCAGGGCGCGGCCTCGGTGGTGACGATGAAGAACTGGGAGCCGTTGGTGTTCGGCCCCCGGTTGGCCATCGCGAGTGCGCCGCGGACGACCTTGTGCTGGTTGAACTCGTCTTCGAACTCGTAGCCGGGGCCACCGGTGCCCGTGCCCTCCGGGCAGCCGCCCTGGATCATGAAGTCGCGGATGATCCGGTGGAACGACAGGCCGTCGTAGTAGCCGTCGTTCGAGAGCTTGCGGAAGTTGTCCACCGTCTTCGGCGCGTCCGCGTCGAACATCTCGAACACGATCGGGCCGTGGTTGGTGGTCATGGTCATCTGGGACATGTGCCTCTCCCCTTTTCGCTCAGGACTGTCCGCGGACCGGCTCGAGCGCCAGCTTACGTCCGTGCACGGTGGTGCCGCTGAGGGCCTCGACGATCCGCTGGGCGTCCGCCGCGGGGACCTCGACGAGCGCGAAGCGCTCGAGCACGCGCACATTGCGGATCGCCTCGCCGTCGAGGCCGCCGCCGGCGGCGACCGCGGAGATCAGCTCGCCCGGCTCCAGGCCCGCGGCGCGCCCCGTGTTGGCGATCAGCTTCGTGTAGCCCGTGCCGTTGGCATCCGTGGTGTCGTGCGGCTTGCGGTGCCGGCGCGGGCGCTCGGTCATCTTCGACGGGGCGACGTGCGCGCCCTCGGCCCAGGGCGAGATCTTCGTGCTCGCATGCCGCTCGATCGCCTCGAGGTCCTTGCGCTGGCGCGGCTCGACGAACGTGATCGCCCGGCCCGAGCGGCCGACGCGGCCCGTGCGGCCGATCCGGTGCACGTAGACGTCGGGCGAGGTCGGGACGTCGAAGTTGATGATGTGGGTCACGGACGCGATGTCGAGGCCGCGCGCGGCCACGTCGGTCGCGACGAGGATCGGCACCCGGCCGGACTTGAAGGAGATCATCACGCCGTCGCGCGAGCCCTGCGACATGTCGCCGTGCAGCGCCTTGACGTTCATCCCGCGGTCGCGCAGCGTCCGGTAGAGCTGGTCGGTGCGGATCTTCGTGCGCGTGAAGACGATCGCCTGGTCGGGCTTCTCGGCTTCCAGGACGCGCACGAGCGCGTCGTTCTTCTCCTGCCCCTTGGTCTCGAGGAAGAACTGCTCGACCGTGTCGATCGTCAGCGTCGCGGCCTTGACCTTGACGGTCACCGGGTCGTAGAGGTGGCGGTCGGCGAGCCCGCGGATCTCG
>DATFQI010000118.1:0-12129 GCA_035264365.1 Solirubrobacteraceae bacterium
GTCGATCGCGATCGCGGTCTTGCCGGTCTGGCGGTCGCCGATGATCAGCTCGCGCTGGCCGCGGCCGATCGGGATCATCGAGTCGATCGCCTTCAGGCCGGTCTGCATCGGCTCCTTGACCGGCTGGCGCTGGACGACGCCGGGCGCCTTGAACTCGGCGGGGCGGGTGTGCTCGGTGTTGATGTCGCCCTTGCCGTCGAGCGGGTGGCCGAGCGGGTCGACGATCCGCCCCAGCAGCCCCTCGCCGACCGGGATCTCGAGCAGCTTGCCCGTCCGCTTGACGGTGTCGCCCTCGACGACATGCTCCCACGGGCCGAACAGCACGACGCCGACGTTGTCGGACTCGAGGTTCAGCGCGAGGCCCGTCACGTCGTGCGGGAACTCGAGCGTCTCGAACGCCTGGGCGTTCTCGAGGCCGTGCACGCGGGCGATGCCGTCGGCCACGGAGAGGACCGTGCCGACCTCGGTCAGGTCGGCCTGGCCCGCGTCGAGGCCCTCGATGCGGCTCTTGAGGATGCTGGTGATCTCGTCTGGCTTGATCTGCATGAAGTCTCCTTGGGGCGCGGGTGCCGGGGACCTAGCTGGCCCGCGCGACCTGCTTGCGGAAGTTCTCGAGGCGGTTGCGAATGGAGGCGTCGAGCACGGAGTTGCCGACCCGCACGACGATGCCGCCGAGGATGTCGGGGTCGACGTTCGACTGGAGGTCGACCTTGCGGTCGGTCTGCTCGGCGATGCGGTCGCCGATCTGCTTGACCGTCGCCTTGGGCAGCTCGACGGCGGACGTGACGGTCACGGGCAGGAGGCGGTTCTCCTCCTCCCAGAGCCGGTCGAGCTCCGCGCGCACGCGGAACAGCACGGGCATGCGGTGCTTCTCGATCAGCAGCCGCAGGAAGTTGACCGTGGTGTCGTCGGCGCCGGAGATCGCCTTGTCGAGGCCCTCGGACTTCTCCTTGGTCGAGAAGTACGGTGAGAACAGGAACACCTGCAGCTCGCGCGACTCGTGCAGGGCGTCGGCGAACTCGCCGAGCTCCTCGCGCACCTTGTCGAGCTTGTCCTGCTCCTGGGCGACCTCGAACAGGGAGCGGGCGTAGACCGAGGCGATCTCCTCCATGGCTTAGCGCCGCTCCTCGCCGGCGGCCAGCGCGTTGAAGTCGAGCTCCGCGAGCGCCTCCTCGACGAGGCGCGTCTGGTCCTCGTCGGTCAGCGACTTGCGCGTGACCTTCTCGGTCGCGGCCACGGTGAGGTCGGCGACCTCCTTGCGGATCTCCTGGATGGCGCGGCGCGTCTCGGCCTCGATGTCGCGGCGCGTCTGCTCCATCATCTCCTCGCGCTTGGCCTTGGCGTCCGCGAGGACCTCGTTCTCGTGCGCCTCGCCGGTCTTGCGCGCACGGGCGACGATGTCGTCGGCCTGGCCGCGGGCCTCGGCGAGCCGGTGGCGGTACTCGTCGAGCAGCTGCTCGGCCTCCCGCTTGACGCGCTCGGAGGTCTCGATCGAGTCCTCGATCGCCTTCTGGCGCTTGTCCAGCGCCTCGGCGATGCGCGGGAACGCGAGCTTCGCGAGCACGTACATGGAGATGCCGAAGACCAGCAGCGTCCAGATCATGAGCCCGACGCCGGGCGTGACCAGGAAGCTGCCGCCGCTCTCCTCGGCCGCGAAGATGACTGGGGAAGTCACGCTCTCGCTCCTAGAGGAAGAAGGCGATCAGGCCCGCCACCAGGCCGTAGAAGAAGCACGCCTCGGTGAGGGCGAAGCCGAGCCACTGGATCGACGTGATCTCGTCGCGCATCTCGGGCTGGCGCGTCACGGACTCGATGACCTTGCCGAAGATGATGCCGATGCCGACACCGGCGCCGACGGCGCCGAGGCCGCCGCCCACGCCGAGGGCGATGGCCTTGCCCGCGTCGGAGCCGGCATCCGCCTGGGCGAAGACGGTGGTGATGAACGGAAGCAGCAGATCGAGCACTTAGTTGGCTCCTTTAGTGGTGCTCGGCGACGGCGCCGCCGAGGTAGATGGCAGACAGCGTGGCGAAGATGAACGCCTGAAGCGTGGCGACCAGCCCGACCTCGAAGAGGAACAGGGCGATCCCGAACGGCAGCGTGAAGACGCCGAGGACCTCGAGGCCGAGCAGCACGGCCAGGCCGCCCGACATGAAGAGGATGATCAGGTGGCCGGCGAGGATGTTGGCGAAGAGTCGAACGGAGAGCGAGAGCAGCCGCATGAAGTTCGAGAGGAACTCGAGCACGAAGATGGGGATCGCGGCGCCGCCGGAGATCCCGGCCGGCACGAGGCTCTTGAGGTAGCCGCCGAGACCCTTGACGCGGATGCCCTCGACGTTGTAGGCGACGAAGACGATCAGGGCGAGCACGAGCGGGATCGCGATGTTCGCGGTCGCCGCGTATATCGCGAACGACGGGATCTCGATGCCGCCGATGTGGAACGGGTGCTCCGTGTTGGTCGGCAGCGGGATATAGCCGATCAGGTTCGAGAACCAGATGAACAGGAAGAGGGTCCCGATGAACGGGAACCACTTGCGCGCCATCGCGTCGTCCATGTTCCCGCGCGTGATGTTGTCGCGCATCAGGGTGTAGAGCGTCTCGACGGCGGTCTGCACCCGGTTCGGCCGCGCCTGCATACGGTTGGCGATGTAGAGCATCGTCACCACGGTCAGCAGGCCAGCGATCAGCAGGTACAGCACGGCCTTGTTGAAGTCGAACGGGCCGGGGAGCGCGATCCAGGTGTCGGTCTTGAACTCGTTCTGCGGCGCGAACTCCTCGTTGTCGCGCCGCGTGGCCCCGAAGATCAGGATCACGATGAACATCGCGGCGATGTAGACGCCGGCGACGGCGAGCAGGATCTTCTTGCGGGTGCTCATCTAGCGCGAAGCCTTCCCTTCCAGGGACCGCGTAAGCAACGAGGTGACGAAGTACAGGGTGAAGGCGGCGAGCACCAGGACGGCGGCCGTGAGGCCGTCCTCCCGCTCACCGGCCAGTCCGACGGCCAGGATGGTAAGGCCCACGAGCCACGAGCGCGCGATCAGCGCGCCGAGGTTGAGGCCGACCGCGCGGCGGACGTCCTCCTGGCCCGTCGCGAGCCGCGCCACGCCGGCGCCGATCGCGCGGTTGGCGATCCACGCCGTGGCGCCGATCGCGTAGCCCAGCACCGGCAGTCCCATCAGCACCACGAACGGGGCGGCGAGCACGACGAGGATCACGTCCAGCCAGCGGAACAGGACCAGCGGGTCAGCCATGGGGGCCGGGAGCTGCGGCGCGGCTGAAGGCGTGGGCTGTGGGCTTTGGGTCACGGCGAAGCTCGTGTCGGGGCATGACAGGACGCGCCACCCTACAGCCCGTGCCCGCGCCCGACGGCAGCGGTAGGAGCCGGAACCCCCTGGCCTGCGGTGACGGGGCCAATATAGCGACGCCGCGGACTTTGTAACAACTTTGTGACACCCGGCTCTAGCTTGCCAGCAGACGGCGATGAGCCATCGGTGAGCCACGGGCGCAAGAAAGGTGTCTGACACCTTTCTTGCGTAGGCGGCTAATAGCTAGCTTGCTAAGTTTTTCGCGTGCCCGTAGCGACCGCCGACGAGTTCTCGCTCGCATGGGAGGCGTTCTTCCGCGCCACCCGGCGTGCCCGTGGCCGCTCGACCGGGCACCTGGAGGGCGCTCGCCTGTCGCTGGCGCAGTACCAGCTGCTGGAGGCTCTGCGCGCCACGCCGCGACTGCCGGTGTCCGAGCTCGCCGCGTCGGCGGGGGTCGCGCCGCCGACCGCCACGCGGATGCTCGACGCGCTCGTGCGCGACGGGCTCGCCGTGCGGACCCCCTGCACCGACGACCGCCGCGTCGTCCACATCGCGCTCACGGATGCGGGGCGCGAGGCCGTCGCCGAGGCGGCGGAGCGCGTCGCCGCCGGGCGCGCCCGGGTCCGAGACCAGCTCACGCCCGCCGAGCAGGAGCAGGCCGCGACGCTGCTGCGCAGGCTCGCCGGCATCGTCGAGGAGCAGCTGTGACGCGCGCGGACGGCTACCTGCTGCCGCGGCGGCAGACGCTGATCGCGATCGTCGGCGTGCTGCTGGGGATGCTGCTGGCGGCGCTCAACCAGACGATCGTCGCGACCGCGCTGCCGGTGATCGTCGCCGACCTCGGCGGCGTCGAGCACTACTCGTGGGTGTTCACCGCCTACATGCTGGCCGCCACCGTCACGACGCCGATCTACGGCCGGCTGTCGGACGTGCACGGCCGGCGGCTGTTCTTCATCACCGGCATCGTG
Organism: Solirubrobacteraceae bacterium; assembly: GCA_035264365.1. Taxonomy (GTDB): domain Bacteria; phylum Actinomycetota; class Thermoleophilia; order Solirubrobacterales; family Solirubrobacteraceae; genus DATFQI01. The sequence goes on from DATFQI010000118.1 coordinate 4,272, forward strand.
CTGTTCATGGCCGGCGGGATCGTCGGCGCGACGGCCCAGTCGATGACGCAGCTCGTCCTCGCGCGCGGGATCCAGGGCCTCGGCGCCGGCGCGCTGATGCCGCTCGCGATCGCCACGATCGGCGACCTCGTGCCGCCGTCGGACCGCGGCCGCTGGCAGGGCCTGACCGGCGCGGTGTTCGGCGTTGCCTCCGTGCTCGGGCCGACCACCGGCGGCTACATCGCCGACAACGCCGACTGGCGCTGGGTGTTCCTGGTCTCGCTGCCGGTCGCGCTGATCGCGCTCGTGGTCGTGGCGGCCACGCTGAAGATCCCGCCGCACCCCGAGCGCGGCACGAAGATCGACTACCCGGGCGCCGCGCTGCTGGCCGCTGGCCTCTCCTCGGCGCTGCTCGGGATCGTGCGCGGCGGCCAGGAGGCGCCCTGGGGCTCGGCGCAGGTGATCGGGCTGATCGGCGCCGGGGTCGTGCTGCTCGCGGTCTTCATCGCGTGGGAGCGCCGTGTGGAGCAGCCGATCGTGCCGGTCGAGCTGTTCCGCATCCGCACCGTGAGCGCGGCCTGCCTGGCCGGCTTCGCGACCGGCGTCGGGATGTTCGGCACGATCATGTTCGTGCCCCTGTTCGTGCAGGGCGTGCTCGGCGAGTCGGCGACCAGCTCGGGCCTCGTGCTGACCCCGCTGATGCTGGCGCTGATGGCGGCGAGCGTGGGCTCGGGCCAGATCATCACCCGCACCGGGCGCTACCGCTGGGCGCTGCTGGCCGGCCCGGTCGTGATGGGCGCCGGCTTCGCGCTGCTGAGCATGCTCGACAGCGGCTCGACCCGTGAGACCACGACGCTCGCGATGGTCGTCGCCGGCTTCGGCCTGGGCCTGCTCGTGCAGAACCTCGCGCTCGTGGTCCAGAACGCCGTCCCGAGCCGGCACATGGGCATCGCCACGAGCCTCGCGCAGTTCTCGCGCGTCAACGGCGGCACGGTCGGCGTCGCGGCGATGGGCGCGATCCTCGCCGCGGGCCTGCCGGCCGGCGCCGCGACGCAGGCGCTCGGCGGAGGCGGCGCCTCGACGGCGGGCGGGGCAGCGTCTCGCGAGGCGCTCGCCGGCGCGATCCACCCGATCTTCGTGCTCGGCGTCCCGATGATGGCCGTGACGCTGCTGCTCGTCGCGCTGATCCCCGAGCAGCCGCTGCGCCGCGCGGTGCGCGACGACGTCAAGCACCCCGAGACGGCGACCGGCGAGCACGAGCGCGTGTTCGCCGCTTGAGCCAGAACGCGCGCCACTAAGCGAATGGACGACTTCTGGACGGTTGATCGACCTATGCCGCTGTGTATAGGTCGCCCGCATGGCACGGAAGCTATTCATCCCCCTCTCAGCGGCCATCGCCGGCGCGCTGATCGCGGCGTCACCCGCCGCCGCCGTCACCGTCACGGACTGCGCGAACCTCCAGACGCAAGCGCCTGACGTCGCGGGTGAACCTGCGCGGGCTGCCCAAGGGCCGCTACTCGGTCCGGATCAAGCTCGAGCTCGCCAACGGCAAGACCATCAGCGGCGTGCGGCGCTACTTCACCTGCCGCCCGGGCCGCACGAGCGGCCCGCCGAAGGTCTGATCCGAGCGCGGCCCGCCGGGTGACCGGCGGGCCGCCGACCAGCAGGCGGGGCGGGCAGGACTACTTCGGGTCGACCCTGAGCTCGGCGATCTCCTCCGCGGAGTCCTCGAACTCGACCTCGAAGATGCCGGTGATCGTGGCCTTGAAGGCCACGTTCGCCGTCTTGCCCGGCTCGACGTCCTTCACGATGTCGTAGCCGTGGATGTGGACGTGCTCGGGCTTGTCGCTGCGGACCCGGAAGCGCACCGTCTCCCCCTCGTCGAAGCGCAGCTTGGCCACCTTGCCGGCCTGCAGCAGCGGCGGCTGGGGCTTCGGGGTCGGCGTCGGCGTGGAGTCCTCCTGCCCGTCCTCCGCGGTCGGGGTGGCGGTCGCCGTGGCGGTCTGCTGGGCCGACGTGTTCGCCGAGTCGTCGGTGGTCGTATCGTCGGACCCACCGCCCACGGTGAGGACGACGATCGCCACGACGGCGATGACCGCGGCGATGCCAAGGAAGCTCAGACGCTGGTTTCGGCTCATCTTTGCCAGGCTAGAGACCCCGCACCCGACCAAGAGGAGAAGCGATGGCAGCCCGCACCGCGAACGCAGTCTGGGAGGGCTCGATCCAGGAGGGCCGCGGCCAGATGTCGCTCGGCTCCGGCGCCTTCGAGGGCAACTACTCGTTCAAGTCGCGCTTCGAGGAGGGCGACAACGGCACCAATCCCGAGGAGCTGATCGCGGCGGCGCACGCCGGCTGCTTCTCGATGGCGCTGTCGCTCGTGCTCGGCGAGGGCGGCAACGAGGCCGAGTCGATCCAGACGCAGGCCAAGGTCTCGCTGCGCAACGTCGACGGCAACCCCACGATCACCAAGGTCGCGCTGACCACCCGCGCCCGCGTGCCGGGGCTCGACGACGAGGCGTTCCAGAAGGCCGCGGAGGCCGCGAAGGACGGCTGCGTGGTCTCGCGAGCGCTCGGGGGCGTCGACGAGATCACGCTCGACGCGGCGCTCGAGAGCTAGCGCCTCAGCGCAGGAGGTACTCGGCACGGCCGCCGCGCACCCGGAAGGCCGTGAACCGCGCGGGCGCGAGCTGCCCGCGCGGGCCGATGCGGTAGTCGCCGAGCACGGTGCCGGTGCGCTCGGCGGCGTCGAAGTAGGCGTCGATCACCGCTTGGCGGCCGTGCGCGCGATCGCCTGCGGCGGCGATCGCCGCCAGCACCGAGCGCATCGCCTCGTAGCCGATCGCCGCGTACGGGCCGGGCTCGCGGTCGAAGCGCTCGCGGAAGGCCTCTTCGAAGCGGCGCAGCTCGGGCGTCGAGCGGGGCTCGGGCGCGGCGGAGACGAGCACGGCGTGCCGCCGCGCGGCGCGGCTCAGGCGCTCGGCGACGCCGGCCCGCGTGAGCGCGTCGGGCAGGATGACGGGCGCGCCCGGGTGCTCGGACGCCAGCGCGTCCGCCACGGCGGCGGCGTTCTGGGGGTCCTCACCCGCATACACGAAGGCGTCCGCGCGGTCCGGGTCTTCCTCGATCTCGGCGCCGGCGGCGCGCAGCCCGTCGACCAGGGCGTCGGTGAAGCGGCCGGGCTCCTGCTCGACCGTGATCCGCGGCCGGCGCTTGCCGGTCGCCCGCTCGGCGGCGCGGACGATCGCGCCGGCCTGCTGGGCGTCGTCGCCGACCAGGCGGGCCAGCGTCACGCGCCCCGAGGGCTGCCAGCGGTCGGGCTCGCCGGGGCCCGCGCGGTCGGTGAAGCCCGGGTAGCCCGCGCCGGGCAGGACCTCGAGGATCCCGGCCGCGTTGAGCAGCGGCACCGCGGCCCGCCCGGTGTCCGACCCGGCCGGGCCGATCACCGCCATCACCTGCGGATCGGCGACCGCATCGCGCAGCGCGACGGCCGCCTCGCGCGCGCCGTCGCGGCCGCCTGGCGCGCCCTCGTCGATCGAGAGGAAGTTGATCGCGAACGTGCCGGCGGTCCCGCGCGCCTCGTGGATCGCGAGCTTCTCGGCGTCGACGATGTCGCGGCCCGCGCCCTTCCCGGGCTCGGGCAGCAGCGAGTACACGTTCAGCGTGGTGCCGGCGATGCGGCCGCCGCGGTTGATCTCCTCCTGCGAGGTGCCGCAGCCCGCGAGCGCCGCGGCGGCCAGCAGCACGGCCGCGCTCGCGACCGCGCGCGTCACGGCACCGGGGTCGGCGAGGGCTCGGGGGTCGGCGACGGCGTCGGGGTCGGAGCCGGCTTGACCTCCTCGCGGCCGCGCTCCTTGCGCTGCGCGGCCTGGAGCGAGAAGCGGCGGATGAAGCTCTTGAGCACCTTGTAAGCGGGCCGCGGGTACCCGCGCGGGTCGACCAGCGCCGAGTCCCAGGTCGGCAGCTTCGTCCGCTGCGGCATCCAGTGGTAGATGTAGACGCGCCGGATCCGCTTGCTCAGCTTGGCGAGCTTGAACACCTGCTTGGTCGCCTTCGCCGCGTGCTTGCGGTTGCCCGGGAAGGCGATCCGGGAGCCGTTGCGACGCACCACCAGCCCGCCGGTCTCGGTGAACCAGATCTCGCCCTTCGGGGCCGCCTTCAGCAGCGCCTTCGTCCCCTTGGTGCGGAAGCGGTTGGCGTCGATGTAGTTGTGCAGGCCCCAGATGACCTTGTCGTCACGTGCGGTGCGGCGGAACTCGCGCACCCACTCGGGCATCGTCGGCGTGTCGAGCACGTCGGCGGCAACGACCGTGCAGCCGTAGCAGTTGTGCCTGATGTTGTTGAAGAAGCGGGCGACGCGGCGGGCCTTGTGGCACGTCGGCTCGCCGCAGTGGTTGGCCTCGTTCCAGGTCAGCCACTCCTTCTGCCACGGATAGCGCTTCTTGTACTTCAGGAACTCCTTGGTGAACTCGCGCACGCTCGGGACGTGGCGACGCACCTTGCGCTTCTTGCTGCGCGCGTGGCCGAAGCCGAGCAGGACCTTCACGCCCGAGTCGCGCGCCTCGTGCATGTACGCGTCCAGCGCCTCGCGCGACCAGCGGTGGCGCAGCGAGTCCCAGGCGGTGACCACGCGCACGTGCTTGACCTTCAGCGCCTTGAAGTAGGGGCTGGCGAACATCTCCGGGTTCTGCTCGCCGATGCCGATGACCGGGATCGGCCACGACTTCTTGGCCTCCTTCGCCGGCGCGGCGTGCGCGGACGCGGCGGCGGCGAGCGCGAGCAGCGCGGCGAGCAGTACGGCCCGCATCCTCATGCCTCCACGAGGACCGTGTCCTCGTGTGAGTAGGCCGGCGCGCAGCAGCACAGCAGCACGAGCGGCTCGGGGCCGGTGTTGACGAGCTTGTGGGGCGTTGCCGGCGGGATCACGACCGCGTCGCCGGCGCGCACGGGGCCCTCCTGGTCGCCGAGCTGCATGCGTCCCATGCCCCTCGTGAACAGGTAGATCTCCTCGGAGGTGCGGTGGTAGTGCTCGATCGTGGCGCCACCGGGGGGCACCGTCGCCTCGGCGAGCGACTGGTTCTCCGCGTTGCCCGTCGGGATCCCCGCGAGCTCGCGGATCGAGGAGCCGTCAGCGGTGATGAAGGAAGGGCGGTCTTCGAGCCGGGCCGTCTGCACGCGCGGCCCAGGGTAGCGGCACCGTCGGCCTCCCCCGCCGGGTCGGCGGAGGAGGCGTCCGGCTCGTCAGACGTCTACGCCACGGCGCGGCGGGCGGACTCGGGGTCCAGCCGGCCGGCCAGGCGCGCGACGGCGTAGGCCACGTGCCGCCTTACGGGCGGCGGCCTGTGCCGGCGCGGGCGCGCTACGCCGCGCGGGACGGCCCGCAGGCGGTCAGCAACGACGGCGTGGGCGTAGGCGTTGTGGTTGAGCGAGTGCATTGCGACTCCCTTGTGGTGGTGATGGGTGGTGGGGAGCCGCCCGCGTCGGGACGCGGGGCGCTGCGCTTGCGAGGTGGCGCGGGCGGCGGTGGATCCGCCCGCGGCCTGACGATCTAGGCCGAGAGCGGGCGGTGACCGGCGAGGACGCCGGGCATCGAGTTGGTCTTGTGGCTGAAGATCGTCATCACCGAAGAACCTACAGGCGCGCGAGCCGGCCCGTGGTGCGGTTAGCTCGACAGTCGAGCCCGCCCATCCCGGCGGGTTCGAATCCTCGCCGAGCCGCCGCGTGCGGCGCGGCCGCGCCTCAGCCGGCCGGGACGAGCAGGCCCGGGCGCTGCATCGCCTCGAGCCAGACGGCGCGGGCCGCCTCGCGGTCCATCGAGGCCTCCAGCCGCTCGGCCACCCAGGCGGGGCCGGCGGACGGCGTGCCGCCGGCGATCGCCGCGATCCCCTGGCGCGCCTCGCCGCCGAGCGTCTCGCCGGCGCCCGTGAGCACCTCGGTGAGCGTCTCGCCGCGGCGGATGCCGAGCAGCTCGATGTCGGCGGTCTCGCCCGCGCCCGCCGCTCGCCAGATCCGCTGCGCCAGCTCGCCGACCGACAGCTCGGCCGGGTCGTGCGGGGTCGAGAGGACCTCGCCGTCGGCGGCCAGCAGCGCGCCGTGCGCGAGCACGAGCGCGGCGTGGGCGCCGGTGATCCAGAAGCGCATCATGCCCGTGTCGGTGACCGTCAGCGGAACGCCGGCGCGCGCCTGGCGCAGGAACAGCTCCGAGGCGCTGCCGGCGCTGGCGAGCACGTTGACGAGCCGGACCGCGCAGCGGGCGCCGCCGCCCTCGCGCGCCGAGTAGGCGGTGAGCTGCTCCATGAAGCGCTTGGTGCGGCCGTAGAAGCTCGCGGCCAGCGCCGCCTTGTCGGTCGAGGCGACGACGACCGTGCCGACACCCGAGGCCTCGGCGGCGCGCAGGACGTTCCAGCTGCCCTGCAGGTTGGTGTCGATGAACTGCTCGGGGTGCGTCTCGGCCCAGTCGACGTGCTTGTAGGCGGCGAGGTGGAAGATCGCGTCGGGCCGCGCGCGCTCGACGGCGGCGGCGAACTGCCCGCCGTCGCGGATGTCGCCGAGCACGTGCTCGCAGACCTCGAGCTGGGCCGCGCTGCGCGCGCGCCGGTCGGCGGTCAGCGACGCCTCATGGGCGTCGAGCAGCGTCACCCGCTCGGGCCGGAAGCCGAGCAGCAGCGAGGCCAGCCGCCGGCCGATCCAGCCGCCGCCGCCGGTGATCAGCACGCGCCGCCCGCCGAAGCGCTCCTGCAGCTCGAGCACGGACGGGACGGGGTCGCGGCGGCCGACGACCGCCTGCCAGTCGAACGGGTCCACCGGCAGGCGGCTCGACCGGCGGGCCGGTGCCGGCGCGGGCGCGGCGAGCGCGCGCTCGATCGCGCGGTAGCCGGCCTTCATGTCCTCCGAGCGGGCAGGGTCGGGCTCGTTGATCTCGGCGACGATGTACGGCACGGTCTCGCCGAGCCGGCGCACGACCGGGTCGAGGTCGAGCTCGCCGGCGCCGTAAGGCAGGCCCTCGCCGAGCAGCCCGTGGGCGTCGGAGACGTGCGCGACGTCGATCAGCCCGCCGAGCTCGTCGACCCAGCGGTCGAGGCCGAGGTCGCCGTCGCCGTCGAGCCCGAACAGCGACGGATAGGCGGCCGCGAAGTGCTCGAACAGCGCGGCGTGGGAGGTGTCGAACGTCGTCCGCAGCCCCTCGACGCGCCCGCACCACTCACGGACGTCGCGCCAGTGGCCGCCGACCGGCGTGAGGTACACGCCGCCCGTGCGCATCCGCAGCACCGGCGGCACGTTCTCGATCAGCGGCGTCACGCCCGAACCCAGGCAGGCGGCCGCGTAGTAGCTCAGGAACCCGGCGACGGCCTGCTCGTCGAGCACGCCGTGGTTGCGGTACTCCTCCTGCGTCATCGGGACGAACAGGTGGATCGTCAGCACCGGCGCGCCGACGCCGGCGGCGAACCGGACCGACTCCTCGATGCCCCGCTTGGCCTCGTCGTCGAGCCGGTCGACGCGCACGAACGCGCCGCTCGGCCACGCCACCGGGCACTCGGCGGTCAGCACGCTGCCGGCTTCGGCCGCGCGGCGGCCGACCTCGATCGCGGCATCGAGCGCCTCCGGCGTCGCGACGTGCCCGGGCATCAGGCACAGCTCCATGCCGCGCCAGTCGCCTCCGCTCAGGCGGTCGGCGACCTGCGCCGCCTCAGGAGCGGCTTTGAGCAGCGGGATGGCGGCGGAGCCACTCGACATAGGAGACGACAGCGTCCTCGATCGGACGGACGGTCAAGCCTAGACGCGCCAGGTCGCCCTCCGCGGGGTAGCCGGAGCCCTCGCCCGGCGGCAGCTCGCCGCCCGGCGTCTCGATCGGCACGCCCGAGCCCGCGGCGTCGCGCGCCAG
>DATFQI010000119.1:0-33867 GCA_035264365.1 Solirubrobacteraceae bacterium
TTGTACCAGCCGCCGGCATCGGCGGCGCGGGCCGGCGAGCCGCCCGTGACCACGGGTGGCGTCGCGTCGCGCCTGATCTTCAGTTCGACCGCCGTGGCTTGGTTATTGGTATCCACCGCTCTGCAAGTCGCGTCCGTACCCCCGGGTGGAGTGTCCGTGGTGTAGGTCTCGGTCGCGCATCCCGTCTTATTCGCGTCCGAGGGCTGGACCGACCAGGTGATGGTCACGTTCGTGCGGTACCACCCGAGGCAATTCGCGGGGGCAGGGGAGCATGCGAAGGTGACGCTCGGTGCCGCCTGCGCGGTCGGCGCAGCGATCACCAGTCCCGCGAGGACCGCGGTGGCGGCCAGCACACAGCGGGTCCGCCGGCTCATCACGGCGCCGCCTGGAGCTCCTTGCCGGCCTCGGCCGGCGTCTTGATGGTCCGCGACAGCGCGTACCCCGTCTGCCCGTTCGGCAGCCGGCGCTTCTCGAGCTCCCCGCGGTGTGTGAGCGTCCGCAGCAGCGGCGGCAGCGAGCTCGGCTTCACGCCGGTGGCCGCGGTCAATTCGCGCAGCGTCAGCCCCGGGCGCGCCGCGACCGCGCGCAGCACGGCCTCGCGGTTCGCGCCGCGCGGAGCGCGCGGCGGCGACGGGCGCTTCGCGGCCGCCTCGGCCTTGAGCGGACCGGGGCCCACCAGCTCGAAGTTGGTCGGCGGCTCGCCGGCCTTCCGCCACACGAAGCGTCGCTCGGACCACACGCCGCCGGAGTGGACCGGCTCCCAGCCCGCGGCCGCGATCGAGGCGAACATCGCGCCCATGGCCGTCTCGAGCTCGCGCGCGGACGCCTTCGTGACGCCCCGCGGCCAATGCAGGACCTTGGTCTCGGTGCCGCGCTCGTCCGAGGCGCCGTCCGGCGCCATCACGGCCTGGAACCGGAGCTTCCCCGGCTGGTAGGCGATCTCGCAGGTCCACTGGGTGTCGGCGTCCGCCGGCGCGCGGGCGTCCCGCCGTCCCTGCGCCCGTCGCTTCGGCGGGTTGCCGGAGCCGGCGAAGGCGTTCCTCCATGCGGCGGCCAGGCGTCGACGCGCGAGCGCGAAGACCGGCTCAGCGCCCTCGCTGCGGAGGTGCCGCGTCGCCCGGAACCAGACGCAGAGGAACGCGACATAGACGAGCGAGAACAGCATCCCGAGCTGCAGGATCAGCCGGGCGTCGGCAGACCCGCCGCCCGGGGGCGGGGCCTCGGGCGCTCGCGGCAGGATCCGGGGCACGGCGACGCCGCTCTCCCGCGCGTAGGGACGTTGCGGATAGGGCGCCGACTGCGGCCGGTCGGCCGCCGAGTGCTTCGGCTTGCTGCGCTTCGCCTGATGTGTCGGCCGCACGGGGCGGCGCGTGATCTCGGGAGTCGCGCGGGGCGCCGGGCGCGTGACGGACGGCGCGGGGGTTCGAGTCCGCGCCGCGGGTGACGGGGCGGCCCGCCGCACCGGCGCGACCGGTGTGCGAGAGACCGGTGCCGGTGTCGCCGGAGCCGGTGTTGCCGGTGCCCTCGGCGCAGGCGCCGAGGTGACCGGCGCCTGCGGTGCGGGATCGGGCCGCGGGCCTTGCGTGGCCGGCGCTGGATCAGGGTCTGGCCCCTGCGCCTGGCCCGTCGCGGGTGCGGCCGCCAACAGGGCTGCCGCACACAACCACGGGACCAATCCTCTCCCGTTCTCGTACGTCGCGCGTCGCGGTGACAATTGACCCGCTCTGCTCGGTTGACCAGTTCATCTGACGCTAGCTCTGCGCGCGCCCCTAGTCAACGCAACCCCTCCGATGGCCTAGCCCGCGCGTGCCTCTCCGTGCATTTCCGGACAGGATTTTTGCGGAGGTCGGTAAGGTCGGCGACGGATGCCCGATCGCGTCGCGGTGGCGGTGGTGGGAGCGGGGCCGTTCGGGCTCTCCGTCGCCGCGCACCTTGCCGATCGGAAGGTGCGGGTCTTCGGCGCGCCGATGCAGACGTGGCGCACGCGCATGCCACCGGACATGCGGCTGCGGTCCGACTGGGAGGAGACCTCGCTCTCGGCGCCCGCCGACCGGGGCGCGATCGACGTCTGGTCCCGCGCCTCCGGAGAGCCGCGCGAGGAGCCGATCCCGCTGCAGAAGTTCCTGCGCTACTCGGACTGGTTCCGGGCCACCTTCGTGCCCGATGCCGATCCCGACGACGTGGTGCACCTGGACCGCGCGGCCGGCGTCCTGCGCATCACGACGGCCGGCGGGAACGAGGTGGACGCCGAACGGGCCGTGATCGCCGTCGGCGTCACGCCCTTCCCGCATGCGCCCCCGCCCTTCGACGGGGCGATGGGCGGCGACATCGGCTTCGCCATCGAGCGCCGCGACTACAGCCCCTACGCGGGCGGCCGCGTGGTGGTCGTCGGCGGCGGGCAGGGCGGGCTGGAGGCCGCGGCGCTGGCCCGCCGGGCCGGCGCCGACGTCGAGCTCGTGATCCGCTCCCAGCTGCGCTGGTTCACCGACCGCGAGCCCTACACGCCCCGCGGTCCGCTGCGGCGGCGTCTGTACCGGGCCGCGTATCCCGTCGTGGGCTACGGCCCGCCGCCGCTGAACCGGCTCGCGCTCCACCCGGACCTGTTCGCCGCGCTGCCGACCGCCGCGCGCCGGCGCGTGGCGGGCCGGATCCTGCGCGCCGGCGGCTCGCCGTGGGTGCGCTCGGAGATCGACGGCCACGTCGCGGTGACCGAGGGCGTCTCCGTGCAGGGGGTCGAGCGCAACGGCGACGCGATCCGCCTCGCGCTGAGCGACGGCTCGGTGCGGGAGGCCGATGCGGTCGTCGTGTCCGCCGGCTTCCGGTTCTCGCTCGACCGGCTCGCGTTCCTCTCGCCGACCGTGCGCGCCGGCGTGGTCGTGCGCGACGGCTGGCCGGTGCTCGACCGCTACTTCCGCTCGTCCGATCCCGACCTGATGTTCGTCGGCTTCGCCGCCGAGCGCCGCTTCGGGCCGATCGCCCGCTTCGTCTCCGGGAGCCGCTTCACTGCATACCGCGCCCGCGAGGGCTTCGACGGCTGAGGAGCCGGCGCGCCGGGGCGAGGCCCTCGAAGTAGAAGCGGTGCAGCCGCTCGGAGCGCTTGAGCCGGCGGCGCGCCTGGATCGCGCCGAGGTGCGCGCTCGCATAGGCGCGGCCGCGCAGGCCGGACGCGACGCCGTAGCCGTGGTAGAGCGGCGCGAAGCCGTCGGCGAGCTCGAGCTTGTAGCGCTCGCCGCCGCCCAGGAACTCGACGCGGGTCAGCCCCTCCTCCGATGCCGACTCGATCGCGTCGAGCGTGTTGACGAGGCCGGGCGAGAACCTCCCGACCTCGGGATCGAAGGCGAGGCGGTGCACGTACATCCCGCCCTCGAGCGCGAACCAGTAGTGGAACGCGATCGCCCGCCCGTCGACGCGCAGCGTCACGATCCGCGCGACGTCGATCGCCTCGAGGCGCCGCAGCGCCGCGCGGTGGAAGCGCCGCCCGGTCTCGGTCGCGAAGCCCGAGCCGTCCGGCCGTCCCTCCCAGCGCAGGTCGTGCAGGTGGAAGGCCTCCTCGAGCGCGGGCTCGAGCTCGTCGAGCCGGCGCGCGACGGTCGTCGTCACCGTGCCGAGCTCGCCGAGCTGGCGCCGGCGACGCTTGTGCAGGTTGCGCTTCTTGCTGTTGGTCTTGCTCCGGTAGACGGCGTCCCAGCCCGCGCTGAGGTCGATCACCGGCGCCTCGATGCGCTGGATGAGCTGGAGCCGGTCGCCCAGTGCGGCGGCCATCCGGCTGTGCTCGGGCAGTCCGTGCAGATCCGCGACGTCGAAGCCGCCGGCGGCCAGGTGGCCCGCGAGCGCCTCCGCGGTGGACTCGTCCTCGCCGGGCGCGAGCAGCAGGTCCGGCAGGACGGACAGGCGCCCGCCCATGAAGGTCGCGACGCGCAGGCCGGGGCGACGGCGGACCACGAGCGGAAGCGCGCCGACCAGCCGCGAATCGCGCCTGGCGACGTGCACCGCCAGCTCGGCGCCGTCGCCGTAGTGGGCCCACCACTCGGCCAGCCACGCGTGCAGCATGAACGGGCTCGGCCGGGGCATCGCGCGGACGAGGCCGTCCCACTCGCCGGCCAGCGCCTCGAACTCCTCGCCGGTCGTGACGGTGGCGAGCGCGACGGGCGCCGCCGAGGGTGCGATGGTCATGGCTGGCGATCCCGGAAGGTCGTGGGGTGGTCGTGGGTGACGGGCTGCGCGCCGGGCGCGATCCCGCTGTAGTCGTTGTCGTAGAACGCGTTGCCGTTGCCCCGGTAGTCGCCGATCGCCGCCCACGTCTGGCCCGCGAAGGCGCTGCGGCGCACGGTGGTCCTGGTCGAGCCTTCATCGAGGTAGACGCCCGCCATCGTGCTCGCGATCGAGCTGTCCTCGATCACGTTGCCGACGCTCGCCGGGCGCCGGCCCCACTCCGGTGCGGCCCATTCCGCCAGGACCCCGATCCGCACGTCCGAGCCGATGCGCAGCCGCCGGAACGCGCTGTCGCGGGTGAAGTGCTCGACGTAGACGCCGGTGGGCGTCGCGTCGATGTCGATGTCCTCGAAGCGTGCGAGGCGGACCGCGGTCCCCGTCCAGAGCCCGCTCCATGCACATTGGCGCGCGCGCACCCGGCGCACCGTCCCGGTGTCGCCGATCCACACACACGCCTCGGCCCGGCCCTGCGACGAGCCGGGCCGCGGCCGGGATACGCGGGCGACGTCGACGTCGGAGACATCGAACGGCTCGCTCGGCCGCTTGCGAGCGGGCTCGTTGGCGTCGACGAGCACGCCCGCGTCGGTGAACCCGCGGGCCACGAGGCGGTGGATGCGGAGCCCGTCCGGACGCCGTGCAACCACCCCGCCCCGCAGGGTGCCGCGGCCCCTGACCGTCGTGTCGAGGATCCGCGTGCCCCGGCCGGTCCCCCACACCGCGATTGCGGCCCCCTGCACCGTCCGGCGGCGGTCGCCCACGTCCACGACCAGGCCGCGGACGAGACCGCCGCCGGGCCCGGTGTTCCCTCCCATGCTCAGGCCGGCGCGCAGCACCGCCCGGCCGGGTCGAGCCGCGTAGAGGCGATGGCCCGAGGGGTTCAGGAACGGCCGGCGGCTCCGATAGGTGCCGCTGGCGAGCACGATCGCGCCGCGGCCGTGGGCGGCGAGCGCCGCGTGCAGGCCGCGGCCGGAGCCGACCCGGACCGCGTCCGCCGGAACGGGGTAGGCGGCGGGCCGGAGCGGCCGGACCTGCGCGAGCGCGGGAGGACCGGCGCCGGACTCCGCGGACATCACGGGGTCGTCGCTGCGCACCCCGGTGACGAGGAGCCAGATCCCGCCTGCCGCTGCGACGCAGACCAGCGCCACCTTCATGAGCCCGCGCCGTGGTCCGCCGAGCTGCGCCGGCGTGCCAGGAACGGGCGCGGGTCCAGGATCGCGAGCTCCTGAGCGAGCGTGCGGAAGCAGACCGCGATGTCGACGGCGAGGTTGCCGTGGCGCATGTACCAGAAGTCGTAGGAGAGCTTCTCGGCCGAGCTCGCGCAGTCGGTCGCGTAGCCGTAGCGGACCTGTGCCCACCCGGTCATCCCCGGCTTGGACAGCAGCCGTCGGCTCCAGAACGGGATGTCGGCCTCGAGCATCGTCACGAACTCGGGCCGCTCGGGGCGCGGCCCGACGATCGACATGTCGCCCTTGAGCACGTTCCAGAGCTGCGGCAGCTCGTCCAGGTGCGTCCGGCGCAGCAGCCGCCCCGCAGCCGACGCCCGCGGGTCGCTGGCCTGGGCGAACACCGGCTCGCCGGGCCGCTCCGCCGTCACCCGCATGGTGCGGAACTTGTACATCGTGAAGCGCCGGCCTCCCTCGCTGACGCGCGTTTGGCGGTAGATCAGCGGGCCGGGCGTCCGCTTGACCAGCAGGACGATCAGCGGCAGCAGCGGCAGCATCATCACGAGGCCGGTAGCAGCAACGGCGACGTCGAACAGCCGCTTGGCGGGCCGCCGGCCCGGCCGCTGGCGCAGATGCAGCAGGCTCATGAACCACATCGACGTGATCTGCTCGAGCGGGACGCAGCCGAAGGCGTGCTCGTAGAAGCTGGTCAGACCGGCCACCCGGAACCGGCGGTCGGTCATGTCGAGCAGCTGCTCGAGCGCGAGCGAGCACGACTGGTCGTCGGTGAGCACGATCACATCGGGGCGCTGCGCGGCCACGACGGCCGCGAGATCGTCCACGTCGGACAGCGAGAGCGCACCGCCCTCGGGGCCGGCGGGATCCTCGCCGGGCGCCCCGAGGATCTCGAGCGGCGCCGAGCGCTCGCGGCGCGTGGCGGCCATGATCTGCGTCATCGCGGTGGTGCCGACGACCAGCACGCGCCGCTTGGTCGTCCGCTCGAGCACCCAGCCCCAAGTCCCGCTCGAGAGCAGGACGCCGCAGTACATGGCCAAGAGGGCCCCGAGCGAGAAGCGCATCGCGGGGAGATGCGGGTTGAGCGCGGCGACGCACACCAGGCCCGTGGTCGCTCCCATCGCCGCCGGGACCCAGGGCCCGAGCGCGTACGGCGACTTGCCGCTCGCCGCGTGCAGGTTGACCAGCCAGATCAGCGCGGCGAGCGTGACCGCCAGCACGCCGTCGGTGCCGAGGTGGTGCTGGGAGGCCGCGATGACGGCGAGCGCGAGCCAGACGAGCACGGCACGACCGCCGGTCGCGATCACCTGTCGGCCGGACGGACCATCGAGGAACCCACGGCTCATGACACCGCCCGGGGCGTGGAGACCCCGGATCGCGTCACGGCACACATCACCTGGACGGTGGGAAGCCAGCAAAGCGGCGGCTCCTGAGACTTGCGTTGCGGAACTGGAAGCCGAGGTTAGACTCAACGCATGGGACGTGTAAAGGGGGACCGCGGCTCACTGGAGCCGGGCCTCCCAGCTCCCGCGCCGGTGCCTGCCGGAGGCCGCGCGGTGAGCTACACCGACGCCGAGGGATTGCCGACCGACGACCCCGGCTCCGCCGTGCGCGGAGAGATGGTCGAATACGACGCCGGCGGCGAGGTCCGCAGGCGGACACGCTTCTTCCTCAGCGAGCAGGAGATCCCGTGGCTGCCGGTCAGCGAGGCGGCCTTCCTGCTCTGGATCCTCGTCGCGCTCGTCCTGATCTGGGCCGTCATCGGCCTGATCCTCCTCACTTGAGTCGCGAGCGTCCGCGCAGCGGCTGGGCGAGCGCGCGCAGGAGCTCGGAGTCGCCCGGCTCCGGCACGACGAGCTTGCGCAGGCCGAACGCGGAGAGCCGCCGGTAGAGCACGAGCGACACGGCGCCGCCCGCGAGCAGGCCCGCGCTCGCCGCGATGGCGGCCCCTGAGGCGCCCAGCGGCGGGACCAGCACGAAGTCGAGCGCGGTGCCGAGGACGAGCGAGACGAGCGGCCCCGCGGACGAGCGCGCAGGGGCCGACGAAGCGACGAGCGCGGCGGAGAAGATCGCGAGGGCGGCGAAGCCGAGCGCGCCCGGCAGGAGCCACAGGAACGGCGCCGTCGAGCCGTGGAACCCCGCGCCGAACACAGCACGGATCAGCGGCGGGCCGAGGGCCGCCGCCAGCGCGATCCCGAGCACCGTCACGAGCGTCACGGCCCGGAAGGCGGCGAGCACGCGCCCCATGCGCAGCGTCGGGTCGGCGCGCGCCACCAGCGGCACCATGGCGGTCGCGGCGGCGGCCGCGAGGTAGAGCAGCACGTCGAAGGCGTTGACGGCGGTCGCGTAGATGCCAAGGACGGCCTCGGAGGCGAGCAGCGCCACGAGGATCTGGTCGAGGCGCTCGTTGAAGGCCGTCGAGAGCGTCCCGATCCAGGCGCGCACGCCGAAGGCGATCGACTCCCGCAGCAGCCGCGGCTCGGGGCGGGCCAGTCCTTCCGCCCGCGCCGACGCGACCAGCAGCACGCCCGCCTTGGCCGCCTGCGTGATGACCCAGATCAGCGTCGCGTGGACGACCGTGATCTCGCTCGTGACCGCGAGCAGCCACATCGTGCCCGCATACAGCCAGGCCGCGGCCGCCGTCACGAGGGCATGCAGGCGGAACCGGCTGCAGCCGAGCACAAACATGTACCCCGCGTCGGAGAGTCCGGAGGCGAACATCGCGCCGGCCAGCACGGCCAGCTCGGCGTCGCCGATTCCGGGCGGCCTCAACCGCGGCACGAGCGCGAGGGTTCCGCAGACGACCACCGCGGCGACGAACGCCGCGACGGACACGGAGAGCAGCAGGTTCGACAGCAGGGCGCCCCGCTGCGCCGGGCGGCGGGCGCAGAACACGGTCGTCGCCTCGGTCACTCCCAGCCGCGCGAGCGTCGCGGCGATGATCGCCGTGACCGTGATGAACGCGACCGTGCCGCGGCCGCTCGGTCCGAGCTCGCGGGCGATCGGGACCACGGCGACGAGCAGGCCGGCGTTGCCCACGACCTGCGCCCAGAACAGCGGCGCCGACCCGCTCGCGATCGTGTCGCCGTCGTCAGCGGGCATCGGCGATCAGCTCCATGAGGATCCGCCCTGATTCGCTGTGGAGGGCGCGCAGGCGAGCGCCGTTGGAGGCGAACGCGCGACGGTGGTCGTCATAGCCGTCGGCCACGGCCGCCGTGGCCTCGGCGAGCGCCGCGGGATCGCCCGGCGGCACGCAGAAGCGCTCGAGGTCCGGCCGCGCGTAGTAGCGCGGGGCGTCGCCGACGCGCGTCGCGATGACGGGCACGCCGCGCGCGAGGGCCTCGAGGACCGCGACCTGAACGTTGTCCCAGCGCGACGTGGAGAGGCAGGCGTGCGCACGCTCCTGGGCGGCGAGGACCTCGGGCCACGGCCGGCTGCCGTGGAGCGTCAGCCACGGCCTCGTCCCGGCGAGCCGCGCGAGCTCGGGCTGCAGCGGCCCGCCGCCGTACACGTCCAGCGTGGCGTCGCGGCCCTCGCGCAGGTGGTCGAGGGCCCGCACGGCCAGCAGCGGGTCCTTCTCGGGCGCGAGCCGGCCGACCCATGCGAGCCGCAGCGGCTCGCCGGAGGCCGGGCCGGCACGCGGCTCGGCCGCCGGGAGGTCGGCCAGCGGATACGGCAGGTAGCGGACACGGACACCGTACGCGCGCTCGGCGCCCTCGACGCCGGCGACCGACACCGAGACGGGCACGCAGCGGCGCATCACCGGGCGCGTGACCGTGCGCATGAAGAGGGAGCGAAGCGCGCGAACCGCGTGGGAGCCGTGCCGCCGCGGCTGTCCCGAGCCGTGCACGACGAGCAGCCCCGGCACCCCGTGCCGCCGCGCGAGCGCGACTGCCGCCACCGACAGCGGCTGGAGCGCGACGTTGGCGACGACCGCGTCCGCGCGGGCGACCTCCCGACGGACCGTCCCCCAGCCCGCCACGGGGAGCGGCCACCCGCCAGGTCCCAGGTATCGCGCCGGGACGACGGCGTCCGCTGTCGCGTCCTCGCCGGGCAGCCGGCAGGCGAGCAACCGGACCTCGCATTCCCGCGCCGCAAGCAGCTCGCGGACGGTCTGCACGAACTGCTCGACGCCGCCGGCGTGCGGCACCACGAAGCTCGAGACGAGCAGGATGCGCATCCGTGCATCTTCCACGCACCACCGACACCTTGTGAATTACGGATCGAGCGGGTTAAGGTTCGCGCATGGGCGAGGCGACGCCGCCCGGGGCGATTTCGACGGAGCGCGCGCTCGACGCGCCTCGGTACGTCGCCGCGCTGCGGCGCGGCTTCTGGCTGATGGTGCTGATCGTCGTCCCGCTGACCACGACGGTGCTCGTGCTCTCGCTGCTGCTGCCGAAGACGTACACCGCCACGGCCAGCCTCGTGCTCGACGAGCGGCCGGGCGTGCTGGACTCCGGGAGCGGCGAGACGTCGGTGCGCCGGCTGGCGACGATCCAGCGCCTGCTGACCTCGCGCGACGTGCTCGAACGGGCCGCTGAGCAGCTGCCGGGCGAGACCGCGGACACGCTCCAGGACAAGGTGAAGGTGACGTCCGACGACGCGGCGGACATCATCAACGTCCAGGCGTCCGACAACGACCCGGAGGGCGCGGCGGCGATCGCCAACGGGGTGACGCGGACCTTCCTCAGCGTCGAGCGGGCGGTCGACGCGCGCACGGACGCCGCGGAGCGGCGCGAGCTCGAGGACCTGCTGCGCCGCCTCGAGGCCGGCGGCGCCTCCGCGACCGAGATCCGGGCCGTACGTGACCGCCTCGCCGCGCTGAGCGTCAGCAGCATCGGCGGCAGCGACGAGCTGCGCCTGGCCGAGGTCGCGCGACCGCCGGAATCGGCCGCGGCGCCGCGCCCGCTGCAGAGCACCATCTTCGCGCTGTTCGCGTCGATCTTCATCGCGGTGCTCGTCGCGCTCGGTCGCGACCTGGTCTCGCCGCGGCTCACCGGGCCGCGGCAGCTGACCGCGCTGACGGGGCTCACCCCGCTCGTCGTCATGCCGCCGGGGCGGCGGAGGGGCCGGGCCGCCCGCTCCGACGAGGCCTACCAGGCGCTCGCCGCCTCCGTGCGGCTCCAGCTCTCCGAGGCGCAACGCGTGGTCGTGGTCACCAGCCCGCACGTCGACCCCGGCCGCGCCGAGGTGAGCGTGGGGCTCGGGCGCGCGCTCTCGGCCAACGGGATGCCGACCCTGCTCGCGTCCGCGGACCTGCGCCGGCCGATGATCCACGAGGAGCTCGGCGTTCCGCAGGCGCCGGGCCTTGGTGAGGTGCTGAGCGCGCTCGAGGCGGATCCCGCCGAGAGCGCGGCCGGGCTGATCCGCACCGCGACGCGCTCGCATCAGCGCCCGTCGCCCGGCGAGCTGCGCGCCCTGCCCAGCGGGGACATCTCCCAGCACCCCGCGGCCCTGCTCTCCGGCGACTCGCTCGGCGTCGTCTTCGAGGAGCTCGGCCGCTCGGAGTACCGGTACGTCATCGTCGAGGGCCCGCCCCTGCTCGGGCCGATCGACGGCCAGCTCGTGGCCCGATGGGCCGATGCCGTGCTCGTCGTCTGCCGGCTCGACCGCCTGTCGCCGGACGAGGCCGTGGAGCTCGGGGAGGTGCTCGCGAGGCTGCGGGCGCCGGTGCTCGGATCCGTCGTCGTGGGTGGCTCGCGCGTCCGCTACTCGCTCCCGGCGTGGACGCCGGTGCGGGCCAAGGCGTAGCTCACGGCGCGCGCTCCCGCGATCCGAGCATCGATCCGGCCCAGATCAGCCCCGCCACCAGCCACAGGTGGCGCCAGTGGAGCGTGTCGATGAACGCGCTGTTGGCGAGCAGCCCGCACCAGGCGCCGGCCAGCGCGGCGGCTCCGATGCCGTAGGTGTCGCGGCCGCGCAGCGCGTTCCGGAGCCCGGCGCCGAGGGTGAAGCCGAGCAACGCGATCAGGGCGAGCAGGCCGAGGAACCCCTGCTCGCCGATGGCGCGGGCGTAGGTGCTGTGGGCCGAGATTCCCGCGATCGCCTCGAACTGGCCGGGCCCGGCGCCGAACGGGTACTCCCACGCCGGCTCCAGCCCGGCGCGCTGGCCGGCGAAGCGCGTCGTGTCGTACGTCTGCGGCCGCGCCCGCTCGGCGAGGAAGTCCGCCGAGCCGGTCGCGACCACCGTGCCGGCCACGACGGCGGCGCCCACGAGCCCGATGGCCAGCAGCGCGAGCGCCTGGCGCGCCCCGCCGCGCAGGACGAGCACCACGCCGATCACCGCGAGCGCCACCACGAGGTTCAGCCAGGCCCCGCGGGAGTAGGAGAACACGACCCCGAGCACGAGCACCGCCAGCATCAGCGCCTTCACGACGGTCGAGGACCGCAGCAGCCGCGGCCGCACGAGCTCCTCGGCCACGATCGCCGCGGCGGGCACCAGGAACGGGCCGAACACGTTCGGGTCCTGGAACAGCGCCCTGGCACGCCCGCCCTCGGTGAGCACGGCGGCTCCCGGCACCACCCCCGCGAGCGCGAGCATCCCGAGCAGCGACGAGCCGACGGCCGCGAACAGGTACGCCTGGAGGATCAGCCGGGCGCGCCCTTCAGAGGTCACGTAGCCGGGGAGCCACAGGCCGAACGCGGCGAGGTAGAGCGTGATGGCGAAGAAGCCCGCCGCGCGACCGGCGTCGGCGACCTGGATCGACGACATGACGTTGAGCGCGGCCACCACCGCGAGGATCGCGACGGCTGCCCGCGGCGCGGCGCCGAGCCGGAAGCGACCGGTGACCAGCGCCACCGCCATCACGACGCAGAGCGCTCCGTCCGCAGGGGCGGGATCGACGAGCACGACGCCGAGCAGGCCGATCCCCAGGGCCACGGCGGCGTGCAGGTTGGCGACCGCGACGGCCAGCAGCACCAGGACGCCGGCGCCGCCGGCCACGGCCAGCGCCGCGGGCGGCGGGAAGCGGTACAGGCCGATCGCGAGCAGCAGGCCGAGCGGGACGGCCAGCAGCAGCGCGAGGACCCGCGGCGTCCACTCGCGCTTTTGCGTCCCTTCGGCGAGACGAGCCGCCCCGACGGTCATCGATCCGGCTCCTGCGGGCACGTGCCGATCCCGAACAGCGGCCGGCAGTCCAGGGACCGTCGCTCGATCGGCCCCGACACCGTCTCTCCGGCCAGCCGCTGCTCGACCCAGGCGGGCACCGGGACGCCCTGGCGGACCGCGGCGCCGGCTTCGGCGATCGCCGGCTCGAGCGGGTTCAGCCGGGCCGCGACGACCAGCCGGGCCGCCGCCGCGGCGCGGCGGCCCTCGCCGAGCGCGACGAGGGCGAGCTCCGCCTGGGCGTACCAGTCGCCGGGGTCCCTGGCGAGCGCCCGGGTGAAGGCCTGCCGCGCGCGGCCGAGGTCGCCGTCGCGACGGGCCAGCACGCCGGCGATGACGTCCGCGCGGGCGCTGAGCGGGTCGAGCGTGTGCGCCCGGTCCAGCGCGCGCCGGGCGGCGTCCGGGTCGCGGTCCCACGCGGCGACCGCCCGCTCGGTGTCGCGCGCCGCGAGCGCCGGCAGGCCGACGGAGACGGCCGCGAGCCCGGCGAGCACCGCGATGGCGGCCGTACGCGCGCGGCGCGACCGGTCAACGTCGCCGCGCGGGCCGGTCGCGAAGCCGAGCCCGGCGATCAGCCCGAGCAGCGCGAAGGCCGGGGCGGTGACCGCCGGCACCTCCCACAGCCAGTCCACCGACGCGTGGGCCAGCCACGCCGCGGCGGGCACGAAGGCCGCCACGGCGATCGCGTAGCGCCCGGCGTCCACGGCCCGGACGCGCCGGAGCCCGGCGACGGCTGCCGCGAAGAAGCAGGCGAGGAGGCCCGCCCCCACGATCCCGGTCTGCCCCAGGGTCCCCCAGACGACGCTGTGGGGGTACAGCGGCAGCTCCCGGTTCTTGCGCTCGCGGGCGTAGTCCTGGGTGAAGTTCCCGGCGCCCGCGCCCGTCAGCGGTGCGTCCGCGAACTGGCCCGCCGCCACGCGCCAGAAGTCGTAGCGACCGGATGCGGCGCCGCCCGCGAGCCGGGTCTCCCCCGCCTGCGTCCACACGGCCGCCGCGAGCAGGAGCGTCGCCGCGATGGCGGGCAGGTGCAGCGGCAGCCGGCCGGCTGGGGCGTGCAGGCGGCGGTCGAGCCGCCCCGACGCAAGGCCCGCGGCGAGCAGCAGCGCGGAGCTGACCGTCATCGCGACCGCGGCGCGGATCAGGGCGGCTTGGTCCCCGCCTCCCGCGTAGACATCGAGCAGCGCCGGCAGCGAGAGCAGCGTCGTCAGCGTGACCGCGGACAGCGCGGCGAGCACCCGCACGCGCTCGGGCGAGAGCGCGATGGCGAGCACGAGCGACACGGCGCCCGCGAGCAGCGTCCCGCGGCTCTGGGCCAGCACCGCGAGGCCGAGCAGGAACCCGGCGGCCGCGAGCAGCAGCCCGCGCAGCGCGAGCGGCGACGACCGGCGCGCGGCGAGCAGGACGGCCGGCCAGAAGGCGGTGAGCATCAGCGCGGCCGTGGCGTTCTCGTAGCCGACCGGCCCCGCGAGCCGGCCGTCCTGCACCGCCTGCCCGCTGCCGGCGATCGCGTCCCCGAGCGCCCACGTCCCCGCCAGCGTGGTCGCGAGCACGAACGCCACGAGCACGCCGACCGCCTGGGTGTCGGTCCACGGCAGCGCGGCGAACAACGTGAAGGCGACGAGGTAGACCAAGGCACGGTCGGCCGCCTCCCACGCGTCACCGCGCGCGCCCGCCCAGGCGATCGAGAGGAAGCTCCACGCCGTGAAGAGCGCGAGCGCACACAGGGCCCATCGCGCCGGCCGCGGCACCTGCGCCCACTCGACCCGCCGCGCCGCCACGACCAGCGCGGCGACCAGGGCCAGCGAGCCCGCGCACAGCGGGCCCGGCGTCGTCCCGCCCTCGCGGAGCGCCCACCAGCCGAACAGCAAGGCGACCGCGGCGCCGGTGCCGGCCGCCGCACGCTGCCCGCGTGGAGCGAGCTGAGCGCCGTTCATCGGTAGAGCATAAAGTCGCCCGCACGGTGCCGCTGGAGCCTCCGCACGCCCGCAGGCCGAGGATCCTCATGCTCATCACGCTCGCGGAGACCGGCGGGGCGCAGACCTACGTCGCCAATCTCCTCCCGGGGCTCGCGGGGCGGTTCGACGTGATGGTCGCCGCGCACGGCGACGGCCCACTGCGCGAGGCGGCGGGCGCGGCCGGCGCCCGGTTCGTGCCGCTGCGCCACGTCCGGCGCCCGCTGCATCCGCTCCGCGACCTGCTCGGCCTGCTCGAGCTCGTCGTGCTGATGCGGCGCGCGGCGCCGGACATCGTCCACGCCAACAGCTCGAAGGCGGGGGTGCTCGGCCGCCTGGCCGCCGCTCTCGCCGGTGTGCCGGTCCGGATCTTCACCGTCCACGGCTGGGCGTTCTCGGCGTCGTCGGGCCTCTCGTCGGTGCTCTACCGGTGCGCGGACCGGCTGATGGCCCCGCTCACGACGCTCACGATCTGCGTGGCCGAGCGCGAGCGCGTGTCCGGCCTCGCCGCGCGCACCTGCATCGCGCAGCGGACCGTCGTGATCCCGAACGCCGTCGACGTCGACGCGATCCCGCAGGCCCGCCACGGCGGCGGTCCGCCGCTGGTCGTGGCCGTCGGGCGTCTCGCGGAGCCCAAGGACGCCCTGACGCTCGTCCGTGCGCTCGCCGCCGTGGCCGCCCGGTCGTTCACGGCCCTGCTCGTCGGCGACGGCCCGGACCGGCCGGCCGTCGAGGCGGAGGTGCGGGCGCTCGGGCTCCAAGATGTCGTCACGCTGACCGGCACGCGCGAAGACGTGCCGGCGCTGCTCGCACGGGCGGACGTGTTCGCGCTCTCGAGCCGCTCCGAGGGCGCTCCGCTGTCGATCCTCGAGGCGATGGCGGCCGGGCTCCCGGTGGTGTCGAGTCGCGTCGGCGGCGTGCCCGAGCTCGTCGTCGACGGGGAGACGGGGCTGCTGGTGCCGCCCGGCGACCCCGAGGCGCTGGCGGTCGCGCTGGGCCGGCTCGTCGCCGACCCGGGCCTGCGCCGCCGGCTCGGCGCCGCCGGCCGGGAGCGCGCGCAGCGATGCTTCGACGTCCACCGGCAGCGGCAGGACCACGTCGACGGCTACGCCCGCGAGCTCATCCGCCGCGGCCTCCCGGAACCCGCGCCGTAGCGCAGCCGCCGGTAGAGCCCGCGCATCGGAAGCGGCGTGTCGTGGCCGCCGCCGATCTTGGCCCGGAAGTCCAGCAGGCGGTCGCCGCGATCGATCTGGCGCCGGCGCAGCGCCAGGCGGTCCGAGGACGGGAGGTTGACGCCCGGCTCGCAGGTGACCCCCACGGTGAACCCGGCCTCACCGACCAGGCGCCGCTCGCGCTCCGCGTACAGGCCGGCCGGGTAGGCGAACGCCGAGACGGGCCGCCCGAGGTGCTGCTCGAGCTCGTGCCGGCTGTCCGCGATCTCGTCGCGCGCCGTCGCGTCGTCGATGGACAGCAGGTTGGGATGCGACACCGTGTGCGCCTCGAAGCGCAGCGTGCCCTCGCGGTCCAGCGCCTTGATCTCGTCCCAGCCGAGCACGGGCGGCTGCCCTCCCGCGTACCACGGGAACGCGCGCCGGCCGTCGACGACGCCCGTGGTGACGAACACCGTCGCCCGGAAGCCGTGCTCTGCGAGCACCGGAAGCGCCTCGTCGCGGACATCGATGAATCCGTCGTCGAAGGTCAGACCCAGAACCCGCGGCGGGAGCTCGCCCGCGTCGAGCATCGCGACCGCGCTCATCAGATCGACCGCCGTGTAGCCCGCGGTCGCCAGGTACGCCATCTGCTCCCGGAAGCGCCGGGGCGCGAGCGAGAGCGGATCGTCGTCGCCCGCCACCCGGTGGTAGAGCAGGATCCGCAGTCCGGACGTGTCGTCGCGGCCGCCGGTGCGGGTCCTCCAGGCCATCGAGCGGGCGCGGGTCAGCCCCACCTTGACCGCCGGGGGCAGGCTGGGTCCGACACCCGGGACTCTCGCCCCTCCCATGGTGCGCGATCCTACGCCGCTAGGAGCGTTCCGACTCGCTCTCGAGCCGGCGCAGGTGCGAGTCCGGCGGAGCGAGGCCGAGGATCTCCTCGCGGAAGGCGACGGCGATCGCCTCCGTGCTGCTGCGCACGGCCAGCTTGCGCAAGATGTGCTCGACGTGGGTGGCGACGGTCTTGGGGCTGATGAACAGCCGGCGTGCGATCTGCTCGTGGCGGAGCCCCTCGCTCATGAGGCCGAGCACCTCGAACTCGCGGGGCGTCAGGTCGTGGGCGGCGCGGGGAGCCGTGATGCGCGCCCGCTCGATCAGCCTCGACAGCCTCGCCAGGAGTTCGCCCGCGGCGTAGGGCTTGACCATGTAGTCGTCCGCGCCGAGGAGCAGCCCGGCGATGCGGTCGTACCACTCCGTGCGGACCCCCGAGAGGAAGAG
Source organism: Solirubrobacteraceae bacterium (assembly GCA_035264365.1). Classification (GTDB taxonomy): domain Bacteria; phylum Actinomycetota; class Thermoleophilia; order Solirubrobacterales; family Solirubrobacteraceae; genus DATFQI01. Next base: position 16,874 of record DATFQI010000119.1, read on the forward strand.
CACCGGGAGCGCGCGACCGACCTCCGAGCGGAGCGTGTGGCACACCTCGTAGCCGGACAGCCCGGGCAGCGGCACCTCGAGGATCACCGCGACGGGCATCGTGGAGCGCGCGGTGCCGAGCGCAGCCTCGCCCGTCTCGGCCTCCTGCACGTCGTAGCCGGCGCTGCGGAGGATGCTGGCCAGCGTCATACGCGACGTCTCGTCGGCGTCGGCGATGAGCACCGCTTCGCGCTTTCCAGCGTCCACCAGGGCGAGCTTCGCGCACCCGACAAGGTCTGCGCTAGTACCAGACGTCCAGTTGTCAGGAAACGGGTCGGTGATTTTCCCTAGGTGTCGCCGGAAAAAAGAGCGGCATTCGCCCTGACTCTGCCGGGAAACTCGGCGGGTAGGCCGACAGGCGTCAAGAAGACGGCGTCATCGGGAGGCGAGCAAGATGAGCGACCTGGCGGCTACGGCCCTGCCGGAATCAGTCACGGACGCGGCGGACACGGCAGTCGCCACATCGACCGGAGTTGCCGCGACCGCGGCCGCGCCGGTCGCCGAGCCGCCGGCACCGGCGCCGGCGGCGCCCGAGCCCGCACCGGCGCCCGTAGCGCCCGATCCCGCCCCGGCTCCCGCCGCCGAAGCTCCCGCCCCCGCACCGGCCCCGGCTCCCGTGGCCGAGGCTCCCGCACCGCCCCCGCCGCCTGCTCCCGACCCCGTGCCCGCTCCGGAGGTGCACGTAGCGGCGCCCGCGCCCGAGGTCGAGGCACCGCAAGCTGCCGCCCAGGTGGCCGACGCGGTGAAGGAATCGACACCGAGCGTCGAGACGCCGGCGCCGGATGACGGCGGCGCCTCGGCCACCGTCCCCGTCGACGCGGGCGGGCCGCCCCCCGGCGCCGCGGAGCTGCCCACCACCGACGTCTCGCCCGTCCTCGACGGCGGCGTCACGGCGGCGGACGACAGCCCGATCGGCCAGATCCTCGGCGGCGTCGCGCCCGGCCCGCTCCCCGACGAGGTCACCACCACCCCGACCGCCGGCGAGACCGTCACCACGATCACCGACGGCCTCCCGATCGCCCCGCTTCCCGACCTCGGCACCACCACGACCGGCGGCGACGGCCCGATCACCTCCATCACCGAGGACATCTCGATCGCACCGCTCCCCGACGCGGACGCCGTCACGGCCACCACCGGCGACAGCCCGATCACCTCCATCACCGACGACCTCTCAATCGCACCGCTCCCCGACCCGGGCACCATGACCGGCGGCGATAGCGGACTCGCCGCCCTCGGCGACACACTCAACGACACCACCGACAACGGCCTCGCCGCCCTCGGCGACACGACCGACAACGGCCTCGCCGCGCTCGGCGACACGCTCCAAGACCCCGGCGGGGACAGCGGCCTCGCCGCGCTCGGGTCGCTGACCCATTCGATCGGAGGGGTGACCGACGCCGCCGGGCTCGGCTCCGTGACCGGGGGGGTCACGGAGGCCGGCTCGGCGGTGGTGGCGAGCGTCGAGTCGTCCGTGGTGCCGCAGATCGGCGGGACGGCGGCGCAGATCGCGTCGCCGCTGACCACGAGCGTGGACTCGTTCGACGGGTCCCTCGGGGACACGGTCGCGGCCGTCACGGCGCCGTTCGCCGTGTCGGTCCCCGCCGTGCAGGCGCAGCCCTCGCCGGTGGTCAGCGGTGAGGCCGCCTCGCCGGCCCCCGGCGGCGGCTCGTCCGCCGACGGCTCGGTGGCGTCCGGCACGCACAACCTGGTCGACGCGGCCGCCGTGAGCGCGGCACCCGCCACCACGGCGCCCGGCGCCGACCTGCTGGTCGACCCGGCGCCCGTCTTCGGGTCGGTCCTGCCCGGCGCGCCCGACCCCGTGCTGCGCCTGGACCCGGCCGCGCCGGCCGCGCTGGACCCGGGGTCCCCTGCCGGCTTCTCGGGCCCCGCGATCGATCAGCCGGTCTCCGGTCTCGACGCACCCGGCCTGCTCGTTGGTCCGGCTGCGCCAGGGCACGGCGTACTCCCGGACGCGGCGATGGCGGATCCGCTGTCGCCCACCGACTCCGCCCTGGCGGCCATCGCCGACGTCGCGCCCGATGTCCGGGTCCTCGTCTCCGCCGCCGTGCTGACCATGGCCGCCGCGGCGATGGTCGGACCGCGGACGAGCGGCTCGGGGGCGGACATGTCGATGGTGTTCAGGAACGTCCGCCTGCTCCCCTGCGTGGTGAAGGAGAGCCTCGCGCGCCACGTCGAGATGCTCACGGCGCTGGCCGGCGCCGACGGTGGCTCAGCGGCGGCCGTCGTGCCTCGGGCGCCGGTGGGGCCGGGCTCCTCCGCGGCGGCCACCCTCGGCGCCTCGGCGGAGGGTTCGTCGGGCCCGGCGGCGCACGTGCGCGATGCGTTCGAGCAGGCGCTCGGGTCGTTCCGCGACGGCTTCGCGCAGGTGATCGCCGACGAGCGGCACGACGTCGGCGAGGGCCTTCGCGACAGCCGGTTGATGCTGCAGGTCGGGATGCTGCTCGGGTTCGTCTACGTCGGCTTCCTGAGCGTGTGGTTCTGGGCGACCCGCCTGCGCCCGTCGGACCGGTCCGACGGACCGACCCGGCGCTACGTGAGGTAGAGGACCAGCCCGACCGCAAGCCAGACCAGCATGAGGATCACAAGGACCCAGAGCAGGAACGCCGCCTCGCTGACCGGCAGCCAGGGCAGCTCGCGCTGGCGCATGACGAACAGCGTCCGCCTCCGGGGGATCCCGTGCTCGTCATAGAGCACGGCCTCGCCGCTGACGGCGGCCGCCGGGTCGTCCGTCGTGCGGCCGTCGGCGTCGGTGTAGGTGACCACGGGGGCCGGTGCGGGATGCGTCGGGTCGCCGTCGGCGAGTCCCATGAGGTCGAGGATACCCCGGGAGGTGCCGGATGACCCGTGCGTTCGTCCTGGCCTGGCTGCTGGCGCTGACGGCGACGTCCGCCATCACCTTCGTCCTCAGCCGCAGCGACGGAGCCGCGGCCCAGCCGCCCGTGCCGACACCGGTCGTGCCGGTGCCCGGGGTCCCGGTGCCGGCCGTCACACAGGCCGTGCTCAGGGTCGGCGACACGATCCGCGTCGAGGGCGCGGCGATGGGGTGCCAGGTGACGCGCCGCGGCGGGCGACCGGTCATCGAGTGCCGCCGGGACGGCAAGCTCTCCGGCACCTACGGCACGTTCATGAGCGACCGGACGCTGAAGGTCGCGCGGTTCCGGTCGAACCGCACGGCCCAGACCATCCTCACCGCCCGGCACGGCGGCGCGTGGCGGGCCTGCGGGACCACGGCACGGCGGAGCCGTGCCGCGGCGGTCGGCAAGGGATGCCGTTGACCCCTCTCCGCCGACCGGTGGTCGCGGGCTGCGGGCGCGCGGCGATCGTCTGGCTGGGCCTGGCCATCATCGCGGCCGCTGAGCATCCCCTCGGCGCCGGCGGTCTCGTCGCGGTGTCGATCGCGGCCGCGATCTGGCTGGTCGGCCTCCGCATCGCCTCCGCGAGCGCGCCCTACGCGCTCGGTCCCTGGGTGCCGGCGGCGATCGGCACGGCCTCGGGTCTCGTCTGCGTCATGGCCGTCAATCCCTACCCCGGGGGGCTCGGCCTCTCGTTCGCCGCCCTCTGCAGCGTGGCGGCCGGGATCTTCCTCTCGGTCGGGACCTGGGAGACGGTCCTGGAGCGCACCGCGCAGCGCCGCGTGCTCGTGATCGGCACGGAGGCCGTCGCGGAGATCGCGGCCGCGGCCCGGCGCGTGCGTCGCGTGCCGTTCGACATCCTCGGGACCTCAGGCCTGCCGGGTGCCCGGCCCGGCACCTCGCCGCCGCCACTCGGCGACCTCGAGCAGCTCGCCGAGGTCGTCGACGCCCAGCAGCCCGACGTGATCGTGCTGGCCGAGGGCGAGTCGTGCTCCGGCGCGCTCGAGCGGCTGCTGGACATGACCGACCGCCGCTTCCGGGTGGCCGGGCTGACGAGCTTCTACGAGTACGCGTTCGGCTGGCTGCCGCTCGACCACCTCACGCCGATGTGGTTCCTCAGCCTGCTGCACCTCCGCCAGCGGCCCGGGCGCCGGCCGTCCAAGCGGCTGTTCGACGTCCTCCTCGCCGTCAGCGGTCTCGCGGCGACCGTGCTGCTGCTTCCCCTGCTGGTGCTCCTGGTCAAGTGGACGCCGGGGCCGCTCATCTACCGCCAGACGCGCGTGGGCGAGCGCGGACGGCGGTTCACGATGTACAAGCTCCGGACGATGCCGGCGGACGCGGAGCGCCCCGGCGAGCCGGTGTTCGCCCAGGCACACGACCCGCGCGCCTCCGCCGCCGGCCGGTTCCTGCGCCGCACGCACCTCGACGAGCTCCCGCAGCTCTGGAACGTCCTCAAGGGCGACATGTCGATCGTCGGTCCGCGCCCCGAGCGCCCGGAGTTCGTCGAGATGCTCGAGGCCTCCATCCCGTACTGGAGCCGGCGCCTGCTGATGAAGCCCGGGATGACCGGCTGGGCGCAGGTCTGCTGCGGCTACGCGTCCGACTGCGCGAGCGCCGCCGAGAAGCTCTCCTACGACTTCTGGTACATGCGCCACGGCTCGCTGGCCGTCGATCTCGCGGTATGCGTGAAGACCGTTCTGCAGGCGGTCGAGTGCCTCGAGCCGCGCCGGCTGAGGATGCGAGGCGCCGCTACTCGTACTGGAGAGCCCTCAGCACGTTGAGCTTCGCCGCGCGCCGGGCCGGCACGATCGCGGCGAGCACCCCGGCGATCACCGCGACGATCGTGAACGCGACCAGCTGGCCCCACGGCACTTGGAAGCCGATGCCCTCGTCCGCCAGGGCGTTCGACACCAGCGCGGCCAGGAACATCCCGAGCGGGAGCCCGACGGCCGCGCCGATCAGCGCGGTGATCACGCTCTCCTGGCGGACCATCCGCCGCACCTGGCGCCTGGTCATGCCCACGGCACGGAGCATCCCGAGCTCCCGCGTGCGCTCGAACACCGACAGGATCAGCGTGTTGACCATGCCGAAGAGGCTCACGATCACCGACAGCGCGAGCAGGACGTAGAACAGGTTCAGAACCATGTCGAGGCCGCCGGCCCGCACGTCCACCCAGCCGGCCTCGGTGTCCAGCTTGAGCTCCGGGAAGCCCTGGAGCGCGCTCCGCAGGGCCGCGGTGTTCTGCGCTGTGGCCCCGCCCTCGATCTCGACGAACGAGAACAGGTTGCGCGGCCGCGGGAACATCTCGTCGAACTTCGCCTGCGGGATCGCCACCTTGGCGAGCAGCGGCTCCAGCTTGTCGATCGACCGGGGCGCCTGGAGCGACGCGACGGTCAGCTGGAGCGGGGTGCCGGCGGCCGTCGTGACCTGGAACGTGTCGCCGATCGCGAGGTCGTGCTTCTCGGCGAAGGACTGCCGGACGATCGCCTGGTCGCCCGTGAGGGCGCCCGGCGTCAGGTCGCTGCCCCCGACGAGGAAGACGTTGAACGTCTTGTCGGCGTTGGGATCCAAGCCCATGACGCCGATCTCCTCGCCGAACGCGACGGCGTTGTCGCTGCGCACGCTCGAGGCCACCTGCACGCCGTCGACCTTCGCGAGCGCGTCGCCGGCGGCCGCCGGGAACGTCGAGTAGCCGTTCTCGGACGTGAGCACGTAGTCGGCATCCACGATGTCGTCGAGCGACTGCTCGGCGGTGCCGCGCATGCCGGCACCCAGCGTGGCGACGAGCGTGACGAGCGCGAGGCCGATCATCAGCGCGGCCGCCGTGCGCGCCGTGCGCACCGGATTGCGCTGCGAGTTGCGCAGCGCGAGCCGGCCCGCCGCGCCCGCGAGCCGCTCGGAGGGCCGGCCGACGGCGGACGCGATCGGCACCACGAGCCGTGAGGAGACCAGCCAGAAGGCGACGAACATGAGCAGGCAGCCGAGCCCGGTGACCAGCAGCGACGTGCCGGTGTCGAGCACGCCCACCGCGCCCCAGACCAGCAGCACGACCGCCGCCGCCGCCGTGACCGGCCGCAGCCACGCGTGACGCGTGAGCCGCCCGGGCGGCAGCGTCGCGCCCTCGCGCACGGCCGCGATCGGCGCGATCGCCATGGCGCGGCGGGCCGGAACGACCGTGGCCAGCATCGTGATGCCCACGCCGAGGATCAGCGAGACGACGATCGTTCGCGTCGCGAGCACCAGGCCCGACTGCGGCATCGACAGATCCATGGCGTCGAAGACGGCGCTCAGCCCCTTGGCCAGCGCCACGCCCCCGAACAGCCCGATCACCGAGGCCAGCACGCCGAGCACGAAGCCCTCGAGCAGGACGGAGCGCATGATCTGCTTCCGCGACGCGCCGAGCGTGCGCAGCGTGGCGAACTCCCGCACCCGCTGCGCGAGCGTGATCGACAGCGTGTTGTAGATCACGAACGAGCCGACGGCGAGCGCGATCGCCGCGAACGCCAGCAGGAAGTAGCGGATGAAGTCGACGCCCTCGCTGATGCCGGAGGAGTCGGCACTCGCCTGCTGGTCGCCGGTGCGCACCTGCGCGCTGGCGGGCAGGACGGGCTCGATGCTCGCGGTCAGCTCCTTGGGGGTGACCCCCTCGTCGGAGGCCAGGAAGATCGTGTCGAGCTGGCCCTCCTTGTCGAGCAGCTGCTGCGCCGTGGAGAGGTCGAAGACGGCGAGCGTGGCGCCGCCGAGCGACTGCACGTCACCCAGCCGTGCGATGCCCGAGACGGTGAACTCCTTGGCGGGGCCCTCGGCCGCGGCCCGGATGCGGTCCCCGATCGCCCAGCCCTGGTCCTTCGCCGTGCCCTGGTCGATCACGACCTGCGACGAGCCGCTCGCCCACCGGCCGTCGACGAGCTTGAGCGGGTTGAAGCGATCGGCGTCGCCCTCGAAGCCGAACCCGAACGAGGGCGCCTGGCCGTTGCCGGCCGCCTCGCCCTCGTCGTTGTAGAGCTTGACGGTGTTGCCCTCCGACTGGAGGTCGAAGATCGCGCCCTCGGCCTGCTGGACCCCGTCGACGCCGCGCACCTTCTGCAGCAGCGACTGCGGCACCGTCGCCTTGCCCGTGGTCGAGAACTCGACGACCTGCTTGCCGGAGATCACGGCGCTCGTGTCCTCGTAGGAGCCGGTGAAGATGCCGTCGAACGCGCGCTGGATGCTGTCGGTGAGGACGTAGGTGCCGCTCACCATCGCGACGCCGAGCACCACCGCCAGCGCGGTCAGCAGCGCGCGCACCTTGCGGAACGCAAGGCCCTTCAGCGTCACGCGTCTCACGCCGCCAGCTCCTCCATCGTCGCCAGGATCTCGTGCGCCGTGCAGCCCCTCTGGTCGCGCACGATGTGGCCGTCGTCGAGGAAGAGCACCCGGTCGGCGATCGCCGCGGCCTGCGGGTCGTGGGTCACCATCACCGTCGTCTGCCCGAGCGAGTCGACCGTGTCGCGCAGCAGGGCGAGGATCTCCGCGCCCGTGCGCGAGTCCAGGTTGCCGGTCGGCTCGTCGGCGAACATCACGACGGGCTTGGCCACGACGGCGCGGGCGACCGCCACGCGCTGCTGCTGGCCGCCCGAGAGCTCGGCCGGACGGTGCGTGCGCCGGTCCGTGAGCCCGACCTTGCGCATGACCTCCTCGTGCCAGCCGGCATCGGGACGCACCCTGGCGATCTCGAGCGGGAGGAGGATGTTCTCCTCCGCGGTGAGCATCGGGAGCAGGTTGAAGAACTGGAAGATGAACCCGATGTGGCTGCGGCGCAGCTTGGTCAGCGCGTCGTCGTCGAGCGCCGTGATGTCCGTCCCGTCGATCGTCACGGTGCCGCTGTCGGGCCGGTCGAGGCCGGCGAGGATGTGCATCAGCGTCGACTTGCCGGAGCCGGACGGCCCCATCACGGCGGTCAGCCGGTGGCGCTCGATCTCCAGCGACACGCCCCGCAGGGCGTGGACCGCCGCCTCGCCCTCTCCATAGGTCCGCGTGACCTCCGCGGCTTCGATGACGGCCTCGCCGCTGCGGTCGAGTGCCTGGCCGGGCAGTGCGGATGCGATCGTCATCGGGTACGGCTCCCTCTCTCGTCCGAGGCGCCTCCCTCGCCGCGACGCTATCCGCGCTGAGGAACGGAAAGCAAGTCGTGAGCCTCACCGCGTCATCCATGCGACGAGGCCGTGCCTAGGCAGCCGCGGCGCGAACCGGCAGGATTGCGCCATGACGGCGCGCCGGACGCTCGCGATCGCGGCGGCCGCCCTGCTCTGCGGAGCCGGCGACGTGCTGCTCGTCGCCCGCAGCGACCACCTCCCGGACCCCGGGGTCTGGGCGGTGTTCGGGCCGCTGGTCGGATGCAGCTTCGTGGGCACGGGGCTGTACGCCTGGCACCGGCGCCCGGAGTCCCGCTTCGGGGTGCTCATGGTCGGCGTGGGCTTCGCGTGGTTCCTCGGGCCGCTGACCGCGGCCAACGACCCGTACGTGTTCACGCTCGGCATCCTCCTGAGCGGCCTCTGGGGCCCGGTCTTCGGCCAGGTGCTCCTGAGCTTCCCGACCGGGCGGCTGCCCACGCGGGCGCGGCGCCGCCTGATCGCGGCGGCCTACGTGCTGGTCCCGCTGTCTCCCCTGCCGGCGCTGCTCGTGGCCGACTTCGAGGAGATCTCGATCGATTGCGAGGCCGACTGCCCGCGCAACGTGCTGCTGATCGCGCGCGACGAGAGCCTGCGCGACGTGGCGATCGCGTTCGGCACGGCGGTGACGTTCGGCCTCTGCATCGCCGCCGTGGTGATGCTGGTGCGCCAGTGGCGGGCCGCCTCCGCGCCCGAGCGCCGGAGCCTGGTCCCGATCTTCACCGCCGGTGGGGTGACGCTCGGGCTCGTCGCCGCCTACCCGGTGACCGGGGCCGAGGCCCTGCTGTGGATGGCCTTCGCGGCGTTCGCCGCGACCCCGTTCGCGTTCCTGGCGGGCCTCGCGCGCGCCGACGTCTCCGGCTCGCGCGGCGTGCGCATGCTGATGGCCGACCTTGCCGAGATGCCCGAGCGCGCGGACCTGCGCGAGGGCCTGGCGCGGGCGCTCGGCGATCCGGCGCTGGAGCTCGCGTTCTGGATGCCCGAGCTGGGCCGCTACGTCGACGCTGAGGGACAGCCCGTCGCGCTGCCCGCCGAGGACGACGCGCGTCGCACGATCACGGAGATCTCGCGGCAGGACCGGCGCGTGGCTGCGATCGTGCACGACCGCGCGCAGGATCGCGCCACCGTCCGCGCGGCCGGCGCAGCGGCCGCGCTGCTGCTCGACAACCAGCGCCTCGACGCCGAGCTGCGCGCGCGGCTGGTGGAGCTCGGCGCCTCGCGGGCGCGCATCGTGGAGGCCGCCGACGCCGAGCGGCGCCGCCTCGAGCGCGACCTGCACGACGGCGCGCAGTCGAGGCTCGTCGCGCTGGCGCTGACCCTGCGCCTCGCGCGTATGCGCATGCGCGAGGAAGACGAGACGGCGGCGCTGCTGGACACCTCCCTCGACGAGCTCAAGCAGAGCCTCGAAGAGCTGCGCGACCTCGCTCGCGGCATCCATCCCGGGGTGCTGTCGGAGCGCGGGCTCGACCCCGCGGTCCGGGCGCTGGCGGCGCGGGCACCGGTCCCGGTGGACATCCTCGGCGGGCCCACGGGACGCCTGCCCGCCGCGGTCGAGACCGCCGCCTACTTCGTCGTCGCCGAGGCGCTGACCAACGTCTCGAAGTACGCGCGCGCCGGGCACGCGACCGTCCGCGTGGAGCGCGTCGACGGACACCTCGTCGTAGACGTGAGCGACGACGGGGTCGGCGGCGCGATCCCGAACGGCGGCTCCGGTCTGCGGGGGCTGTCGGATCGCGTCGCCGCGCTCAGCGGGACGCTCGAGGTCACGAGCCCGCCAGGCGGCGGTACCCGCCTGCGGGCGGACCTACCCTGCCTGTGATCGCACCCCGGAGGGCTGAGCCGCACCCCCCGGCGAGAGGTGGCCGCACCGCCGGCCACGCGTTTTCGGACGGCGGAACGCATGCAGCCCCGCATGGGCGGCGGAGGCGGGCGCTGGGAGTCTGAGCAGCGTCCCCAGTTCGCAGCCTCTCTCCCCAAGGAGCCCCATGCAACCCCGCAACCTCGCGGCCCGAGCCGGCCGCTGGAGTGCCACGCACAGGAAGACCGCCATCGTCGGCTGGATCCTGTTCGTCGTGCTCGCCACCGTCATCGGCGGCAAGGTCGGCCAGAAGAACCTCGAGCCCTCGGCGATGGGCAACGGCGAGTCCAAGCGGGGCGACATGATCGTCGCCGACGCCGGCTTCCCCGAGACCATCGGCGAGCGCGTGCTCATCCAGGGCAAGGGCTCGGTCGAGTCCCGCGATCCTGAGGTGACCGCCGCGGTCAAGGACGTCGTACATCGTCTCGGGCAGATCGAGGGCGTCCGCGACATCGAGAGTCCGCTCGAGGCCGAGCACCGCGCCGAGACCGTCTCGAAGGACGGCCGCTCCGTGGTCGTGAACTTCACGCTGCCGGGCAAGTACGAGTCGCCCGCCGACGGTGAGAAGCTCGAGAAGACGGCCGAGGCGCCGCTCGCCGCGGTCGCCGCCGTCCAGGACGCCCATCCGCAGCTGCGGGTCGAGGAGTTCGGCGACGCGTCGGCGCAGAACGCGCTTGGCGCCACCGAGCGCGCCGACGAGGCGAAGTCGCAGCAGTTCTCCACGCTCGGCACGCTGCTGATCCTGCTGCTCGCGTTCGGCGCGGCCGTCGCCGCCGGCGTCCCGCTGCTGCTCGGCATCTCGTCGTTCGTGGCCACCACGGGCCTGTTGGGCCCGGTCAGCCAGCTCAGCCCCCTCCACGAGGCCGTCGGTCAGGTCACGATGCTGATCGGCCTCGCCGTCGGCGTCGACTACGCGATGTTCTACCTGCGCCGGATGCTCGAGGAGCAGGACAAGGGCCGCTCGCCGTCCGCCGCCCTCGACGTCGCGGCCGCCACGTCCGGTCGCGCGGTCCTGATCTCCGGCTTCACCGTGATGGCCGCGATGGCCGGGATGTTCTTCTCGGGCAACCCGATCTTCTCCTCGTTCGGCATCGGCACGATCCTCGTCGTCGGCGTCGCCATGATCGGCTCGCTCACGTTCCTGCCGGCCGTGCTCTCCTACCTGGGCCAGAAGGGCTGGATCGAGAAGGGCCGCATGCCCTACATCGCCAAGCGCCGCCACAAGGCCAAGGGCGAGTCGCCCATGTGGAACGCGATCCTGAACCGGGTCCTCGCGCGTCCGCTGATCTCGGCCGTGCTCGCCGGTGGCCTGCTCGTCGCCCTGACGATCCCCGCGCTCGGCATGCAGTTCAAGGAGTCCGGCACGGAGGGCATGTCCCGCAGCCAGCCGATCATCCAGACGCTCGACCGCGTCGACGCCGCCTTCCCCGGCGGCAGCGCACCGGCCAACGTCATCGTCAAGGCCAAGGACGTCACCGCGCCCGAGGTGCAGTCGGCGATCCAGGATCTCCACGACAAGGCGATCGCCACGGGCAAGCTGTCGGAGCCCTCGGGCGTCGACGTGAACCCCGCCAAGACCGTCGCCGTCGTCTCGCTCGCGGTCGACGGCAAGGGCACCGACGCCGCCTCCAATGAGTCGGTGCGGGTGCTGCGCGAGGAGGTCGTGCCGGCCACCGTCGGCAAGCTCGCCGGCGCGGACGTCGCGGTGAGCGGCCTGACGGCACAGTCGAAGGACTTCCTCGACACGATGAAGTCGCACCTGCCGATCGTGTTCCTGTTCGTGCTCAGCCTCGCGTTCATCCTGCTGCTGGTCACGTTCCGCTCGATCGTGATCCCGATCAAGGCGATCATCCTCAACCTGCTGTCGGTCGGCGCGGCCTACGGCATCCTGACGCTGGTCTTCCAGGACGGGCACGGCGAGAAGGCGCTGGACTTCACGTCGGTCGGCGGCATCACGCCGTGGCTGCCGCTGTTCCTGTTCGTGGTCCTGTTCGGCCTCTCGATGGACTACCACGTGTTCGTCCTGAGCCGGGTGCGCGAGCTGGTCGACCGCGGGCGCTCGACCGAGCAGGCGGTCGCGGAGGGCATCAAGTCCACCGCCGGCGTCATCACCGGCGCCGCCGCGGTCATGGTGGTCACCTTCGCCGCCTTCGCGACCGGCTCCGACCAGTCGATGAAGCAGCTCGGCGTCGGCCTCGCCGCGGCGATCCTGATCGACGCGACGATCGTCCGGGCGGTCCTGCTGCCGGCCACGATGAAGCTGCTCGGCAGCCGCAACTGGTACCTGCCCAAGCGGCTGAGCTGGCTGCCCAAGTTCGAGCACGAGCCGGAGGCGATGCCGATCCCGGCCTGATCACACCCGACACCCGAGCAGCACCGCGGCGCCCGCCTTCCGGCGGGCGCCGCGCGTAGGCGGGGTCGTCATCGCCCCCTGACCACGAGGCCCGACCGTTACGCTCGGTGGGTGGACGCGCCGGACAGCCCCATGCTCTCGGTCTCGCAGCTCGCGATGCTGGCCGGCCTCGGCGAGGAGCGCACGGCGGCGGCTGGCGACGTGCTGTATCGCGTCGGCGCCCAGAGCTACCCGTTCATCGCGATCCTCGAGGGCGAGGTCGCGATCCTCGACCCGGCGGGCCACGAGATCGTCCGCCACGGCCCGTCCCGCTTCCTCGGCGAGCTGAACTTCCTCTCCGGCCAGACGGTGTTCGTCACGGCGGTGGCGGCCCAGCCGCTGCGCTACATCGCCGTCGATCGCGACGTGATGCGCGAGCAGCTCTTCGAGGACGGGCCGCTCAGCGACCTCGTGCTCTCCACGTTCATCGCCAGGCGAGAAGCGCTGCAGACGGTCGATGGGCTCGGCGTCGAGATCGTCGGCCCCCGGTCGTCCGCCCCCACGATGCGCATGCTCGACTTCGTGCGCGGGAACCGGCTGCCGTTCAGCTGGCGCGACGAGCCGGCGGACGGCGTGGCGCCGGTGGTGCGGCTGCCGGGCGGCGCGGAGCTGCGCGCCCCCTCGGTCGGCGAGGTGTCGCGGGCGCTCGGGATCGGGCGGGTGCTCGAGCGCCGCGAGGAGGTCGACCTCGTGGTGGTCGGCGGCGGCCCGGCGGGCCTCGGCGCCGCCGTCTACGGCGCCTCGGAGGGGCTCGAGACGCTCCTGATCGAGAGCAGCGCCCTGGGCGGGCAGGCCGGCACGTCGCGCAGGATCGAGAACTACCTCGGGTTCCCCGCCGGCATCACCGGGAGCGAGCTGACGAGCCGCGCCGTCGTCCAGGCGCGCAAGTTCGGGGCGCGGCCGGCGACGCCGTACCGGGCGCTCTCACTCGAGCCGGGGAACGGGCGGCACACCCTGCGCCTCGACGAGGATCACGAGGTCGCCGCCCGCGCGGTGGTGCTCGCGACGGGCGCCGACTACCGGCGCCTGCCGGTCGACGGAATGGCCGAATACGAGGGGCTGAGCATCTTCTACTCGGCCGGGCCGCCCGAGGCGCAGCTGTGCGGAGCCTCGCGGGTCGCCGTCGTCGGAGGCGGCAACTCGGCGGGCCAGGCCGCGGTCTGGCTCTCCCGCGGGGGCGCGCTCGTCACGCTGCTGCACCGCCGCGCGGACCTGCGCGAGACGATGTCCGACTACCTGATCCGGGAGCTCGACCGCTACGGCGTGGTCGTCCGGGACCGCAGCGAGATCGCGGCGCTGCACGGCTCCGTCGGGCGCCTCGAGGCGGTCACGCTGACGACCGGCGAGCGCCTCCCGTTCTCGTTCTTGTTCCTCTTCCTCGGCGCCCAGCCGTGCACGCACTGGCTCGGGGACGCGGTCGCGCGCGACGGGCACGGCTTCATCCTCACCGGCGCCGGCGCGCAGGCCGACCACCTGCTCGAGACGAGCGTCCCGGGCGTCTTCGCGGCCGGCGACGTCCGCTCGGGCTCGACCAAGCGGTGCGCCACCGCTGTGGGCGAGGGCGCGATGGCCGTGCAGTTCGTCCACGCGCATCTCGGCCGCTCGAGGACGGCCGAGGCGCGGCGGTAACGTCGGGCATGAGCCGGATCGTCGAGGACAACCCGGGCGATAGCCGCTTCGAGCTGCGCGTCGACGGCGAGCTCGTGGGCTGGTCGGACTACCGGCCGGCGGGCGAGAGCGTGATCATCGCCCACACGGAGATCGACGAGCGGCGGGAGGGCGAGGGCCTAGGGAGCGTGCTGGTCAGCGGGGCGCTCGATCGCATCCGGGCGGACGGCAAGACCGTGATCCCGACGTGCCCGTTCACCGCCGCCTTCATCCAGCGCCATCCGGAGTACGTCGAGGTCGTCGACCCGAGCCTGCGCGGGCGGTTCCTTCCGCCTGCCTGAGCGCCGTCCCACTCCTTGCGCTCGGCCGCGTGCGGCGGCACATGACCCCGGCGCGGGCCGACGACGGGGCGCCCGCGGTGGAGGGAGGACGGTCTCATCGGAGCTCCACGCGGCGCGCGATCATCGCGCGGGTCGGTCGCGGACGATGGATGGCGAGCCGGAACGGGTGGCTCGCGCGCGCCCACCGGACGAGCGCGTAGGGCGCCGTGACGACCGCGGCGACCGCAGCGGCGACGAGCGCGACGAGCGCGACGGCGACGGCCATGGCGACGACGAGCGTGACCGCCAGGGCGAACGGCCCCGCGAGCATCAGGCACCCGAGCACGAGGGCTCCCGCGGCCGGGAAGACGGGCGGCCCGGCCTGGGCGACGAAGCCGACCAGCGAGCCGATGTCTTCGGGCGTCCCGCTGGCGGACGGGGTCTTGATATCTGCAGCGGTGGAGGTCATGCCGGCGATCTCCTCGATCGTCGCCTGGGCGAACGTGCGCACGACGATCGCGGCGGTGTAGCTCGAGAGCACGCGCGCCGTGTCGGCCGGCGGCTCGCCGCGGCCGAGCTGCAGCTCGTCGGGGCGCAGCACGATCGGGAGCATCCCCAGCCGGTGCGCCGCGACCTCGAACGACACCCGCGTGCGCGTGGACGGCCTGTCGAACAGGCACGCGATCGCTGTGTAGTTGCGAGGGGCGGCCCACCAGCCCGGCCCGTTCTTCATCTCGTCGGCGAGGTCGAGCAGCGCGTTCAGCTGCGTGGCGTTCAGGTCTGCGATCCGCAGCAGATCCGACGGCCTGGTCGTCGTGGCGATGGCGGTCATGGCGTCTCCCCTGGAGCGGGTCGCGTTCGATCGGACGGGCCATGCGGCGCGGTCAGCGGGTCATGGCACCAGCGAAGACCGCGCAGACCTCCGAGTCGTGACAGCCGGATCCGTGATCAGCCGCGCGCCGCGACCGCGCGTCACGAAGCTGATCGACCAGCGGATGATGACGAGCAGGCGGTTCTGGTAGCCCACGAGGTAGAAGAGGTGCACGACCAGCCAGGTCACCCAGGCGAGCTGGCCGCTGAGCTTCACGCCCTTGATGTCCGCGACGGCGGCGGCGCGCCCGATCGTGGCCAGGTTGCCCTTGTCGCGGTAGCGGAACGCCGGCGCGGAGCGGCCCTCCAGGCGGGCGCGGACGGCCTTCGCCGCGTAGCGCCCCTGCTGCATGGCGACCGGCGCCACGCCGGGAAGGGTGACCGCCCCGCCGTCGTGGCCGCGCACGCGGACCATGTCGCCGAGCGCGAAGACCTCGGGATGGCCGGGGAGGGTGAGGTCCGCCTCGACCGTCACGCGGCCGGTGCGGTCCTGCTCGGCGCCCGTGGAGCCGGCCAGCGCCGAGGCGAGCCCCGAGGCGGTCACGCCGGCGGCCCAGACGGCCGTGCGCGTCGGGATGCGCGGCCTGGTGCCGTCCGCGCGCTCGATCGTGACGCCGGTCTCGTCGACGTCGACGACCGTGCTGCCGAGCAGCGGGGTGACGCCGAGCCGGCGCAGCGAGCGCTCGGCCTTCGCCGACAGCGACGGCGGGAAACCGGTGAGCACACGGTCGGCGGCCTCGACGAGCAGGATGCGGCCGCTGCCGGGATCCGCGGTGCGGAAGTCGCTGCGCAGGGTGTCGCGGGCGAGCTCGGCGATCTGGCCCGCCATCTCCACGCCCGTAGGCCCGGCGCCGACCACCACGAACGTCAGGTACTCGCCGCGCCGTCCGGGATCGCGCTCGAGCTCGGCGGCCTCGAAGGCGGCGAGGATGCGACTGCGGACGAGCAGGGCGCTCTCGAGCGACTTGACCTCGGCGGCATGCGCGCTCCACTCGTCGTGGCCGAAGTAGGAGTAGTGCGAGCCGCCCGCGACGATCAGCGTGTCATAGGCGACCGGCTCCGGTGCCGGCAGGCCGGCGACCGATCGGAGGACCACCTGGCGCCGCTCGAGATCGAAGCGCTCGACCTCGGCGAGCAGTACGCGCACGTTGCGGTTGCGCTTGAAGACGGCCCGCAGCGGATACGCGACCTCGCCCGGCGACAGCGCGCCGGTCGCCACCTGGTAGGTCAGCGGCTGGAACAGGTGGAAGTTGCGCCGGTCGATGAGCGTGATCTCCACGGGTGCGGCCCGCAACCCGCGCGTCGCCTGGAGTCCGCCGAAGCCGCCGCCGACGATGACGACCCGGTGGTCGCTCATGACACCACCTCCGCGACCTGCCGCGGCGTGGCGACCTCGCCGTGGACGCGGGCGCGAATGGCCAGCGTCGCCTGTTGCAGCCACTCACCGGCATCGGGAATGCCGCGGGCGTCGGGGACCATGCGCAGCGTCTCCGGGCCGATCCCGTTCACGCGCGAGCCCGGCGCGCCGCCGCCGATCACGATCACGTCATAGTGGGTGCTCATCTCGGACTCCAGACCGTTCGCGTATGGCCGTACGGTCGCGCGACGGGGCGTCGGTCGCGCCCGTGGGTCACTGGTCTTGAGCCCGGGGCTGCCGCGCTTCGACGCCGAGCCCGAGTCGGTGCCCCGCGGGTCGCGTCGTCTCCGTCGGTCGCTCGACCGCATGTCGTGCGACGTCGGCCGCGGAAGACCAGGGTGTGCGCCCGGGGGTCACGGGCGCGAGGCGTCGCGTCGGGTGCGATCGTCGCGCCCATGGCCCGTGATCACATTTCCCACGGCTTCACCGGGCGCAGGCGCGAGTCGGGCGATCCCGCCCGCATCCCA
>DATFQI010000120.1:0-28583 GCA_035264365.1 Solirubrobacteraceae bacterium
CCAGCGCAGCGCCAGCGGCCACGGCACGTCCTTGACCAGCATCAGGATCTGGTTGCGGATGATCAGCGAGGTGAACGGGCCGGGCTCACGCCCGACGGACGCCGAGCCCTTGTGGAACGCACGCGCCGCCGGCACGTACCAGGCGCTCCAGCCGCGCAGCCGCGCGCGGAATCCCCAGTCGACGTCCTCGTAGTAGCCGCGGAAGTCCACGTCGTAGAGGCCGACGTCGTCGAACGCGGCGCGGCGGTACAGCGCCGCGGTGCCGGAGACGGCGAAGATCTCGCACGCTGCGTCGAAGCGGCCGTCGTCGGGCTGGCCTTGGCCGCGGCGATCGGGGTAGCCGTTGCGGCGCAGTAGGTCGCCGGCGCCGTCGAGGTGCGTACGGCGGCCGAACTCGAGCGTCTTGCCCTCCACCGCAGCCGCGCCGGGACGCGCGCGCAGCGCGGCGACGAGCTCCTCGAGCCAGCGCTCGTCGAGCTCGAGGTCGTTGTTGAGCACCGCGACGAACTCGGTCTCGGCGCTCGCCGCGGCCCGCGCCATCGTGGCCGAGATCCCCTGATTGGCGTCCGCGCAGAGCCAGCGGACCTGCGGCCACTCGTGCTCGACGTACTCGCGCCCGTCGTCGGTGGAGGCGTCGTCGACGACGTGCACGACGTAGTCCGCATAGGTCTGCCGCTGCACCGAACCGAGCAGGTCCTCGAGGTGCCGGCGCCCGTTGTAGTTGACGATCGCCAGCGTCACGTCCGGCATCGCAGGCCCACGCTAGCGTGTCGCGCCGTGCCCGAGCTGACCCCCGCCGCGCCCCGCCGGGTCGTCGTGCTGCGCGGCACGGCGGTCAACCCGTGGGACCTGCGGCCGCTCGAGCTGCTCGGGCCCGGCTATGACGTGCGCGTGCTCGAGCCCCCCAACAACGGCTACGACGCGAGCACGCTGGCGCTGCGGCGCGAGCCGGTCGGGACGCTCGGCGGTCGGCTGCCGGGCGGGCGCGCGGGGACGCTCGCGACGCGCGCGCTGGGGGAGCGCTATCTCGGGCTGGAGGAGCGGCTGGCGGGCGCGCAGATCGTGCACGCGGCCGAGCTCGGCTACTGGTTCAGCGCGCAGGCCGCGCGACTGCGGGAGCAGCTCGGGTTCCGGCTCGTGCTGACCGTGTGGGAGACGCTCCCGTTCGCCGACGCCTACCGCAACATCCGCACGCGGCGCTACCGGCGCGAGACGCTGGCGGCCGCCGACCTGTTCCTCGCCACCACCGAGCGGGCCCGCGACGCGCTGCTGCTCGAAGGCGCTCCGGCCGCGCGGATCCGGGTGGCTCCGCCGGGGATCGACGTCGAGCGCTTCGCGGGCGCGCGGTCGGCCTCGCCGCCGCCGGGCGGTGGGCACCTCGTCCTGTCGATCGGGCGGCTGGTGTGGGAGAAGGGCCACCAGGACCTGCTGCGCGCGCTCGCGCTGCTGCGCTCGCGCGGCCGCGACGACGTGCGAGCGCTGATCGTCGGCGTCGGGCCGGAGGAGAAGCGCCTGCGCGCGGTCGCCGCCGACCTCGGGCTCGCCGACCAGGTCGAGTTCCGCGGCTGGGTCCCCAACGACGAGCTCGCCGCGGTCTACGCGAGCGCCTCCTGCCTGGTGCTGGCGTCGCTGCCGACGCCGTTCTGGGAGGAGCAGTTCGGGATGGTGCTCGCGGAGGCGATGGCGGCGCACGTGCCGGTCGTGGCGGCGGCGAGCGGGGCGATCCCGGAGGTCGTGGGCGACTCCGGCACGCTGTTCGCGGCCGGCGATTGGGCCGGCCTGGCGGCCGTGCTCGCCGAGGGCCCGCTCGCGGGCGAGCCGGGTGCGCGGCGCGCGCCGGAGCCCGAGCGGCTCGAGGGCTTCACCGCCCCCGCCGCGGCGGGGCGGCTGCGCGCGGCCTACGACGAGCTGGCATGACCGCCGACGTCGTCGTCGTCTCCTACAACGGCGGCGAGCACCTGATCACCTGCCTGGAGCACCTGCGGGGGGCGGCGCGGCCGGGGGTGCGGGTGATCGTCGCGGACAACGCCTCGACCGACGGCTCCGCGACGGCGGTGCGCGCGCGCTTCGCCGACGTGACCGTGCTCGAGCTGCCCGAGAACGCCGGCTTCGGCCGCGCGGTCAACGCCGGCGCGGCGGCCGGGGACGGCGAGGCGATCGTGCTCGTCAACGCCGACATGTTCGTCGAGCCGGGCTTCGTCGAGGCGATCCTCGCGCCGTTCTCGGATCCCGCCGTCGGGATGGTGGCCGGGCTCTCGCTCGTGCTGGGCGGCGAGCTGGTCGACGGCTTCGGGATCGAGGTCGACGCCGGCCTCAGCGCCTACAACCGCCTGCGGCTGCGGCCGGTGGGCTCGGCGCCCGGCGTCCTGCTCGGCCCGAGCGGCGGCGCCGCGGCCTACCGCCGCAGCGCCTTCGAGGCCGCCGAGGGCTTCGACGATGCGTTCTTCGCCTACGGCGAGGACGTGGATCTGGCGTTGCGGCTGCGCGCGCTCGGCTGGCGCGCGGCGGCCGCCCCGGAGGCCCGAGGCGTCCACCTCGGCGGCGCCTCCTTCGGCGTCGGCTCGCCGCTGCAGCGCCGGCTCGGCGGGTTCGCGCGGGGGTTCCTGCTGCGGCGCTACGGGGTGCTGCGGTCGCGAGCTTGCGTGCGCGCTCTCGTGACCGAGGCGCTCGTGGTCGGCTGGGGCCTGGTCCGGTTCCGAACGGCGGTGCCGCTGACCGCGCGGGTGGCGGGGTGGCGCGCGGCGGGCGGGTCGCGGTTGCCCGTGCCTCCCGAAGCCGTCGACCGCTCGATCACGCTCCGCGAGGCCGTGCGGCGCCTCGCCCGCGCCCGCTAGCTCGGGCCAACGTCAACGGCGCTGGGTAGGGTGACGACGGGACCGCCCGCGTCGGCGGTCCCCGCATCGCGGTTTCGCTCCGTTGCGCTCCACCGCGGGATCGACTGGAGCGAAAGCGTCGGTAGCCGACGGTTTCGCTCCACTCGTTTCGCGGGCGGGGGGAACTGGACGGAAACCCACCCGCTTCCCCACCCAGCGCCGTTGACGTCCGCCAACGCTACGCCCCACGCCGGGCGACGATCCAGACGTTCCGGCGCACGAAGGGCAGCCACGCGGCCCACCGCAACACCAGGGGCCGGCGCTTCGAAGGCAGCCGCGCCGCAACCACGGAGGTCCCGGGCATCACGGACTCGTAGCCGACCCGCTCCACGAAGAACCCGCCGTCCCGGAACAGCAGCCGGAACGCCACCCGCGTGAACGGGCGACGGTGGGTGTAGTCGTTCCAGACCCAGCGCTGGGCATCGGGCGACGACGCGAAGACGACCCCTCCCGGCCGCAGCACCCGCCGCACCTCACCCACGACGGCGACAGGGTCGGCGACGTGCTCGAGCAGGTCCTTCAGGACGACGCCGTCGAACGAGGCGTCGTCGAACGGGAGCGGCCGGTCGACGTCGGCGAGCTGGACGTTGCGGCCGCGCGTGACCGCGGCCCCGACCGCGTCCGGCGACCCGTCGACCCCCGTGTAGTCCCTGAAGTGCTCCGCGAGCCAGCCGGTCCCGCAGCCGACGTCCAGCAGGCGCGCCGAGGGCTCGAAATGCCGCGTCACGTCGCGGAAGTAGCCCGGCTGCTCGTGCCAGTCGAAGTAGCCCATGGGCGGCGGCACCGTAGCATCGGGGCGCGTGTCCTCCCCCCGGCACGTGCTGCTCAACGCGCTGTTCCTCGACCCCGCCGCCTCGGGCGGTCCCGAGACCTACCTGCGCGGCCTCGCGCCGGCGCTCCACGTCGCGCGACCGGACACCCAACTGACGATCGCGACCACCCGCGCCGGCGCCGCGGCGCTGCGGGAGGACGGCTGGGACGCCTGGGCCGCGATCCGCGAGCTCCCGTGCGACGAGGGTCAGCGCGGCCGCCGCCAGCTGGCCGAGCAGATCCTCCTGCCGGCGCTCGCGCGCCGCGCGAAGGCCGACGTCGTGCACTCGCTGGCGAGCGTCGCGCCGATCCGCGTGCCGGGGATCGCCCACGCGATCACGCTCCACGACGTCACGTTCTTCCGGATCAAGACGTTCGGCGCCGTGACCACCTGGGGGATGCAGCAGGTCGTCTCCCGCGCGGCGCGCCACGCCGACGCCCTGATCGCCGTCACCGCGGCCGCGCGCGACGAGATCGTCGAGGAGCTCGGGCTCCCGGAGGAGCGCTTCAGCGTCGTCCACCACGGCGCGACGCGGCCGACCCCGGTGGCCCCCGCACCCGAGCAGGAGGTGCGCGAGCGCTACGGGATCAAGGACCGCCGCGTCGTGCTGTGCGTCGCCTCGAAGCGCCCGCACAAGAACCAGGCGCTGCTCGTGAGGGCGGCGGCGGAGCTCGGCGAGGACGTCGCGATCGTGCTCGCCGGGCACCCGGAGCCCTACGACGCCGAGCTGCGCGCGCTCGCGGGCGACCTGGGCGTGCGCGAGAAGATCCGCTTCGCCGACTACGTCCCCGACCCCGACCTCGAGGCGCTGTGGGGGATCGCCGGCGTCGCGGCGTTCCCAACCCGTGCCGAGGGCTTCGGGATGCCGGTGCTGGAGGCGCTCTCGCGCGGCGTGCCGGTTGCCTGCAGCGACCTGCCGGTGCTGCGCGAGGTCTCCGGCGGCCTGGCCCGCACGTTCGACCCCGACGACGCGCCCGGGGCGGCCGCGGCGATCTCCGAGGCGCTGCGCGGCGGCGGCGCGACGGCGGTCGAGGGCCCCGCCTGGGCGGCCCGCTTCACCTGGGAGGCCGCGGCGCAGGGCACCTGGGAGGCCTACGAGCGGGCGCTGCGGTGCACGTCGGGCTGAACCTCGTCTTCCTCGTGCCCGGCGAGACCGGCGGGATGGAGGTCTACGCCCGCGAGCTCGCCCGCCGGCTCGCTGCCCGCGACGACCTGCGCGTGACCGCGTTCGTGAGCCGCGCCGCCGCGGGCTTCGCGGAGGCCGACGCGCAGGTGCTCGACGTCGACCCGCGCAACCGCGTCGAGTGGGTGCGAGGCGAGCAGCAGCACCTGCCGCGCGCCGCCGACCGCGCGCGCTGCGACGTCGTGCACTCGCTCGCCTCGACCGCCCCCTGGCACGGCAAGGCGACGCGCGTGACCACGATCCACGACCTCAACTACAAGCTCGTGCCGGACACGCACTTCGGCCTGCGCGGGCTCGGCATGCGGCTGCTCGTGCCAGCGGCCGCGCGGCGCTCGCACCGCCTGATCGCGATCTCGCAGTCGACCCGGCGCGACCTCGTCGAGCACTTGAAGGTCCCGGGCGCGAAGATCGACGTCGTCCCGCAGGGCGCCGCGCCTCCCGGCCCCGCCACGCCCGAGCCCCAGCTGCGCGCCAGGCTCGGCCTCGGCGACCGGCCGGTGATCCTCAGCGCGAGCGCCAAGCGCCCGCACAAGAACGTCGGCCGCCTGCTCGACGCGCTCGGCGGCATCCCGCCCGGGCGCCGCCCGCTACTGGTCGTCCCCGGCTACCCGACCCCGTACGAGGCGGAGCTGCGCGAGCGGGCGCGGACGGCCGGGGTGGCCGCCGACGTCATCTGGCCCGCCTGGCTCGACGACGCCGACCTCGAGGGCCTCCACGCCCTGGCGACGCTCGTCGCCTTCCCCTCGCTCTCCGAGGGCTTCGGCCTGCCGGTGCTGGAGGCGATGCTGCGCGGGGTGCCGGTCGCCTGCTCGGACCGCTCCTCGCTGCCCGAGGTGGCCGGCGACGCGGCGCTGCTGTTCGACCCCGAGGACACGGACGCGATCCGCGCCGCGCTCGAGCGCCTGCTCGGCGACGCGGTCCTGCGCGCGGACCTGATCGCGAAGGGACGCGAGCGGGCGAAGCACTTCACCTGGGAGCGGACGGCGGACGGGACCGCCGCCGCCTACGCCCGCGCCTTGTCATCCCAGCGCGCGTAGACCGCCGCCACCTGCTGCAGCGAATGCTCGAGCGACAGCCGCTGCGCGTTCTCGGCGAACCACGCGCAGGTCCGCTCGCGCAGCGCCCGTCCGCCGTCGTGGACGCGGACGATCGCGCGCGCCAGCTCGGCCGGCTCCGCGCTCGCCGCCACCACGCCGTTGACGCCGTCGACGACCAGCTCGACCGCCGCGTTGTCCTCCCCCGCGACCACGACCGACGGGGTCCCCTTCGAGGAGGCCTCGACGACGACCATCCCGTAGCCCTCGCGGCTGGACGGCAGCAGCATGCAC
Organism: Solirubrobacteraceae bacterium; assembly: GCA_035264365.1. Classification (GTDB taxonomy): domain Bacteria; phylum Actinomycetota; class Thermoleophilia; order Solirubrobacterales; family Solirubrobacteraceae; genus DATFQI01. The sequence goes on from DATFQI010000120.1 coordinate 6,196, forward strand.
AGGGCCGTACGCAGCGAGCGCTCCAGCTCGTCGTGGTCGACGAAGCCCGGCGCGCTCACGAAGCCGGAGGCGTCCGCGGCGGCGATCGCCTCCTGCACGAGCCCGCGCTCCGGCCCGTCGCCGAACACCACCCCGCGCAGCTCCGGCACCGACGCACGGGCTGCCGCGACCGCGCCCGGCACCGCGGGCGCGCGCTTCTCGCGGATGTGGCGACCGGCGAACACGACCAGCGGCAGCGCGTCGTTGGGCTGCGGCGGCGTCAGGTCGCCCGCGTACTCGCCCTCGAGGATCTGCGGCCGGCCGCCTCGCAGTCCCTCCTCGAGCAGGCGGTCGCGGTGCAGGCGGCTGAAGCACAACGCCCGCTGCGGAATCCGCAGGCACGCGAGCTGCACGAGATGGCCCACGAAGCCGCCGGCGCGGCCGAGGTACTCGTCCCAGTAGCGGCGCGTCCACACCTCGTGCCAATCCACGACCAAACCGAAGTGGTGCCGGCGCCGCGCGACGCCCGCGGCCAGCAGCGAGAAGTACGGGAACGACGCCGTGTGCACGACGTCATACGCGGAGCCGTGGCGCAGCAGGTGCGCGAGCACGCCGCGCCCGAAGCGAAGCGGCGGGGCGATCCGGCGGTTGCCGTCGGCGCCGTAGAGCTCGTCGCGGCCCGATACCGCGATCACCTCCACGCCCTCGATCCGCGGCGGCTCGGACGGCTCCCACTGCAGCCGCGTGAGGTACGTGACCTCATGACCCTCGCGGGCCAGGCGCTCGGCGAGGCTGCGGTACCAGCGCTCGGCGCCGCCGTAGGTCCACGGGAACAGGCAGTCGTATACGAGGCAGACGCGCATCGGGCGGCCGGAAAGGCTGTCACATGCGGTCGCTACCCTTTCCGGAGCGGGTTCGGCGCGACTTTCGCGCAGTCCGTCCGTTGTTCTTCCGTCGCTCCATGAGCACCCTCGAGCACACTCCGGCCACCCGGTCGCGCCGAATCGCGCGCGACGAGCCCACCCTCTCGGTGGTCATCCCGTGCCTCAACGAGGAGGAGAACATCACCGAGGTCGTGACCCGCGCGCTGAGCGTGATGGAGCGCGAGGGCATCGACGGCGAGGTGATCGTCGCCGACAACCGCTCCGAGGACCGCTCGGCGGAGCTGGCGGCGGCGGCCGGCGCGCGCGTCGTGCACGAGCCCCGGCGCGGCTACGGCAGCGCCTACCTGGCGGGCTTCGCCGCCGCCCGCGGCCGCTACATCGTGATGGCGGACGCCGACCTCACCTACGACTTCGACGACATCCCGCGCTTCCTCGCCGAGCTGGAGGCCGGGGGCGAGCTCGTGATGGGCGACCGGATGGACAACATCCAGCCGGGCGCGATGCCGTGGATGCACCGCTACATCGGCAACCCCGTGCTCAGCGGCGTCCTCAACCTCTTCTTCAAGACCGGCATCCGCGACGCGCACTGCGGCATGCGCGCGCTGCGGCGCGACGTGCTGCCGCGGCTGGACCTGCGCACGCCGGGCATGGAGTTCGCCTCCGAGATGGTGATCCGGGCCTCCAAGGAGGAGCTGGACATCCGCGAGCTGCCGATCCACTACCACCCGCGCGGCGGCGAGTCCAAGCTCTCCACCTTCAAGGACGGCTGGCGCCACCTGCGCTTCCTGCTCGTCCACAGCCCGACGCACCTGTTCATGATCCCGGGCGCCGTGATGGCGGCCCTGGGCGCGCTGATCGGGCTGATCGTGCTGGCGCAGGTCGACATCCTCGGCCGCACCTGGGACCTGCACACGATGGTCGGCGCCTCGCTGCTGGTGATCGTCGGCACGCAGGTCGTCTCGCTCGGCCTCGCCGCGCACGCCTACGCGACCTACTTCATGGGCGCCAAGGACCCGTGGTTCGACCGCATGCGCTCGCGCCTGCGGCTCGAGCACGGCCTGCTGATCGGCGGCGCCATCGCCTTCTGCGGCTTCGCCGTGATCGCCGTGATCGTCGGCATCTGGATCAACCGCGGCTTCGGCTCGCTCTCCGACGAGCGCGCCGCGGTGGCGGGCGCGACGCTGATCATCGTCGGCGTCCAGGTGTTCTTCTCCTCGTTCCTGCTGAGCATCCTCGGCCTGCGCCGCCGGGGCTGAGCCGGAGCCTCAGGCGGCGGCCGCGACCGGCCGGTAGCGCTGCACGAGGAAGGCCCCGTGGCGCTTGTCGATCCGCGTCATGAGCCGCGCGAGGCGGACCGGCAGCGGATACATCCCGACCGTCCTCACCACGTCCGCGTCGAGGCCGTGGTAGCGGGCCACGCCCGCCAGCGCGCGGCCGGTGAACAGCCGCAGGTGCATCTGCCCGCGGGCGCCGGTGACGCCCTCGCGAAGCCCGGCGGGGTTGCCGACGATCAGCTCGTCGCTCGCATGGCACGGCGGCGGCTGCCAGCCCATCGCCAGCGAGACCACGTTGTGCCAGCTCGCGAGGTTGTTGGTCGAGACGACCGCGTAGCCGTCGGGCTTCAGCAGCCGGCGGATCTCGCGCAGCATGTTGTCCGTGTTCCAGAGGTGCTCGATGACCTGGTTGGAGTGGATCACGTCGAAGGAGGCGTCGTCGAACGGCAGCCGCGCGTTGAGGTCCGCGCCGACCACCTCGATGCCGCGGCCGCGGGCCTCCTGGGCGAGGTGCTCGATCAGCTCGACGCCGACCACGCGCGCCACGCCGGCGCGCGCCGCGATCCGGTTGGTGACCTCGCCGTCGGAGCAGCCGAGGTCCAGCAGGACTCCGTCGGGGCGGCGCTCGAGCGCCCGCAGGATCGCCTGCCGGTTCTCCTCCTCGGTGGCGCGGAACACGCGTTCCAGGTAGCTCATCCGGCGGGCGAGTATATGAGCGCCCCCGCTAGCCTCAGCGCGCGTGACGACCTCGCCGCATCAGCCGTCCGCCTGACGACTCCGCGATGCAGAGCCTGATCGCGTGGCTGGTGCTGCCGGCCCTCCTGCTCGCCGTCTGCGGCGGCCTCGGGATGCTCGTCCAGCGGGCCGCGTCGGTCACGCTGCCACCAGGGCTCGGCGCGCCCGTCGGTGCCGCACTGGCGATCGCGCTCGCGCTCGCGGGCTACGTGCTCGGCCTGCGCGGGCTGTTGACGCCGCTGCTGATCGCCGCGCTGGCGGCGGCCGGCCTCGTGCTCAGTGCTCGCGCCGGCCTGCGTCCGCGCAGGCCCGGGCTGCCGGCGCTCGTGTGGGGAGTCACGTACGCGCTCTTCATCGCGCCCGTGGTGTTGAGCGGGCACTGGACCTGGCCGGGCTACAACTTCGTCAACGACACCTCGGTGCAGCTGCTGCTGGCCGAGTGGCTGCCCGAGCACGGCCGCGCGATGCCGCCCGAGCCGCTCGTCTCGACGCCGCTCGACGTCCTGCGGACCTACATCAGCGGCGGCTACCCGCTCGGCTCGCACGCGCTGCTGGCGGTGGTCGGCGAGCTGATCCCGATCCCGCTGGAGGCGCTCTACCAGCCGTTCATCGCCGCCTTCGCAGGCCTGGCCGCGATGGCGCTGCTGGCGCTCGCCCGCCCGCTCGTGGGCCCACGCTGGGCCGCCTTCGGCGCGATCGTCGCGATGGCCAGCAACCTGCTCTACCAGTACGCGCTGCAGGGCAACATGAAGGAGGTCCTGACGGTCACGAGCCTGGCCACGGCGGCCGCGGTGGCCGGCTGGTCGGTGGGGGCGCTGAGGAAGGCCGGGCCGGACGAGCGCCGCGGCCTCCTGGTGCGCGCGGCGGTCCTGCTCGCGCTGCCGGTCGCGGGGGCCGTGAACGTGCTCTCGACGGCGGGCGGGCCCTACGCGGCGCTGATCATCCTCGCGTGGCTGGCGATGCTGCTCGTGCAGCGCGTGGTGCCCGGCCCGGCGGCGCTCGCGCTCGCGCTGGCGGCTGGCGGCCTGATGCTGGTGCTCGCCACGGCGGCGCAGCTGAGCACGCTGATCTCGTTCGGCGAGGCGACTACGACCACGTACGCCGACCCCGTGCGGGCCACCGAGCTCGGCCACCTCGTGCGCCCGCTGGAGATCCGCCAGACGGCGGGCATCTGGCTCAACGCCGACTATCGGCTGGCGCCCATCGGCAGCAAGGAGACGCTGACCGCGATCGGCATCTGGATCGCGCTGGCGCTCGGCCTGATCGGCGGCATCTACGCGATCCTGCGGCGGCGGCTCGCGGTGCTCGCGTTCGCGCTGCCGCTGGTGGCGATCATGCTCGTCGTCACCCCGCGGGTGTCGCCCTACGCCGACGCCAAGACCTACATGCTGATGGCGCCGGGCGTGACGCTGATGGCCGCCGTCGGCGCGGCGGCGCTGGGGCGGCTCAAGCCGCTCGCGGGGATCGCCGCGGCGGTGGTGCTGGCCGCCGGCGTGGTGGCCTCGGACGCGTTCGCGTACCACGGCGTGCAGCTGGCGCCGGCCGATCGGATGGAGGCGCTGCACGACCTCGACGAGCACTACGAGGGCCAGGGACCGATCCTCTTCAACGAGCCCGAGGAGTTCGCCAAGAACTTCATGGCCGACACGCGGCTCAACGTCAACGCGGAGGCGATCACGCCGGCCCAGACCGACCTCAAGGTCCCGCAGGCGTTCGCCTACCTGTGGTTCGACCTCGACGACATGAAGCTCGACTACGTCGAGTCGTTCCCGCTGATCGCGATCCGGCGCTCGCCCGCCGCCAGCCGGCCGCCGGCGAACTACTCGCTCGACTACCGCAACCGCTACTACGAGGTCTGGCGCAAGCACACCAACGACCCCGAGGTGCTCGAGCACTACTCGCTGCAGGACCTGCAGACGGTCGGTGCGACGCCGGGCTGCGAGGAGGTCGTCGCGCTCGCCGGCCGCGCCGGACCGGGCGAGCAGCTGGTCGCCTCCAAGCCGGCGAGCCAGGTGCGGCTGGACACGATCAACGCGGAGCGGCCGGAGAGCTGGCGCCCGCATCCGTTCCGCGCGGGCATGGTCATCACGGGCGGGCCGGGCACCGCGCGGGCGCGCGTCGAGGTGAGTGACCCCGGGCGCTACCGGGCGTGGGTCGCGGGCAGCTTCGGACGCCCGATCACGGCGGCGGTCGACGGGCGCGAGATCGGCGCCGTCGAGGGCGTCAACACGGTCGGCCAGTGGCAGGACGCGGGGACGGTGGAGCTCTCCCGCGGCGCGCACGAGCTGACGCTCACGCGGCCCGGCGGCAGCCTGGCGCCGGGCAGCGGCTTCGCCGGCGAGCTCGGGCCGCTGGTGCTCGAGCGCACCGGCGAGCGTGAGCTCGTGGAGGCCGCGCCACGCGACGCGGAATCGGCGTTCTGCGAGGCGCCCTGGGACTGGATCGAGCGCGTCAGGCCGTGACGCGGCCGACCGCGGCCTCGACCCCGTCCACGACGAGCTCCTGCTGCTCCTCGCTCATGTGGGCGAACATCGGGATCGTCACCGCGCGGGCGCTGTAGGCGTCCGTGAGCGGCAGCTCCGGCGGGTCCTGGCGGGCGTAGATCGAGAAGCGGTGCACGGGCGGGTAGTGCAGGCTGGTCTGCACGCCCTGCTCCTGCAGCGCGGCGCGGAAGGCGTCGCGGTCGACGTCCTCGTCGAGCACGAGCGCGCACAGGTGCTGCGCGTGCTCGGAGCCGAACGGCGGCACGACCGCGGTGATGCCCGGGCGGCCGCCGAGCCGCTCGTGGTAGCGCTCGGCGAGCACGCGGCGGCGGGCGTTCTCGCCGTCCAGCCGCGCCAGCCGCGCGGTCGCCAGCGTGGCGCGCGGCTCGTCGATGCGGTAGTTGAAGCCGAGCGCGACGACGTCGTAGCCGGACGCGTGACCGCGATGGCGATCCCACGTGAGCGTTGTCATGCCGTGCGAGCGCAGCAGCCGCATCGCGGCCGCCAGCTCGTCGTCGTCGGTCACGACCGCGCCGCCCTCGCCGACCGCGAGGTTCTTGTTGGAGAAGAAGCTGAACGCCCCGGCCGCGCCGAACGTGCCGACGTGCTTGCCGGCGATCCGCGTCCCCGCGCCGTGGGCGGCGTCCTCGAGCAGCAGCAGGCCGCGCTCGCGGGCCAGCGCGGCCAGCGCCTCGGTCTCGCCCGGGTGGCCCGCGTAGGTCATCGAGGCGATCGCCTTCGTGCGCGGCGTGATCGCGCGCTCGGCGGCCTCGGCCGAGAGCCACGGCGCGTCGAGGCCGGCGATCTCGGCGAACACGGGCGTCGCGCCGGTGTAGGCGACGGCGTTGACGGTCGCCACGAACGTCAGCGACGGCACGATCACCTCGTCGCCGGGGCCGAGGCCCGCCGCGAGGTTCATCAGGTGCAGGCCGGCGGTGCAGTTGGCGACCGCGAGCGCGTGACGGGCGCCGGTGTACGCGCACAGCGCCGCCTCCAGCTCCTCCGTGCGCGGGCCCATGCTCAGCCAGCCCGAGCGGTAGGTCTCGGAGACCGCGGCGATGTCCTCCTCGGGCACGCGGACGTCGGCGAGCGGCACCTTCCAGTCGGGCATCGCGACTAGGCTAGCCCGCTCTCCCGGTGCCCGCTCCGCGACTGCTCATCGTCGGCTGGATCAACTCCCCGCATGTGCTCGCATGGGCGGAGGCGATGCTCGCGCGCGGCTGGGAGGTCCACCTGACGGGCGAGGTGATCGGCGGCTTCGGCGACGAGCCGCCCGACGGGATCGCCTCCGTCACGCCGTTCCCGGTGCTCGGGCCGCCCGGCTTCGCCGCGCGGCGGCTGATCCCGCGTCTGCGCGCGACCGCGCGGGAGATCGGGCCCGACGTCGTGCACGCGCACTGGCTGACCAGCTTCGGCTGGATCGCGGCCAAGGCCCGCCTGCGCCCGCTGGTGGTCTCCGCCTGGGGCTCGGACCTGCTGCGCGCGCCGGCGCTCGTGCGCCATCGCAACCGCAGCGCGCTGCGCGCGGCCGACGTGGTGCTCGCCGACTCGCGTCACCTCGCCGACGAGGCGCTGCGGATCGCGCCCGCGACGCGCACGGAGGTCGTCAACTGGGGCGTCGAGCTCGACCGGTTCTCGCCGGCGGACGAGCGGGAGCGCGCGGCGATCCGCGCACGGCTCGGGCTCGGCGACGGGCCCGTCGTGCTCAGCACCCGCGACGTCAAGCCGCTCTACAACCTGCCGGTGCTGATCGCGGCGTTCGCGCGCGTGCGCGCCGCGCACCCGGACGCGCGGCTCGTGCTCAAGCACCCGCAGCCCGCGCTGCCGGCGGAGCTGGACGCCGAGCTCGACCGCCACGGCGTGCGCGACGCGACGCTCGTGCAGGGCCGCACCGACCTCGACGAGCTGGTGGCGCTCTACCGCGCCGCCGACGTGCTCGTCTCGATTCCGGACACCGACTCCTCGCCGCGCACGGTCTGGGAGTCGCTGGCCTGCGGCTGCCCGGTCGTCGTGTCCGACCTGCCGTGGGCGCGCGAGCTGCTGACCGCCGGCGGCGCGCTCACCCCGGTCGACGAGGAGGCGGTCGCCGCCGCGATCGGGGCGCTGCTCGACGACGCCCCGGCGCGCCGCGCGGCCGCCGATGCGGGCCGCGCGCTCGTCGAGGCGCGGATGGACCGCGCGGCCGAGATGGACCGGGTCGACGCGCTCTACCGCGCGCTGGCGGGCGGCGCCGGCAGGGCCCCCTCGTACCCTTGAGCCGGTGCCGGTGACCATGGACTCCAGGGAAGAGCGGGCGGGCGCGGGCGTCGAGGGCCCGGCCGGCTGGGCGCTTCCCGAAGGGCCCTGGGTCCTGCACTCGACGCCGGAGCTCGGCAACCTGACCGAGCGCTGGATCGACATCCAGGTCCAGGCGCACACCGCGCTCGGCGCGCGCCTGCTCGGCAACGCGCTCGCCGACGGCGCGACGCGCCGCCCGTACCACCTGATGGCCACCGACCGGCTCGACGTGCGGCTCGGCTACGGCCTGATGATGCACACGCGCGGCCACAGCATGCGGGCGCTGAAGCGCGCGCTGGCGCCGAACCCGCCGGTCGCGCTGCACGTGCACTTCGGCCTCTACGGTGCGGCCCACGCGCCGCTCGCGAAGGCGCTCGGCGTCCCGCTCGTCGTCAGCTTCTACGGCGCCGACGCGACGATGAAGAGCCTGCTCGCGAGCCGCACCTGGCGGCGCCGCTACGCGCGCATGTTCGCCGCCGGCGACGCGTTCCTGGCCGAGGGCCCGGCGATGGCGGAGCGGATCGCGGCCCTCGGCTGCCCGCGCGAGAAGCTGCACGTCGTCCGGCTGCCCGCCGACGCCGACGGCCTGCGCGAGCTCGCGTCCGAGCGCCCGGACGGGCTGCTCGTCGGCATGGCCGGCCGCTTCTGCGAGAAGAAGGGCTTCGACGTCGGCATCCGCGCCTTCGCGGCGGCGCTCGGCGGCCGCGACGACGCGCGGCTGCTGATGGTCGGTGGCGGCGAGCTCGAGCCCGAGCTGCGCCGGCTGGTCGCCGAGTCGGGGATCGCGGAGCAGACCACGTTCGCCGGGCGGCTGCCCTTCGGGGAGTTCATGACGCGGCTCGGCGGCTGCTCGCTCGCCCTGCACCCGAGCCGCACCGCGGCCGACGGCGACAGCGAGGGCGGCGCGCCGGTGACGCTGATCGAGAGCCAGTGGCTCGGCGTGCCGGCGATCGTCTCCGACCACGACGACCTCTCGTTCGTCTCCGCCCCCGACGGCTCCGTCACGCTGCCGCCGCTCGACGCCGACGCGTGGGCCGGGACGCTGTCCGCGCTCGCGGACGACCCGGCGCGGCTCGCCGCGATGGCCGCGGCCTCGTCCCGCTTCGCGCGCGAGCACCACTCACCCGCCGCCAACGCCGCCGCCAGGGAGGCCATCTACCGTGCGTGACGAGTTCCTCGTCTTCGGCAGCCCCTTGATCGGCGACGCCGAGATCGCCGAGGTGGAGGACTCGCTGCGCTCGGGCTGGATCGGCACCGGGCCGAAGGTCCAGCGCTTCGAGCGGATGCTCGCGGACTACGTCGAGGTCGAGCACATGCGCTGCGTGGCCTCCTGCACCGCGGCGCTGATGCTGGCGATGAAGACGCTCGAGCTCGGCCCCGGCGACGAGGTGCTCGTGCCGGCGATGACGTTCGTGGCCTCCGCCAACGCGGTCGTGCACTCGGGTGCCACGCCCGTGCTCGTCGACGTCGAGCCGGGCACGCAGCTGATCGACCTCGACGCCGCCGAGCGCGCGATCACCCCGCGCACGAAGGCGATCATGCCCGTGCACTTCGCCGGGCGCCCGGTCGACATGGACCGGCTCAACGCGCTGCGCGACGAGCACGGCCTGCAGGTCGTCGAGGACGCCGCCCACGCGCTCGGGGCGACGTGGGACGGCAGGCAGATCGGCAGCTTCGGCAACCTCACCGCCTACTCGTTCTACGTCACCAAGAACATCACGACGTCCGAGGGCGGGGCCCTGGCCAGCGCCGACGCCGCCAGCGCCGAGGAGGTCGAGCGGCTCGCGCTGCACGGCCTCAGCCTCGGCGCCTGGGCGCGCTTCTCCGACGCCGGCTTCAAGCACTACGAGGTCGTCGAGCCCGGCTTCAAGTTCAACATGACCGACCTGCAGGCGGCGATCGGGATCCACCAGCTGCCGAAGCTCGACGAGTGGATCGACGTCCGCGCCGCGCAGTGGGCGCGCTACGACGAGCTGCTGGCCGGCCTCCCGCTCGAGACGCCGCCGCCCGCCGGCGATCACATGCGCCACGCGCGGCACCTCTACACGGTGCTCGTGGCCCCGGGCGCACCGCGCACGCGCGACGAGGTGCTCTCGTTCCTCAACGACCGCAAGATCGGCACGGGCGTGCACTACCGCGGCGTGCACCTGCACCCGTACTACCGCGACACCCTCGGCGTGCGCCCCGAGGACCTGCCGGTCGCCACCGACGTCTCCGAGCGCACGCTCAGCCTCCCGCTCGGGCCGAAGGTGACCGAGGCCGACCAGGACGACGTCGTGGCCGCGCTCGCCGAGGCGCTGGCGTGACGCCCGACGGCAACTGGCTGCCGGCCTGGCTGAACACCCGCAAGGTGCGCCGCTTCGCCGGCGTCTGCCACGGGGACCTGCTCGACGTCGGCTGCGGGACGCGCCCGTACGAGCCGATCCTCGGCCCGCACGTGCGCAGCTATGTCGGCTTCGACCATCCCGACACCCAGCACGACCGCTCCCGCGTGGACGTGTGGGGCGATGCCGCGGCGCTCCCGTTCGAGGACGGCTCGTTCGACACGGTCGTGAGCTTCCACGTGCTCGAGCACACCGAGGATCCCGGCAAGGTGCTCTTGGAGATGGCGCGCGTGCTGCGCCCCGGCGGCATCGTGCTGCTCGCCGTGCCGTTCATGTGGGGCCTGCACGAGGTGCCGCGCGACTTCTTCCGCGTCACGCCGTACGGGATGGCGCAACTGCTCGAGCGTGCCGGGCTCGAGCGCGCGCACGTCGAGCCGATGTGCGGCTCCCTCGGCACGCAGGGATTGCTGGCCTCCTACCTCCTGCTCCGGGTCGCCAACCAGACGCCGGCGCTGCGGCCGCTCAGCGCGCCTGCCGTCGCCGGCATGCAGCTCGCGGCGGTCGCCGCGGACCGTCTCTACCGTGACGTGACCGATGCCGCCGGATACTTCGCCGTCGCCGCCAAGCCTGGCTGAGCACGGCCCCGCGGGTGACGCGGCTCGCCCGGCCGACCGCCGCCATCTTGCCGGCGGCGCGCTGAGCAGCGCCACGGCGCAGGCCGCGACGATCGTCGCGGCCACCATCGCGAGCGTCGTCCTCGCCCGGGTCGTCGGTCCATCCGGCAACGGCACGGTCGCGCTCGCCGGCTCGCTGACGAACATCGTCGCCCAGGTCTTCGCGCTCGGGCTGTCGACCGGCGTCACCTACATCATCGGCGCCGGTCGCTGGGCGCCGCTGGCGGCCCAGCGCACGATCCAGCGCTGCGGCGCGGTGATGGCGCTGGGCGGGATGGCCGTCGCGGCGGCGCTGTACGCGCTGGCCGGCGACGTGCTGCTGGAGGGGCTGGAGCGCAGCGTGCTCGTGGCCGCCATCGTCGCTGTGCCGTTCGTGATCTCGTGGACGCTGTCGGTGGCCGTCGCGCTGGCGCAGGACCGCTACGAGCTCTACGGCTCGATGTTCGTGCTGCAGGCGGTCGTGATGCTGATCGGCATCGCCGCGCTCGTGGGCCCGTACGGGGCGGAGGGCGCGGTCTGGGCGATCACCGCCTCGCACGTCCTGACGGCGTTCTGCGCGCTCGTGCTCGTGCGCCGCGGGAGCCGCCCCGACCCGCCCGGCGCAGGCGCCGGCGCGCGCGTGCGGCTGCGCGAGACGCTGCGCTTCGGGCTGCAGACCTGGGTCGCCGAGCTGCTCGCGCTCGTCGCCTACCGCTTCGACCTGTTCATCCTCAACGCCTACGCCTCGACGGCGAGCGTCGGCCTCTACTCGGTCGCGGTGTCGGTGACAGCGCTCGCGTGGGTGCTCCCGAGCTCGCTGCAGGCGGTCCTCGTGCCGCGCGCGGCGCAGCTGAGCGCGAGCGGCACGGAGGCGGCGGAGGGCGACGTGCTCGCCCAGCGTGCGGTCCGCCACACGCTGATCCTGCTCCTGCCCACCGCGATCGTGCTCGCGCTGCTGCTGATCGTCGTGATCCCGCTGCTCTACGGCGACCGCTTCGAGGAGACCGTCGGCCTCGGCCTGCTGCTGCTGCCGGGCGCGCTCGCTCTGGCGCTCACGAAGGTGCTCACCGGTGTGATCATCGGCCGCGGCTTCCCCCGCTACTCGATGATCACGACGCTGATCATCACGCCGGCGACGGTCGCTGCGTACTTCGTGCTGATCAAGGCCGAGCAGGCGACGGGCGCCGCGCTGGCCACGACCGGCTCCTACGCCGGCTCGATGGTGCTGTCGCTGTACTTCTTCCTGCGCGTGACAAGGCTGCCGGTGCTGTCGCTGCTGCCGCGGCGCGAGGACCTCGGGGCGTACTCGCAGGCCTTCGGCGCGCTCGGCCACTATGCCCGCCACCGGCTCCCGGGCGGGCGCGGGTGAGCCAGCGCAAGCTCAACGTGCCGAGCCCGACGCTGGGGATCCGCGAGGCGGCCGGCGCGCTGCTGCGGCCGCTCGCGCTCGAGTGCGCCGAGCGGGACTGTGCGGAGCTCGCGGGCGCGCCGCACGCGGTCCTGTTCGCCTCCGCCCGGGGAGCGCTCGCCGCCGCGGCGGCGTGCGTGGCTGAGGGCCGCGAGGTGACGCTGCCCGCGTACACGTGCATCGCGGTCGCGAACGGGATGCGCTCGGCCGGCGTGCCGTACGGGTTCGTCGATGTCGCGGAGGACGGCACGGTGCCCGTGGAGCGCTGGGAGGGCGCGCAGGTCGCGCTCGTGCAGGACACCTACGGCTTCCCGGCGGCGGTGCCCGAGGGCATCGTGGCGATCCGGGACTGCGCGCACCGCGCGGACCTGCTCCGCGCCGACGGCGTCGCGGTCGCCGTGACGAGCTTCGAGCACTCCAAGTGGCTGTCGGCCGGCCGCGGCGGGCTCGCGGTCACCCGCGACGCGGCGCTGGCGGAGCGGATGCGCGCGTGGCGCGACCGCACGCCGCGGCCCGGGCACGCCGCCCGGCTGCGTCACGGCCTCTCGACCTTGCTGCTGCTGCTGCTCGGGAGGCTGCTGTTCGCCGGCCGCCTGCCGCGCGCGCAGCAGGCGCTGGCGATCGCCGCCGACGTGCTCGCGCCGAGCGCGATCGCCGGCCAGTCGATCGACGAGCTCGGCGGGCAGGGCGTCGGGCCGGAGCTGCTCGGCCCTCCGAACGGCACCGTCTGCCGCCTCGTCGTCTCCCAGCTGCGCCGCTCGGGAGAAGTCGGCGCGCACCGCGCCGGGATCGTCGCGCTGTACGACTCCGCGGCCGGGATCGAGCGCGAGCCGCTGCCGCTCGTGCGCTATCCGCTGCGCGTCGACGACGTCGGCGCGTTCGAGCGCGCGCTGGCCGCCGCCGGGTACGACGCCGAGGGCCGCTGGTTCGACGCGCCGCTCCATCCGGGGGGCTCGGACCCGGCGGCCTTCGGTTACCGTTGGGGCTCGGCGCCGACGGCCGAGGCGCTCGCCGAGCACGTCGTGAACCTGCCCACGCACACCCTGCTCTCCGCGGACGACGCGCGCGCGCTGATCACGGCGGCGCTCGGTGCGGGCGCGCGCCCGGTGCGGCGGGCGTGACGCGCCTCGCCTCGATCCTGCACCTGCTCGGCGCGCTCTCGGCGGCGCTGCCCGAGTGGGTGATCGTCAACCTCCCCGGGGAGGCCGGCCATGCGCTGCGCCAGGTGGTCTACCGCCGCCGCGTCCGCCACCTCGGCAGGAACGTGATCTTCGAGCCCGGCGTGCAGCTCGTCGGCGCCGAGCACATGAGCTTCGGCGACGACTGCTGGATCGACCACTACGCCGTCCTGCTCGCCGGGCCGCCCGGCTCCACGGGGCGCCGCGTCACCCGGCGCCCGAACGCGGCGTATGCGGGCGCCGAGGGCGAGCTCACGGTGGGCCCGGGCTGTCACATCGCGCCGCACACGGTGATCAGCGCCCACGGCGGGGTGCGGATCGGCCGCAACACCACGATCGCCGCGGGCGGCCGCGTGTACTCGCTCACCCACCACCATGCGAACGCGGACGACCCGGCCGACGGATTCCCGTACCGCTTCAGCTCGAGGGCGCCTGCCGGCGAGCAGTCGCTGATCGCGTCGCCGGTCTGGATCGGCGACGACGCTGGGGTCGGGCTCAACGCCGTCGTGCTCCCGGGGAGCACGATCGGCGACCGCACATGGGTCGGCGCGGCCTCGCTCGTACGCGGGGAGCTCCCGGCGGACGCGATCGCGGTCGGCGTCCCGGCGCGCCCGCGGCCCCGGGCCGGATGAGCGCGGCGCCGGGCGGGCGGCGCGTCCTCGTCCTGTCCTACTTCTTCCCGCCGCTGGGCGGCGCCGGCGTGCAGCGCACGCTCAAGCACGTGAAGTACCTGCCGGCCGCGGGTTGGGCTCCGACGGTGGTCACGACGCGCTCGGACTGGTACCCGGCGCGCGACCCGTCGCTGGCGCGCGACGTCCCGCCCGGGACGCCGGTGCTGCGCGCCGCCGACCCGGGCGCGCTGCGGCTCGCCACGATGGCGGCGAGCCGCGCCGGCGCGCTCGCCCAGCTCACCGGCTGGCCGGACGAGGCCGCGGCGTGGATCCCGGGCGCCGTGCGCGCGGCCGTCCGCGCCGCGCGCCGCGAGCGCTTCGACGCGCTCTACTCCTCCTCCGCTCCGCTCTCCTCGCACCTCGCCGCGCTGGCCGTGCAGCGCCGCACCGGGCTGCCGTGGGTGGCCGACTTCCGCGACGAGTGGGCCGAGAACCCGTACGCGCATCGGATCGCGCCCGTGGCGGCGCTGACCCGGCGCGCGGAGCGGGCGGTGCGCGACCGCGCCGCCGCCGTCGTGGTCGCCGCCGAGCACTACGTCATCGGCGGCCACGGCCCGGACGATCCCAAGCGGGTGACGATCACCAACGGCGCCGACCCCGACGACGTCCCGGACCTCGCCCCGGCGCCGCGCAACGAGCGGATGCGGCTCGTCTTCACCGGCACGCTGTACGGCGACATCGACCTGGCGCCCGTGCTGGAGGCGCTCGCGCGGCTCGCCGCCGGGGGGCGGATCGACCCGGCCCGGATCGAGCTGCGGCTCGCCGGCAACGTCTGGGTCCCCGCGTTGCCGTCCGCCGGCGCGGTCGAGGTGGTGCGGCTCGGCTACGTCGACCACGCCCGCGCGGTGCAGGAGATGGCGAACGCCGACGTGCTCGTCGCCCACGTCGACCCGTCGAGCCGCAACACGCCCGCCAAGGTCTTCGAGTACCTCGCCACCGGGCGCCCGATCCTCTGCGCCACCCACCCCGAGAGCCTCTCCCACCGGCTCGTCGCGGAGCTGGGCGCCGGCTGGGCGGTCGACCCGCGCGACGGCGCCGCGGTCGAGCGCGCGATCGAGGACGCGTACCGCCGCTGGACCGCCGGCGACCTGCCGACGCGGCCGGAGGTGCGCGAGCAGGCGCTGCGCCGCCACGGCCGCGACGTGCTCGCCCGCGAGCTCGCCGCCGTGCTCCAGCGCGCGGCGGGCCCCTAGCATGAGGCCCGTGACCGAGATCGAGCGGATCGAGGCCGCCTACCGCGAGCGCGACGCGGCGGGGCCGAGCATCTACCGCTACGCGAACCCCGCCTACCAGTTCCACCTCCAGCACCTGGAGTGGGCGCTGATGCGGGCGCTGCGGCGCCAGCGCTTCGCGCTGGAGGGAGCGCGCGCGCTCGAGGTCGGCGCCGGGACGGGCACCTACCTCTCGCGGCTCGTCGAGTTCGGCGCCGCCTCCGGGGTCGGCGTCGACCTGATGGAGCACCGCATCGAGCTCGGCCGCCAGCGCCATCCGCAGCTCGACCTGCGCGTCGGCAACGGCGCCGAGCTCGAGTTCGAGGACGGATCGTTCGACCTCGTCGCGCAGTTCACCTGCCTGAGCTCCGTGCTCGATCCGGGCACCCGCGCGGCGGTGGCCGCCGAGATGTGGCGGGTGCTGGCGCCCGGCGGGCTGATCGTCTCCTACGACATGCGCCCCACCCCCGCGGTGGTGCGCGCGGCCGGGAGCGCCTACCGCCGCCTGCGCGGCGCCGCGCACCCCGACTCCGGCACGCCGACCAGGCCGGTCTCCAAGGAGGAGCTCACGCGGTTGTTCCCGGCCGCCGACGTCGACGCGCGCCCGGTCAGCCTCAACTTCGAGCTCGCCTTCCTGGCGGCCCGCTCGCGCGCGCTGGCCGAGACGCTCGCGCACGTGCCGTTCCTGCGCACGCACCTGCTCGCGACCGCCCGCAAGCCCGCTTAGCGCGGGCAAGGGCCGCAGTACGATGGGCGCGATGCCGCTCGACAACCGTCTCGTCCTGGTCACCGGCGCCGGGGGCTTCATCGGTGGCCACCTGGTCGCCGAGCTGGTCCGGCGCGGCGCCTCCGTGCGCGCGCTGGTGCACTACAACTCGCGCAACGAGCGCGGCACGCTCGACTGGCTCGAGCCCGAGGTCACCGCCGACGTCGACGTCGTGCTCGGCGACCTGCGCGACGTCGAGTCCGTCCAGCAGGCGGCCGAGCGGGCCGACACGATCCTGCACCTCGGGGCGCAGATCGCGATCCCGTACTCGTTCGTGAACCCGCGCGACTTCTTCGAGACCAACGTGCTCGGCACGCTCAACGTCGCCCAGGCGGCGCTGCGCGGCGGCGCGCGGCGGGTCATCCACACCTCCACGAGCGAGGTGTACGGCAGCGCGCGCACCGTCCCGATCACGCTCGACCACCCGATCGAGCCGCAGTCGCCCTATGCGGCCAGCAAGGTCGCCGCCGACAAGCTGATGGACGCATGGCACCGCAGCTACGAGCTGCCGATGACGATCGTGCGGCCGTTCAACACCTACGGCCCCCGCCAGTCCGCGCGGGCGGTGATCCCGACGATCATGAGCCAGGCGCTCGCCGGTGGGACGCTGCGGCTCGGCTCGCTGACGCCGCGCCGCGACCTCACGTTCGTCGAGGACACCGTCGCGGGCATGCTCGCCGCCGCCGACTCCGACGCCGCGATCGGGCGCACGATCCAGCTCGGGACCGGCGAGGACGTCGCGATCGGAGACATCGTCGAGCTGGTGGGCGACATCCTCGGCCGCAAGCTCGAGGTCGAGCTCGACGAGGCGCGCGTGCGCCCGGCCGCGTCCGAGGTCGAGCGGCTGATCTCCGACCCCTCGCTGGCGCAGGAGCTGACGGGCTGGAGCGCCGAGGTGGACCTGCGCGAGGGCCTCGCGCGGACGCTGGACTGGATCGCGTCCAACACGCAGCGCTACCGCGCCAACGACTACGTCATATGAGGGCCGTCGTCCTGGCCGGCGGGCTCGGCACCCGCCTGCGCCCGTACACGACGGTCATCCCGAAGCCGCTGGTCCCGGTCGGCGACCGGCCGATCCTCGAGCACATCCTGCGCCAGCTCTCGGACGCCGGGATCACGCACACCGACCTCTGCGTCAGCCACCTCGGCGAGCTGATCCAGGTCTACTTCTCCCAGGACCACGCGGTCCCGGACGGCATGCACCTGGACTTCCACTGGGAGGACGAGCCGCTCGGCACCGCCGGCGCGCTGCGCGTGGTCCCGCAGCTCGACTCGACGTTCATCGCCATGAACGGCGACGTGCTGACGACGCTCGACTACGCCGCGCTGATCGAGCACCACAAGCGCGAGGGCGCGCTGCTGACGATCGCCACGCACCCCAAGCAGGTGCAGATCGACCTCGGCGTGATCGACAGCGAGGGCGGGCGCGTGACGGGCTATCGCGAGAAGCCGCGGCTCGACTACCGCGTGAGCATGGGCATCTACGTCTACGAGCCGGCGGCGCTGGAGCACCTGCCCGAGTCGGGCCCGTGCCAGTTCCCCGACCTCGTGCTGCGGCTGCTCGACGCGGACGAGCCCGTCGCCGTGTTCGAGAACGACGCCGACTGGTACGACATCGGCACGGTCAGCGAGTACGAGCGCGCGATCAACGACCTCGAGAAGGACCCGCACGCCTTCGGCATGGGCCGCTAGCGGCGGGCGATCGACTCGAGGAAGTCGAGCATCCGCGGCATCACGACCTCGCGCCGGAAGTCCTCGGCGAACACGCGGGCGGCGGCGGCGTACCGCACGCGGCGCGGCTCGTCGAGTAGCAGCGTCACGAGCGCCTCGGCGGCGTCGGCCGCACCGCCGGGGACGACGAGGCCGGCGGTGCCGTCGACCTCGGGCAGGTGGCAGCCCTCGGAGAGCACGACCGCGGTCCCGGTGGCCATCGCCTCCAGCGCCGCCATCGGCAGCCCCTCTGACTTCGACAGCAGCGCGAACGCGTGGCTGGACTCGAGCACGCGGAACTTCTCCTCGAGCTCGACGAAGCCGCGGAACTCGACGGCGCCGCCGATCCCGAGCTCGGCCACGATCGCCTCCAGCTGACGCTGGTAGCGCTCGCCGGGCCCGACGATCACCACCCGCACATCCTCGACCCGCTGAGCGACGAGCGGCAGCGCGCGGATCAGCTGGTCGATGCCCTTGATCTCATGCAGGCGGCCGACGTAGGCGATCGTCGGCCGCTCCGCCGGCGCGATCCCGGACAGCCGCGGCAGCTCCAGCGGCAGCGGCAGCCGGGTGAGCTTCGACGCCTCGGCGCCGACGTCGAGGAAGTCCTGGCGCTCGGCGGCGGTCGAGTGGATCAGCGCTGTCGCGTCGCGTAGGGTGCGGTCGGCGAACAGCTTGAGGAAGAGGCGCTTGGCGAGCGGGCGGCCGCGCTCGGCGGCCGGCGAGAGCGTGCCGAGCGGCTGCAGCGCGAACGGCACGCCGGCCTTCCTGGCGGCGCGCGCGGCGCCGACGCTGACCATCGAGTAGACGTCGTGCAGCAGGACGACGTCGAAGCCCGCGATGTTCCGGCGCAGCCAGCGGCGGTAGCCGCGCGGCAGGTAGCCGTTGGCGCCCGCGGCGAGCCGGTGCGAGACGTTCGGGAAGCGCACCACCGTCGCCCCCGCCGGCTCGGCGGGCGCTCCCTCCGGGATCCGTTGGTGCTCGTCGAGCACGTCGGTCGTGACCACCGTCACCTCATGGCCGGCGGCGAGCGCGTCCTGAACGACGGTCTCGGCGACCGTCACCGAGCCGCCGAACGCGTAGGCGGGCGTGAAGTACGGGATCGCGAGCAGCAGGCGCACGGGAGTCAGCCTCCCGCCAGCTCGTCGAGCAGCGCCGCGTAGTCCGCGGCCACCCGCGCGCGGTCGAAGCGGGCGATCCGCGCGGGGTCCACCGGCGCGGGCGGCGGCCCGCCGAGCAGGCGCTCGAGCGCGTCGCCGACCGAGGCGGCGTCGCCGTGGCGGGCGAGCGCGTGGTCCTGGCCGAGCTCGCGCAGCAGCGCCTCCGACGCCCCGCCGGCGGTGATCGAGAGCACCGGCTTGCCGAGCGCGAGCGCCTCGTAGAGCTTGACCGGCAGCGACAGCTCGTCGCCCATCGAGCGCGGGTAGACGACGGCGACCACGTCGGCGGCCGCCACGCGGTCCATCGTCGCGTCCCAGCTCTGCGGCGGGACGGTCTCGACCTCGACGCCGGGCGGCGCGGCCGCGAGCGCCCGCTCGGTCTCGCCCGTGAGGTTGCCGACGAGCTCCAGCCGGACGCGGCCGGCGAGCGATGGCCGGGCGAGCGCCTCCAGCAGCTCGTCGACGCGGCGGTCGCCGTAGAGCACGCCCGGATGGATCAGCGTCACCTTCTCCGGCCAGGCCTCGCGCGGGGCGCTGCGGCGCTCGACCAGCGCGGGGTCGAAGCCGTTGGGCATCAGGCGCACCTTGGCGGCCGACTCGGGGTGGATCCGGCGCAGCAGCTCCGCCATCCGGTCGGTCACCGTCACCACGGCCTCCGCCTTCGCCAGCGCGCGGCCCTCGAGCTTCGTGAGCGTGCTCCCGCCGGCGTCGTAGCTGGGATGGCCGGCCCAGTTGTCGCGCATGTCGACCACCAGCGGCGGGTCCTTCGGGCCGAGCAGGCCCGCGGCGGCGAACATCGCCGCCACCGGCGGAACGGTCGCGACGACCGCGTGCGGGCGGTCGGCGTCGAGCCTGGCGCGGATCGCACGGCGGCCCGTGACGGTCCAGACGAGCTGCGGGGCGAGCGCCTCGGGCTGCACGCCGAGCGCGTTGAAGCCGCGCCGCGAGACGCGGCCGACGCCGCCCATCGCCTGCGCGCGCAGCTGCGCGAGCCGCGCCGCGCCGGGCGACTCCGCGAGCGCGTCCTGCGTCGGGTTGGTGCGCGCGGACACCACCTTCGTCTCCCAGCCGTGCCCTTCCAGCGCTCCGATCAAGAAGCGCCAGCGCACCGATCCGGGCCCGCCGAACTCGAGCGGGCGATGGGTGATCAGCAGGAGGCGGCGGCGCTCGCGTGAAGCCGCGGTCACGAGCCGCGGACGGGCGGGCTAGGCTGTGTCTTGCGGGCAGCGGCCATGCGGGGCGGCATTCTAGACCGGGCTTCCGGGCACCTCGCGCCGCGAAACACCGCAGCTTTGCTCTCACGAGTGCGTTGTTGAGCATCGACCGCATACGCTCCGTGCCAGCCAGTTCATGACGCCCACCACCAGCACCCACCTCGCCCAGCCGCTCCAGCATGCGCAGGTGCTGCCGGGCGTCGTGAGCGAGCCGGTGCTCGACGTCCCGCTCGCCGTGATCGACTACGAGCGCACCCTGGACTGGATCGACGCCAAGGTCGCCCGCCGCGAGCACGGCTACATCTGCGTTGCCGCCGTGCACACGGTGATGGCCTGCCGGCACGACGCGGCGCTGCGCGAGGCCGTCCTCGGCGCCGACCTCACCGTGCCCGACGGCCAGCCGCTCGTGTGGGCGCTGAACCTGCTCGGCTCGCGCCTGAGCGACCGCGTGTACGGGCCCGAGCTGATGGAGCGCGCCTGCGCCCGCGCGGCCCGCACCGGCCGCCGCTTCTACCTCTACGGCGGCCGCAACCAGGGCGCGCTGCAGGAGCTCGCGCGCAACCTGCGCCTCCGCCACCCCGGCGTGCAGATCGTCGGCGGCTACGCGCCGCCGTTCCGCGAGCTCACGCCCGAGGAGGAGGCCTCCGTGGCCGCCGACATCCGGCGCACGGGCGCCGAGGTCGTGTGGGTCGGCATCGGCGTCCCCAAGCAGGAGAAGTGGATGGCGCGGATGCGCGACCGGCTCGACGCGCCGGTGCTGATCGGCGTCGGCGCCGCCTTCGACTTCCACGCCGGCCTCGTGCCGCAGGCGCCGCCGCGGCTGCAGAAGCTCGGGCTCGAGTGGGCCTACCGCCTGCTGCAGGAGCCGACCCGCCTGTGGCGGCGCTACCTCCGCTACAACCCGTGGTTCGTGGCCGGGTTCCTGCGCCAGTACCTGCGCCACCTCCGACGCCGGCCGGCTTGACCCACGGCCGCTAGCCTGAGGGCCCATGCAGCACGACGTCTGCGTGATCGGCCTCGGGCGCGTCGGCCTCCCCCTCGCGCTGAGCTTCGCCGACGCCGGGCTCTCCGTGCTCGGGGTCGACAACGATCCCGACGTGCTCGCCGCGCTGCGCGAGCGCCGGATGCCCTTCAAGGAGCCCGGCACGGACGAGCTCCTGGCGCGGGTCGACCTCGACCTCTCCCACCGCGCCGCCGACGGCGCGGACGCGCGCTCGATCGTGCTCACGCTCGGCACCCCGAGCTTCTCGCACATCGAGATCGACATGGGCGACATCCGCTCGGTGCTGGATGACCTGCTGCCGCTGCTCCAGCGCGACCAGCTCGTCGTGCTGCGCTCGACGGTCGCGCCCGGCACGACCGAGTTCGTCGCCGGCTACCTGGAGAAGCACCGCGGCTTCACGGTCGGCGAGGACGTCTTCGTCGCGCACGTGCCCGAGCGGATCGCCGCCGACCGCTTCATGGCCGAGATCGGGACGCTGCCGTGCATCGTCGGCGGGGTCGGCGAGGGCTCCGGCGAGCGGGCCGCGGAGCTGTTCGCGCCGCTCGGCGCCCCGATCGTGCAGACCTCGCCCGTGCAGGCCGAGCTGGCGAAGATCTGGACCAACATCTTCCGCTACGCGACGTTCGCGCTCCCGAACCTGCTGATGATGGACTGCGAGCGCTATGACGCGAACGTCTTCGAGGTCATCGACCTCATCAACCGCGACTACCCGCGCGGCGGGATCGGCCGCCCCGGCCTGACCGCCGGGACCTGCCTGCGCAAGGACTTCACGTTCTCCGAGGAGAAGTCCAATGCGCCGGGCATGCTGCTGGCCGTCTCGCGCGTGCACGAGAGCGTGCCGCTGTTCCTCGTCGACGGCGTCAAGCGCCGGCTCGGCGGCGGGGGACTGCGCGAGCGCAAGATCGCAGTCCTAGGGCTCGCCTTCAAGGCCGACACGGACGACGAGCGCGACTCGCTGTCGCACAAGCTGATCCGGCTGCTCGAGCGCGAGCTGGCCGACGTCGCGGTGCACGACCCGGTCGTGGCGACGCCGACCTCGGGCTTCGAGGAGGCGATCGGCGACGCCGACGTCGTGATCGTGGCGACCAACCACAGCGCGTTCTCGCGCCCGCAGGCGCTGCGGGCGGTCGCCGAGCGTGCGGGCGCGGACTGCCTCGTGGTGGACCCCTGGAACGCGCTCGGCACCGGCCAGGTCTTCGCCTACGTGAGCGAAGTCGTCGCGCTGCGAGCATGAGCCGGGTCCTCGTCACGGGCGGCGCCGGCACGATCGGCGCGGCCGTCGTCCGGCGCCTGCTGCGCGATCCCGACTTCGAGGTGCGCGTCTCCGACCAGCGGGACGCGCCGGGCTGGATGCGCGAGGGCTGCGAGGTCCACCGCGGCGACCTGCGCGTGCTCTCGGAGGCGCGCAAGGCGATGACGGGCTGCACGCACGTCATCCACCTGGCGGCGATCGTCGGC
>DATFQI010000121.1:0-3438 GCA_035264365.1 Solirubrobacteraceae bacterium
GCGAGGTGCGCGACGACCGCCCACAGCACGGCGGCGGCGAGCCAGCCCTCCGAGTTGCCGAGCGCGCTGTTGAGCAGCCACCACGGGCTCAGCGCCATCACGAGCGCGGCGACCGCGCCGGCGAGCCGCCCCGCGACGCGCCCGCCCAGCACGTACGCGCCGGCCAGCGCGAGCAGCCCGCCCATCCGCCCGATCGCCGCCCACACCGGCTCCGCGTCACGGTCCAGTGGCGCCAGCAGTGTCGTGACGAGCACGCTCAGCGGCTTCCAGGTCGGGCCGCCGCGCGTGTCGAGGTGGCCGTGGAAGGCGTCGTGACCCCACATCACCCAGACCTGGGGGTCGAACGCGAGCGCCCACGGCAGCAGCAGCGACAGTGCGCCCAGCGCGGCGCACGCCGGGACGAGCACCGCGGGGCGGGTCACGCTGCGGGCCGGCGGGTGGAGGACGTGGTCGCACTGGCCATCCGGGCGGGGATCGTGTCAGGCGACCAGGCGCAGCGCGCGGCCCGCAGCGCGCGTCACCGTCTCGGTGGCGCGGGACGTGGCTAGAGACGCCTCGCGGTGAGCGTCGAGGTGACGGTTCCGACGCTGATCCGCACGCGGTAGACGCCCCGCTTGCGCGGCCGCAGCACCACGCGCACCGTGCGATTCGCGGCCGCGTTGGCCGTCCGCCGCGCCACCACGCGACTGCCACGAAGCAGCTCCAACCGCACGCGCGTGGCCCGCGTGAGCCGGAACGCGACGCGCAGCGGCGTCCCCTGGCGGCCGCCGAAGACAGGACGCTCGAGCTTGTAGGAGCGCAGCAGCTGGCAGTCGCCGCGGCGGTAGTGGCGGGCGGCCTTCTTGAACCGGCCGTTCTGCTTGCGCAGCACGATCCGGCGCACGTCGCGGCCGGCCATCGTGAAGCGGGCGAAGTAGTAGCCGTCCGGCCCTCTCCCGCTCCAGGTCGCCGGCTTGCGGAAGCGCGCGACCCGGCGCTCCTTCACGATCCGCCGCCCCTGGGAGACCTGGAAGACCTCGATCTTCACGGCGCCGCTCTTGCGCCGGGTGAACCCCAGCCTGACGCGCCGGCCGAGCGGCTTCGCCGACACGCTGCGGAAGCCGGCGTCGCCCGTGCAGTCGCCGGACGCGGCGCCCGCCGCGCCCCCGGCCGCGAATGGCCAGCCGGCGAGCTTGACGTTGTAGAAGCCGGAGTTGCCGTCCGCGTACCAGACCTCTGAGCGCTCGGGCACGAACGCCGGGCTGCTCATCGCGTAGTTGCTCGGCGCCCCGGCGGTCTGGCTCGTCTTGTTCGCCGCGACGTAGTAGGCCATCTCGCGCGGGTTGCGCGGGTCGCGGATGTCGAAGATCCGCAGGCCGCTCGCGATCATGCTGCAGGCGAGGATCTCCGGGTCGTTGCGCCGCGGGACGTTGCAGTAGTGCCCCGCGTAGCCCTGCACGATGAACTGCGCGCCGGGGTCGTTGGCGATCGCCGCGCGGTTCTCGCGCTGGTGCACCGCGAGCCGGATGTTGGAGACGACCTGCGGGTTGCGCTCGTCGGCGATGTCGATGATCCGGGCGGCGCCGACCTTGGGCCCGTTGGCGGCCACGGAGTCGTCGTCCTCCGCGCTCGAGAACTCGTCGATCTCGGCGAGGTAGGGCCGGCCGCCGATCGTGATCGGCTGGGCGACCTGCGGGATCGTGCGCTCCGGCCAGTCGAGCTTGGAGATCTCCTTGAACTGCGCGCCCGGCTTGCGCGCTTGGATCTCGCTCGTGTCGAGGATGAACAGGCCCTGGCTCGCGGCGACGTAGGCGCGGTTGCCGTCGTCGGAGATCGTCAGGCCGTGCGAGTTGTAGTTCGTGCCGGCGACGATCGTCGGCAGCTTCGGGTTGGAGACGTCGACCGCCGTGATGTTGCCGGTGCCGATCGAGGTCGCGTAGAAGGTGTTGCCGTCGGGCGCGAAGCCGGACTCGTGGCCGAAGATCCCGACGGGCAGCGAGCTCTGCAGCTGAGGGCTGCGGCAGTCCTCGTTGAGGTCGTAGAGGTCGACGATGCCGGGATAGAAGGCGGGGTTGCCGGTGACGGCGGCGAGCAGGCCCCGCCTCTCGTTCAGGAGCAGGGACTCGTGCGGGGTCTGCATCGCGGGCGTGAGCAGGCTCGTCGTCTGCTTCGGGTTCGCGGGGTCTGACATGTCGAGCACGGCGACGCCCGTGGGGCGCTCCGAAAGCGTCTGGGCGTTGCTCGGGAACAACAGCGTCGTGTCGTAGTAGGCGCACTCGTGGCCGGCCTTGTCGGTGAAGCGCAGCGCCTTGTAGCCGCCGGAGGAGCCGTGGTGGCCGACGAGCGTCGTGTTGCACGTGAAGCCCTCGGGGTTTCCGGCGGGCACGCGGCCCTGGATGTCGGTCTCCGGCCTTGATCCTGGGCCGCAGTCCGGGCGCGGGACCGTGGGCGGCTGCGGTTGCGCCTGGGCGGCGCTCGCGGCGGTCCTCTCGCCGGGGCCGCCGAGGGGGAGCGACAGGCCATTCGGATTCGGGTGCGCGGCGGCGGGGACGGCGGTCGCTAGCACGGCGGCGAGCGCGAGCATGAGGAGACGCATGCCGCGAACGTTGCCGGGTGCGCGCTCGCGACGCGCCGCTTCCCGGTCGGTTGGCGAACCCTCCCGATGCACGAACTTGTCGCAATTTGCGGACGTTCCACGCTAAGTGGGGGCGAAGTGCTGAGTTGTCTGCACTAATCCGCCAGGAAGCCACGCCAGGGAGGCCGGCCTTCCGTTCCAGTTCGGGCGTCGTGGAGGAACGCGTTGGGAGCAGGAGGGATGCAGGGACGGTCGCCGCTCCGGGTCGTGGATCCGGAGGATCGCGTCGCGTCGGTGATGGCCGAGCACGGCCGGACGCTGCTGCGGACGGCCAACCACTTCTCGCTCTGTCACGACGACGCGCTCGACGCCTACCAGCGCGCGCTCGAGATCTTCCTGCGGCGCGCCGACCGCGTCCTGCCGGAGACCGAAGTGGCCTGGCTGAAGGTCGTCGTCAAGCACGAGGCGCTCGCGATCCGCCGCGCGCGCTCGGAGGCCGTCAGCGGCGAGGAGCCCGACCTCGACGCGCGCACCGAGCCGACCGCGCGGCCTCTGGACGAGCAGGTCGCGGGCGGCGAGCGGGTCTCACGCTCCGCGGAAGCGCTCCGCGCCCTGAAGCCCGACGAGCGGCGCGCGCTGATGCTCAAGGCGCAGGGCTATTCCTACGACGAGATCGGCGCGCAGCTCGGCTGGACCTACACGAAGGTCAACCGCTCGATCACCGAGGGGCGGCGGCGGTTCATGAAGGTCTTCGCCGCGATCGAGTCCGGCGAGGCCTGCGAGCAGTACGCCGCCACGATCGCCGCGCTCGCGGGCGGCACCGCGACCAGTGCCGACGTGATCGAGATCCGCCCGCACCTGCGCCACTGCGCCGCCTGCCGGGC
>DATFQI010000122.1:0-5623 GCA_035264365.1 Solirubrobacteraceae bacterium
CGAGTGCGCCTCGCGGCTGCACCGCCTGCGCGACCGCAACGTGCTGGACGCCGCCGGCTTCCTGCTGCACGAGGCCGAGGACCCGGCGTTCGTCTAAGCCTGGATCCACCGATGATCCGTGGTTGGCTCGGCGTCGTGGGCCGAGCCAGAGTCGATTGACCGCGCTTCCTCGTGGTGGGCCCACTTGGATCGCGGTCAATCGGCTCTGGCGAACGGCCACGGCGGCGAGACGCCGCGGGGATCGACGGATCAGGGCTAGCTTACGGAAGGTCGATCACGGCGTAGCGGAAGCCGATCTCGACCTCGGTGCTCGCCGCGGACGTGGCGTTGCAGCCGGCGAGCACGAAGCGCGAGCGGTTCGCCGACCCGCGGACGGTGAAGGCGAGCGTGCGCTCCGGCCACGACGAGTCGGGCGTGACGAGCACGAGGTCACCGGAGACGTCGGCGCCGGCCTGCTCGGGCGCGAGGCCGACCGGCTCGCCGGACCAGCACTCGCGCGGCGCGACCGCCGGCACGGTCACGCGGAACCGGCCCGAGTAGCGCGCCACGTCGCGGGCGTCGAGCGCGCCGTCCGCGACCTTGGCGCCGGTCACGGCGCCGTCGGCGATCTGGACCGAGCCCGCGGCGCCGGCGCGCAGCTCGCGCGTGCCGACCGCGTCGACCGCGAGTTGGGCGGAGCCGACCGCGGCGGGCGCGATCTTGACCGGCGTGACCGCTCCGTCGCGCAGCTTCGCGCTCGCCACCGCTCCGTCGCGCAGCTGGCGCTCGGCGACCGAGCGGCGCGGGGTCGCCTGCAGCGTCTTGACGGCCTTGCGCGACAGGTCCTCCGCCTTGAGCGAGCCGTTCTTGACGTCCTTGGAGCCGATCAGCCGGGCCGCCTCCGCGGGCCCGCCGACGGCGACGAACAGGGCGAGCAGCGCGATGAGCAGCGCAGGCGACGGCCGGCGTCTGAGGGCGGAGGGCACGGTCGGCCAACCCTAGGCGGGCGACCGGCGGCGATGTCGCCGCACTGGCCGGATGGACGAGTCATGAGGCCGATACGGCACCGCCCGGCTCCGCCCGCAGCATCCTCGCGACGGTCAGCACGGTCAGCAGCGCCATGCAGATCGCCGAGCCGACGCACCAGATGCAGATCGCGTCGAGGATCCCGACCTCCACGTAGGTCAGCCAGCCGGAGAACGCGAGCCCGGCCAGCGACACGAAGGCGGCGGCGGTGCGCCAGGCCTCCCCGTCCCGGGCCAGCGCCGCGAGCACGCCGAGGTAGCCGAGCACGCCGAGCAGCGCGACGGGCACCCCAGCCAGCGACGCGTAGTCGGATTGCTGGACGGTGGCGCAGCCGTGGGCGACCGCGCACACCGGCTCGCCGCCGGCGTAGTGCACGACGGTCAGGTAGGTCGCGATCCCGAGGCCGGCGAGCGCGACGCCGATCGCGGCGGCCCTCATCGGGCCGCCTCGCGATCGAGCTCGGCCTGGACGGCGGCGGCGTCGAGTGGGCTCGTCGTCAGCACGCGCTCGGGCCCGTTGCCGCGCTTGACCGTCAGCGTTGGCGTGCCCTGCACGTTCATGCGCGTCGCGTCGGCGTCGGCCCGCTCGAGCCGGCCGCTCGCGAACGCGGAGTCCGCCTGGCCGATCGCCTGGCCGGCGTCGACGCCCGCGGCCTTGGAGACGTCGCGCAGGAAGCCGTCGGTGACGTAGCCGGAGTTCTCCGTGCCCTGGCGGGCGTAGAACGCCTCGAGGAACGCCCACAGGCGGCCCTGGCGCTCGGCCCCGGCGGCCACGCGCGCGGCGCGCACGGAGTCCGCGCCGAGGAAGCTCAGCGTGCGCACCTGGAGCTTGACCTTGCCGGAGCGCACGTCGTCGCGGATCAGCGCGGGCAGCGTGCTCTGGGCCGCGCGGGCGCAGATCGGGCACTGCAGGTCGACGTACTCCGTGAGGGTCAGCGGCGCCTTCGGGTCGCCGAGCACGCCGTGGTTCTCGGGGATCCCCGCCAGCAGCGAGGAGGTCGTGGCCGGCGGCGCGGGCTTGGCGCCGCCGTTGCTCGAGACGGCGACGGCGCCGGCGGCGAGCACGGCGGCGGCCGCGGCGGCGGCGCCGAGCCGCCACAGCCGCTTGGTGCGGCTCGCGCGCGCACGCTCGGCGCGCTCGGATTCGATGCGCGCCGCACGGCGGCGCTCGATCACGGCTTGCTTGGACATCTGACCTGCTCCTTGGGAAGTGCGTTGACGAACGGGGCGCAAGAAAGGTGTCTGGCACCTTTCTTGCATCGCGGGGCGCGCTGCGCGTGCCGGAGCGGCGCGCGGCGGCAGGCGCAAGAAAGGTGTCTGGCACCTTTCTTGCGTTCGTCAGGAGCGGGGTGGTGCGCGCTCGGCCGTGGCCGGCGTGCGCGGGGCCGCTGCGGTGTGGACCGTCAGCAGCGGCAGGGTCGGCTCGGGAGCCGTGGGGAGGGAGAGGCGCGGCGCGGACGGGCGCAGGTCGCGGACGAGCGCGCCGGCCGCCGGGGCGATCCGCAGTGTCAGGGCGATCACGCCGCCGGCAGCGGTGCAGAAGGCGGCGAGCTCGAGCCAGCCCCCGCCGAGCGCCGCGGGGTCGCCGGTCGCGCCGGCCAGCAGCGCCTGGCCGCCGACCGCGGCGGCGACGCCGAGCGACCCGGTCAGCCACAGCCGCAGCAGCGGCAGCGGCCGGTCGCGGACGGCGGCGCCACCCGCGATCCGCGCGACGGCGAGCGCCAGCACGACGGAGTACGCGCCGAGCAGCGCGAGCCCGGCGGCGCCGAGCCAGCCGCGGCCGGCGGCCTCCAGGCAGGTCTCGGCCTGCGGCCCGCAGGCGAGCGTCGCCCGCATCGCGTCGACCAGCACCGCCATCAGCGGCACCAGCACGAGCGCGCGCAAGGTGAGCGGGATGCGCCGCATGACGTCCACGATCCCAGCATCGGCAGATGAAGCCCCGATCAGGACCGTGGTTTCCCGCAGACCCGCTTCGGCGGCCGGCGTGCCGGCCGTGCGGCGTCAGGCGATCAGCGAGGAGCCTTCGTCGCGCGCGACGAGCTCCGCGTAGCGCCCGCCCAGGGCGAGCAGCTCCTCGTGCGTGCCGCGCTCGACGATCGTGCCCCGGTCGAGCACCACGATCTGGTCGGCGTCGCGGACGGTCGAGAGCCGGTGCGCGATCACGATCGTGGTCCGGCCCTGGGCGAGCTCCTCGAGCGCCGCGCCGACCGCGCGCTCGGTCTGCACGTCGAGCGCGCTCGTCGCCTCGTCGAGCACCAGCACCGGCGGGTTGCGCAGCACCGTGCGGGCGATCGCGATCCGCTGCTTCTCGCCGCCCGAGAAGCGGAAGCCGCGCTCGCCGACGACCGTGTCGTAGCCCTCGGGCAGCGCGACGATCGTGTCGTGGATCTGCGCGGCGCGCGCCGCCGCCTCGATCTCCTCGTCGGTGGCGTCCGGCTTGGCGAAGCGCAGGTTCTCGCGCACGCTCGCGTGGAACAGGTACGTCTCCTGGGACACCACGCCGACGGCCGCGGCGAGCGAGTCCAGCGTGACCTCCGCGAGCGGCGTGCCGTCGAGGCACACGGTGCCGCGATCGGGGTCGTAGAGCCGCGCGGCGAGGTAGCCGAGCGTCGTCTTGCCCGAGCCGGTCTCGCCGACGAGCGCGGTGCGCGTCCCCGCCGGCACGACCATCGAGATCCCCCGCAGCGTCGGCTCGTCGGCGTAGGAGAACCAGACGTCGTCGAAGACGACCTCGCCCTCCACGTCTCCCAGCTCGCGCGTGCCGGGGTGGATGTCCACCGGCAGGTCGAGGTACTCGAAGACGCGCTCGAACAGCGCCGTCGAGGTCTGGATGTCGACGCCGACGTTGAGCAGGCTCTGGAGCGGCCAGAACAGTCGCGTCTGCAGCGTCGTGAACGCGACGACCGTGCCGATCGAGACCGCGCTCGGCGACAGGCCGGCGAACAGGTACACGAGCGCCGGCATGACGGCGAACGAGGTCTGCACCGTCGCCATCGTCCAGCGCCCTGCCATCCGCGAGCGGACCTCGAGATCGGCCAGCTTCGCCGACTCGCCCTGGAAGCGGTCGGCGAGCTCGGCGCCGCGGCCCATCGTCTTGCCGAGCAGGATCCCGGACACGCTCAGCGACTCCTGCACGAGCGAGGAGATGTCGGCCATCGCGCCCTGGCGAACCGTGGCGATCCGCTTGCGCTGGTTGCCGACCCGGCGCGCCAGCAGCACGAACAGCGGCGTCAGGCCGAGCGAGAACAGCGCGAGGCGCCAGTCGAGCAGGAACATCGCGACGACGCTCGCGACCACGGTCGTCACGTTCGAGACGATCGAGGTCGCGGTCGAGGTCACGACGGTCTGCACGCCGCCGATGTCGTTGGCGATCCGCGACTGGATCTCGCCCGTGCGCGTCTTCGTGAAGAACGCGAGCGAGAGCCGCTGCAGGTGCCGGTAGACCTGCGTGCGCAGGTCGTGCATCACGCGCTGGCCGACGACGTTGGACAGCCACGTCTGGCCGACACCGAGGATGCCGGTGGCGATGCTGATCGCGATCATCCCCGCGACCAGCCAGGCCAGCAGCTCGCGGTCCTTCTCGGGGATCGCGACGTCGAGCACCTCGCGCAGCAGGAACGGCGAGACCATCCCCAGGCCCGCGCTCACCACGATCAGACCGAGGACGGCGGCGAGCCGTCCTCGGTACGGGTGGAAGAGCGCGGTGATGCGCCGCGTCAAGCGGAGACCCCCGCCGGCGCCGGCTCGAGCGCGGCGTCGAGCACCTCGCCGATGCTCATCACCGGGTGGAACGTCATCCGCTCGCGCACGTCGGCGGGGATGTCGTCGAGGTCGCCGCGGTTGCGCTCGGGCAGGATCACGTCCGTGAGCCCGGCCGCGTGCGCGGCGAGCACCTTCTGCTTGAGGCCGCCGATCGGCAGCACCCGGCCCTGCAGCGTGACCTCGCCGGTCATGCCGACCGTGTGCTTGACGGGGCGGCCGGAGAGCAGCGAGGCGAGCGCGGTCGTCATCGTCACGCCGGCGCTCGGGCCGTCCTTGGGGATCGCCCCCGCCGGGACGTGGACGTGGAACTCGCGGTCGTCGAACGCGTCCTCGGCGATGCCGAGCTCCTCGGCGTGGCCGCGCACGTAGGAGAGCGCGATCCGCGCCGACTCCTTCATGACGTCGCCCAGCTGGCCGGTGAGCACCAAGCCGTCCTTGCCCTTCATGCGCGTCGCTTCGACGAACAGCACGTCGCCGCCGACGCCCGTGACCGCCAGCCCGGTCGCGACGCCCGGCACCGCGGTGCGGACGGCCGCCTCCTGGAAGAACTTCTGGCGGCCGAGCGCGTCGCGCACGGTGTCCAGCTCGACGGTGACGGGAGCCTCGGCCTTGCCCGAGGCGATCCGCGTCGCGGTCTTGCGCAGCACGGTCCCGAGCTCGCGCTCGAGGTTGCGCACGCCGGCCTCGCGCGTGTACTCGTCGACGACCAGGCGCAGCGTCTCGTCGGAGACGGTCACCTCGTCCTCGCGCAGGCCGTTGCGCTCGCGCTGGCGCGGCCACAGGTAGCCGCGGGCGATCGCGACCTTCTCCGCGACCGTGTAGCCGTCGAAGCGGATGACCTCCATGCGGTCCAGCAG
>DATFQI010000123.1:0-12690 GCA_035264365.1 Solirubrobacteraceae bacterium
AACTGGCCGCTCTACATCGACAAGTCCGTCATCAAGGACTTCAACAAGAAGTACGGCGGCAAGTGCAAGTACGTCGAGGAGATCAACGACAACTTCGAGTTCTTCGGGAAGATCCGCCAGCAGCTCGAGAACGGCACGCCGATCGGCCGCGACATCATCACGCCGACCGACTACCTCGTCTCGCGCCTCGTGCGCCTCAACTACGTCGAGCCGATCGACAAGAAGAACGTCCCGAACGCGGCGAACATGGTCGACAACCTCAAGTCGATCAACTACGACCCCGAGCGCAACTACTCGATGCCGTGGCAGTCGGGCGCCATCGGTCTGGGCTACAACATCAAGAAGACCGGGCGCGAGCTCACGAGCGTCAAGGACCTCTTCGACCCGAAGTTCAAGGGCCGGGTCACGATGCTCCAAGAGCCCTACGACTCCGCCAACACCGTCCTGCTGGGCGACGGCGTCGACGCCTCCAAGGCGACGATCGACCAGATCCTCGGCGCGATCGAGAAGATCGACAAGGCCAACCAGGACGGCCAGTTCCGCCGCTTCACCGGCAACGACTACACGACCGACCTCGCGAAGGGCAACGTGTGGGTCTCGCTGGCCTACTCGGGCGACCTGATCCAGCTGCAGTCCGACAACCCGGACCTGCGCTTCGCATACCCGGAAGAGGGCGCGATGCTCTTCACGGACAACATGGTGATGCCGGCCAAGGTCGAGCACCCCTACGCGGCCGAGACGATGATGAACTACGTCTACGAGCCCGAGGTCATGGCCAAGATCGCCGCGTACGTGAACTACATCCCGCCGGTCAAGGGCGTCAAGGAGATCCTGGCCAAGACCGACGCGAAGCTGGCCGAGAACGAGCTGATCTTCCCGTCCGAGGACGTCGCCTCCAACCTCCACCCGTATCCCGCGCTCTCGCCAGGCGACGAGCGGCAGATGCAGGAGGCGATGGCGCAGGTGACCGGGGCCTAGATGGCGGCTCCCGTCTGATGCTCTCGCTGCAGCGGCGCCGGAAGCTGCTGCCCTGGGTGTTCCTCGCCCCGGGGCTCGCCTGGCTGCTCATCTTCTTCGGCATCCCGCTGGTCAACCAGCTGTACGTGTCGCTGCAGACGGGCGACCCCGAGACCGGGTACGTCTTCGACTGGAACTTCGCGGTCTACGGCGACGCGATCTCCGACTACCACGAGCAGTTCCTGCGCTCGATCGGCTACGCGGCGACCGCGACCGTCCTGTGCTTCGTGATCGCGTTCCCGCTCGCCTACTTCATCGCGTTCAAGGGCGGGCGCTTCAAGAACGTGATGCTGCTGCTGATCATCCTGCCGTTCTTCGTCAGCTACGTCCTGCGGACGGTCTCGTGGCAGCTGATCCTGGCCGACAACGGCTGGGCCGTCTCACGCCTGAAGGACATCGGCCTGATCGGCGACGACGGCCGGCTCCTGGCGTCGCGGACCGCGGTGATCGCGGGCATCACCTACAACTTCCTGCCCTTCATGGCGTTGCCGCTGTACGTGTCGCTGGAGAAGATCGACCGGCGCTACATCGAGGCGGCGACCGACCTCTACGCGAGCCGCGCGACCGCCTTCCGCAAGGTCACGCTGCCGCTCGCGCTGCCGGGCATCTTCGCGGGATCGCTCCTGACGTTCATCCCGGCCACCGGCGACTTCATCAACGCCCTGCTGCTCGGGACGCCGCGCCAGTTCATGATCGGCAACGTCATCCAGTCGAAGTTCCTCGTGATCCTCGACTACCCGACCGCGGCGGCGCTGTCGTTCATCCTGATGGCCTTCATCCTCGTCGGGATCTTCATCTACGCCCGGGCGCTGGGGACGCGCAACCTCACCGAGGCGGCGCTGTAGATGAACTCGCGCGCGGACAGGTTCCGGGGCTGGGCGCTCGGCGCGTGGTCGGCCCTCGCGCTGCTCTACCTCTTCATCCCGATCTTCATCGTGGTCCTGTTCTCGTTCAACGACAACAAGGGCCGCTTCAACTTCACCTGGCAGGGCTTCACGCTCGACCACTGGAAGGACCCCTTCGCCAACCCGGATCTGGCAGTCGCGCTCAAGAACTCGATCCTGATCGCGATCATCGCGACGGTCATCGCGACCGCGCTGGGCACCTTCATGGCGATGTCGCTCGTGCGCTACCGCTTCCGCGGCCGCAGCACCGTCGACTTCTACGTGTTCCTGCCGCTGGCCACCCCCGAGGTGGTGCTCGGCGCCGCGCTGCTGGCGCTGTTCCTGCAGGCGGGCACCAACACCGGCTTCGCGACGATCGTGATCGCCCACGTGATGTTCACGATCTCCTACGTGGTGGTGACCGTGAAGGCGCGACTGGAGGGGATGGACCGTCACATCGAGGAGGCGGCCATGGACCTCGGGGCGACCGAGTGGGCAACGTTCCGCAAGATCACGCTGCCGATGATCGCCCCAGGCGTCGCCGCGGCGGCGCTGCTGGCCGCCGCGATCTCGGTCGACGACTTCGTGATCACCGTGTTCAACGCGGGCCAGACGCAGACGTTCCCGCTGTTCATCTTCGGCGCCACGCGCCAGGGAGTGCCGCCCGAGGTCAACGTGCTCGCCACCTGCCTGCTCGTGATCATCCTCGTGCTGATGGCGCTCAACGTGACGGTGCAGCGCCGGCTGGCGCGGCGCGACGCGGCCCGCAGCGCGGCTGCCGAGGCGCACGAGCAGCAGCTCGCCGCCTAGGGTCCACACCCCATAGCGCGCCGACGAACGTCCACCACGGGTCAACTCGCGCGCACCGGCGCCGATGACCCCGGTTGATGTCGGATCGCTCTCGCTGGACCATCCCCGGGCTCTTGTGCGTGCTCGCGGCCGCCCCGGCCGTGCTGGTGGCGCTGCTCGGGAAGACGATGGTGATGCCGCCTGCGGGCGTGCACTTCGGCGTCGGGCTCGCCGGTGCCGGGCTCGCCGCCGTCGCCGCCGCCACGCTCACGCTCGCCGGCCGGCGCTCGGTCGACGGCCGCGCGATGCTGCTCGGCATCGCGTTCTCGACGATGACCGCACTGCTGGGCGTGCACGCCATGGCGACCCCGGGCGTGCTGATCGGCCCGAACGGCGTGATCGCGTTCGCCGGCGGCCTCGGCATTCCCGTCGGTACCGCCCTGCTGGCCCTGACCGCGCTGCCGGCGCTGCGCCGCACGCGCAACGTCAAGCCGCTGATGATCCTCCAGGTCGTGCTCGGCGGCGCGGTGCTCGGGCTCGCGGCGGTCGCGCTGTCGTTCCCCTCCGTGGTGCCCAGGTCCCGACCACCGGCTCCGACGCCGCCTACGCGCTGCTCGCCTGCGGCCTGAGCTTCTGCGTGCTGCTGACGCACCGCGCCACCCGCACCTTCTGGCTGTCCCGTCGTCCGGCCGACCTGCTGGTCGCCGTCGGCTGCATCTGGCTGGGCGTCGCGCTCGTGGCCACGCTCGTGATCGGCCCGATGACGCTCGGCTACTACCTCGGCCACGCGCTCGAGCTGGCCGCGGTGGGCATGATCGCGATCCCCGCCGCGCGGGACATCGCCCGCACCGGCGCGTCCTTCCCGCTCGTCGGCGACCTCACCGCCACCGACCTCGTCGCCTCCGAGGAGGCCTACCTCGGCCCGCGCGTCCGCGCCCTGATGGTCCGCCTCGCCGAGCGCGACGGCTCGACCGAGGAGCACACCCGCCGCGTCGCGATCCTCGCCGCCCAGGTCGGCGAGGAGCTCAAGCTGCCGGCGACGACGCGCCGCCACCTGGCGGTCGGCGGCTGCTGCACGACATCGGCAAGCTCTCGGTGCCGCTGGAGATCCTGCGCAAGCCGTCCGGGCTGACCGACGAGGAGTACGCGGCGATCAAGCGCCACCCCGAGGCCGGCCGGCGCCTGCTGGAGGAGCTCGGCGGCTTCTCCCCCACGGTCCTCGACCTCGTATCCGACCACCACGAGCGCCTCGACGGCCGCGGCTACCCGCGCGGCCTGACCGAGGACGAGCTGCCGCTGCACACGCGCATCCTCACGGTCTGCGACGTCTACGACGCGCTCGTCTCCGACCGCGTGTACCGCGCCGCCTGGACGCACGAGCGCGCCTTCGAGCTGCTGCGCGACGACGCCGGCAGCGCGTTCGACGAGCGCTGCGTGAAGGCGCTCGCCCGCGTCGTCGGCCTGGCGCCCGCTCCCGGCTGGGTCGCGGATGTCGCTCCGGCGCCGCTGCGCGCCCCAGGCCTGCCGGGCTCCCTGCGCCCGGCCGGCTAGCTCCTCCCGTTGCGGGTGAGCACGTCGACCGCCGCGACGGTCGCGTAGCCGCGCCAGTCGAGCTTGCCCGCCGGCGAGCGCGAGACGAAGTCGACCGTCCAGCCGCCGTCGTCCTGCTGGCCGGACGCGAGCCGCTCGAGGTCGGCCTCGACGACGGCCGGGTCGAGCAGCTTCCGGGCCGGGCCGTCCGGGTCCGGCGCGAGCTCGAGCGGGCGCAGCGTCTCGTCCTCCTCGCCGCCGTGGACGGGCACGTGCCCGTTGGCCGGGACGAAGGCGAAGACGCGCTCGAGCAGGCCTTGCGCCTCGGGTCGCTCGGCGTGGACGGCATCCAGGAACTGGATGCAGAAGGCGAGCACGTAGCCACCCGGGCTGCTCTCCAGCTTCTCGATCTCCGTGAGCGTGTAGTCGGTGGCGCGGGCGAGCCACGGGTGGCCGGCGATCGCGTCGTCGCGCTCGGCCGCCTGCCAGGCGCGGGCGGCGACCACGCTCGTGATCTGCAGCGAGGACCGCGTGGCGTCGGCGCCGGCCCACCACGGGCCGGAGCCGGCGGTGATCGCCATCGGCAGCGCCATCGGGAGGCCGCCGTCGGCGAGCGTGACCTCGTCGAGCCACTGGCACAGCGCGGGGGCCTGCGGCGCCGGCCCGGCCTCGGCGAAGACCTCGAACGCGTGCAGCGCGGCGGCGGGCTGGCTCTCGGGCGACCGCAGGTCGCCCTCCAGGCCCCAGCCGTAACCGCCGTCGCGGTTGCGGTAGCCGTCGAGCGCTGCGAGCGCGCCGGCCGTGTCGGTGCCGCCGTCGAGCAGCTCGAAGCGGCGGCGGTCGAGGGTGCGGGCATGCGTGGCCATGAAGTCCCGCGCGGCGTCCATGTCGATGCTCATGCCGTGCATGCTGCCGTGCCGGGGCCGTGCCGTCTTGTCGAGAACGGACATCTCGAACCCGCGCCGGCCCCCTCCCTGCGCGGCGCCGCCACGGCGACTAGCGTTGCCGCGCATGGCAGCGCACCCCGACTTCGACGCGATGGCCAGGCGCGTGATCGACGGCAACCTCTACATGACGCTCGCGACGCTCGACCCCGGCGGCGGGCCGCGGCTCTCCCCCGTCTACTTCACGCCCGCCCGCTACACCGACCTCTACTGGGTCTCCTCGCCGGATGCGCACCATTCGCGCAATGTGCTCGAGCGGCCGCACGTGGAGGTCGTGATCTTCGACTCGTCGGTGGCCGTCGGGCACGCCGAGGCGGTCTACATCTCCGCCCGGGCCCGCGAGGTCCCGGAGGAGGAGCTCCCCGCGGTGATCGGCGAGGCGTTCGGCGAGCGCGGGGGCGCGCGCCGGTTCGCGCCCGAGGAGCTGCACGGCGAGGGCGACCTCCGGCTCTACGTGGCGAGCGCGACCTCCTGGGAGGTACTCGTCCGCGGCGGCCACCCGCAACACGGCAGCGGCATCGACCGCCGCGAGCCCGCCGACCCGACGCGCTGATCACTCGTGCCGATGACCGGGATCCGGACCGCCGGAACGCGCGACGCGGCGGCGCTCGCCACGCTGCGCGCGCTGTTCCTCGGCGCCGGCGAGCGCGACGACGCGTTCGCCCGCGACGTGGCCGCCTGGCTCGAGGAGGAGGGCGAGCGGCGGACGACCTGGCTCGCCGAGCGCGACGGCCGCGCGATCGGCATGGCGTCGCTGTTCGAGTACCGCCGGATGCCCAAGCCCGGACTGCCGGCCTCGCGCTGGGGCTATGTCTCGAACATGTTCGTGCGCGCGGAGGCCCGCGACGCCGGCGTCGGCGCCGCGCTCCTGGATGCCGTGATCGGCGCCGCCGAGGCCCGCGGCTACGCCCGGCTGGTGCTCTCCCCGTCCGAGCGCGCGATCCCGTTCTACGCCCGCGCCGGCTTCCTCGTCCCCGACGGCGCCGCCGGCGGGGACCGGCTCCTGGTCCGGCCCGCTAAGCCGGGAGGCTGAGCGCGCGGCCGGCCACGAAGCCGTCGGAGGCGACGATCTCGTCGATGACCTCCTGCGGCACCGGGGCGTCGGTGGTGACGGCCATCACCGCGACGTCGGAGCCGCCGCCGGCCTCGTCGCCCGGGGAGAGCCGGCCGACGGCCGCGTTGGAGATGTTCACGCCGTGCTCGCCGAAGCAGGTGCCGACGCGGCCGACCATGCCCGGGATGTCGCTGTAACGGAACAGCGCCAGGTACTCGTCGTCCATCTGGAGGTTGAAACGCTGGCCCCAGGCCTCGAGCAGGTGCGGGCGGTGCAGGCGCCCGAGCGTGGTGCCGACGACGCGCACGCGCTCGCCGCCGCTGACGACCGAGATCCGCACGAGATCGGTGAAGTCGCGCGCGGCGACCTCCTTGCGCTCGGAGACCTCGATCCCGCGCTCCTCGGCCAGCGAGGGGGCGTTGACGTAGTTGACGTCCTCCTCGGTGTAGCCGGCCAGCAGGCCGTTGAGCGTGGCGATCGTCAGCAGGCGCGTGTCGCGTTCGGCGATCCGGCCGAGGTACTCGACCTCGACGCGCTCGACGCCCGTGCTCTCCGTGAGCGTGGTGGCCAGCCGGGCCAGCCGCGTGCAGAGCGGCAGGAATGGGCCGAGCACCTCCATGTCCTCCGCGGACACGGCCGGGATGTTGACCGCGGTCGAGACCACGCCACCGGTCAGGGCCGCCACGACCTGCTCGGCCGTCTGCACGCCCGCGCGGTCCTGCGCCTCGGTCGTCGAGGCGCCCAGGTGCGGCGTGACGACGACGTTGCCGTAGCCGTCGAACAGCGGGTAGTCGGTGATCGGCTCGCTGGGGAAGACGTCGAGCGCGGCGCCGGCGACCTTGCCGGAGTCGAGCGCGTCCTTGAGCGCGGCGTCGTCGACGAGCTCGCCGCGCGCGCAGTTGATCACGCGCACGCCGTCCTTCATCTGCGCGAACGCCTCGGCGTTCAGCCAGCCGCGGGTCTCGGGCGTCTTGGGCAGGTGGATCGTGATGAAGTCCGCCTGGGCGTAGACGTCGGCGCTGGTGTCGGCCTTCTCGACACCGAGCTCGCGGTAGCGCTCGGCGCTCACGAACGGGTCGTAGGCCACGACGCGCATCCCGAAGCCGCGCGCACGAGTGGCGACGAGCTGGCCGATGCGGCCGAACCCGAGCACGCCGAGCACCTTCTCGTAGACCTCGACCCCGCCGAACTTCGAGCGCTCCCACTTGCCCGCCGTCAGCGAGCCGTGGGCCTGCGGGATGTTGCGGGCGAGCGAGAGCATCAGCGCCACGGTGTGCTCCGCGGCGGCCACGATGTTCGACTGGGGCGCGTTGGCGACGATGATGCCGCGCTTGGTGGCCGCCTCGACGTCGACGTTGTCGACGCCGATGCCGGCGCGGCCGATCACCTTCAGGTTGTGGGCCTTCTCGATCAGGTCGGCGGTCAGCTGCGTGGCCGAGCGGATCAGGATCGCGTGGTAGTCGCCGATCCGCTCGGCGAGCTGCTCGTCGGACCAGTCGACCCCGAGGTCGACGTCGAAGCGCTCGCGCAGGAGGTTCACGCCGGAGTCGGCGAGCTTCTCCTTGACGAGGACCTTGTACTGCTGCTGGAGCTCGTTCACGCGGCCGCGGGGACGCCGGCTTCCACGAACACCCGCTGGGCGGCGCCGACGCCGGACCCGTGCTCGACCTCGTGGCCGAGCTGGTCGAGCACCATCTCCAGGCCCGAGAGCGAGGTCAGGATGTCGAACGCGCCGAAGTAGCCGCAATGGGCGATCCGGATGATCTTGCCCTTGAGCTGGTTCTGCCCGCCGTTGGCGGTGATGCCGAGCTTGCGCAGCGCGCCGGGGACCTTGCCGCCGTCGATCGTCTCCGGCAGCTCGACCGCCGTGACGACGTTGGAGCGCTCGTCGGGGTCGCCGAACAGCTCGAGGCCGAGCGCGGCGACGCCGGCGCGGGTGGCGCGGGCGAGCAGTGCATGGCGCGCGAAGACGTCCTCGATGCCCTCCGCCTCGATCATGTCGAGCGCGACGTCGAGGCCGAGGAACAGCGGTACGGCCGGCGTGAAGGGGCTATCGCCCTTGCGCTGGCTCTTGGCCGTCTTGTTCCAGTCGAAGAAGTAGCGACCTTGCGGCTGCTCCGCCGCGAAGTCGAGCGCGCGCTGGCTTACGGAGGCGAAGCCGAGCCCGGGCGGGCACATCAGCGCCTTCTGGGAGCCGGCGACGACCACGTCGATGCCCCAGGCGTCCTGGCGCAGCTCGGCCGCGCCGAGGCCGGAGACCGCGTCGACGACGAGGATGGCGCCGTGGCGCTTGGCGACCTCGGAGATCGCCTGGACGTCGTGGACGATGCCCGTCGAGGTCTCGCTGAGCGTGGCGAACACGACCTCGATGCCGTCGTTCTCGGACAGCAGGCGGTCGATCTCCGCCGGGTCGAGCCGCTCGCCCCAGCCCGGCTCGTAGCGGACCGTCTCGCCGTCGTAGGCCTCGCAGAGCTCGATCCAGCGCTCGCCGAACTTGCCGGCGGCGCAGGCGAGCACCGGCTTCCCGGGCCGCACGAGGTTCGCGGCCGCGGAGTCCATGGCGCCCGACCCGCTCGCCGAGAAGGTCAGCACGTCGTTGGACGTCTGGAAGACGCCCGGGAGCTTGCCGATCACCCGCTCGTAGACCTCCACGAAGGCGGGCGCGCGGTGGTAGAGCATGGGGGCGGCCATCGCCTGCGAGACCGCAGGCGGAACGGGCGTCGGCCCGGCGGTCATGAGGTACTGCTTCACGAACGGATTCGGCGTCATAAGGAGGGGCTGAGGTTAGAACTCCGTCTGGATCCAATCCATATGGGATCGGAGCTCGCGACCTTCGCGCTCGACCTGGTGGTTCTTGCCCTCCTCGCGCATGCGCAGGAAGTTCTCCTGGCCGGCGCGGTTCTCGGCGATCCACTCGCGAGCGAACTCGCCGGACTGGATCTCGCCGAGGATGTCCTTCATCGCCTGGCGGGTCTGGTCGGAGATGACCCGCTTGCCGCGCGTGAGGTCGCCGTACTCGGCCGTGTTGGAGATCGAGTAGCGCATCCCGGTGATGCCCTTCTCGTACATCAGGTCGACGATCAGC
The DNA here is from genome assembly GCA_035264365.1 of Solirubrobacteraceae bacterium. Classification (GTDB taxonomy): domain Bacteria; phylum Actinomycetota; class Thermoleophilia; order Solirubrobacterales; family Solirubrobacteraceae; genus DATFQI01. The sequence continues at coordinate 9,304 of DATFQI010000123.1, forward strand.
TTGAGCTCGTGCAGGCACTCGAAGTACGCCAGCCGCGGGTCGTAGCCGGCGTCCACGAGCGTCTCGTAGCCGGCCCGGACCAATTCGGTGACGCCGCCGCAGAGCACGGCCTGCTCGCCGAAGAGATCCGTCTCGGTCTCGTCCTTGAAGCTCGTCTCGATCACGCCGCCGCGCGTGCAGCCGATGCCCTTGGAGTACGCGAGCGCGAGCTCCTTGGCAGAGCCCGAGGCGTCCTGGGCGACCGCGATCAGGCCCGGCACGCCGGAGCCCTCCAGGTACTGGCGGCGGACGAGGTGACCCGGCCCCTTGGGGGCGATCAGCGCGACGTCGACCTCCGGCGGGGGCTCGACCTCGCCGTAGTGGACCGAGAAGCCGTGGCCGAACAGCAGCGTGTTGCCAGGGGCGATCCCGTCCGCGATCTGCTCGCGGTAGATCTCGCCGTGCTTCTCGTCCGGCAGCAGGATCATCACGATGTCGCCGCGCGAGGCGGCCTCCGGGATGTCGAGCACCTCGAGCCCGTCCGCCTTGGCCTTCTCGACCGAGCTCGAGTCGGGGCGCAGGCCTACGACGACGGAGACGCCAGAGTCCTTGAGGTTCTGCGCGTGGGCGTGGCCCTGCGACCCGTACCCGATGATGGCGACGGTATTGCCGTCGAGGAGCGAGAGGTCCGCGTCGTCGTCGTAGAACATGGCGCCCAACCTAGCGGGGGCGCCATCGCGCCTGCAGCTCCTCGTCGGTGGGAGCCGGGGCGGGGAGTCGCACCGCGGGCTCGCCGCGCAGGCCGTCGAGGAACAGCGTCAGGTAGCGGTGACGCAGCTCGCGGGCGCGGGCGGCGTCGCCGATCTGCAGCGAGGCGAGCTGCTCGAGGATCGGGCCGAGGTCGTTGACGGAGGCGTCGGGGCGGATCGCCCCCGCCTCCTGGGCGCGCGAGAACAGCGCCACGTTGAGCTCGCCCGCCCGTGCCGCCGCGGCGTAGAGCTCTTGCGTCGGCGTGAAGGTGCCGGCGAGCCGCTGGGTGAGCGAGCTGGCGTCGGCGTCGACCTCGCGGTGCATGAAGGCGGCGAACGCATCCCACGGGTCCTGCTCGTCCGCGAGCGCGGACTCCGCCGCCTCGATGTAGCGCCGCAGGCCGTCCGCGCAGAGCGCGCGCAGCAGCGCCTCCTTACCGGAGTAGCGCCGGTAGAGCGCGCCGATCCCGACCCCCGCGTGCTTGGCCACCGCGGCGATCGGCGCCTCCGGGTCGGCCACGAAGACCGCCCGTGCGGACTCCAGGATCTTCGCGTCGTTGCGCGCGGCTTCGGCGATGCGTCCTCCGGGCATGACGCTCAGTCTATCGGAACAGAACGTTCCGTTTCTGATACGATCCATGCATGGACATCAAGCTCGAGCTGGTCACCCTCCCCGTCTCCGACGTCGACCGGGCGAAGGCCTTCTACGTCGACCAGGTCGGCTTCAACGCCGACCACGACCACCGCGTCACCGACGAGATCCGCTTCGTGCAGCTGACGCCGCCCGGCTCCGCGTGCTCGATCGCGATCGGCACCGGCCTCACCGACGCCGAGCCGGGCTCCGTGAAGGGCATGCAGGTCGTCGTCGACAGCGCCGCCGAGGTACGCGACGCGCTGCGCGCCAAGGGCGTCGAGACCTCCGACGTGCAGGAGTTCCCGTGGGGCACCTTCATCTACTTCTCCGACCCGGACGGCAACGCCTGGGCCGTGCAGGAGATGAGCCACCGCTAAGCGGTGGCGACTGCCGTCCACGTACGGGCGGGGAAGGCGATCGCGCCGTCCCCGTCCGTGTACGGGGCGGCCGCCTCGGCGAGTGCGGCGCGGACCTCTGCCGCGGTTCCCGCATCCATCCGCGCCGCGGCGTCGGCGAAGCGCATGGAGGTGTCGCGCGAGGTGTCCCACCAGTGCTCGAGCGAGTCGAACGCGAGCGCGAAGCCGACCTTGGCGACCTCGTAGTCGACGAAGCCCGCCTCCTCGAGGCGCTCGCCGATCACCCCCTCCGTCGCCCACGCGAACTGGCCGGGCGCGTCGGGATCCGGCCGCTCCTCCAGGCCGCGGCGGATCAGCTCGCGCGTGAGCAGCGCGCTCCACGGGTTCTCGTCGGGCCCGGTCCACGCCGCCAGCGCCAGCCGCGCGCCCGGCTTGAGCACCCGCCGGGTCTGCGCCAGCGCGGTCACCGGATCGGCCATCAGCATGTAGCCCCAGCGGCACAGCACGCCGTCGATGCTCGCCGCCTCGATGTCGATGCCCGTCTCGGCGTCGATCTGCTTGAAGCGGACGTTGTCGAGGCTGAGCGCCTTCGCGCGCTCCTGGGCGACGTTGAGCATCTCCGGCACGAAGTCCGAGCAGATCAGCGTCCCGCCGGGCCGGATCAGCTCGGCCGCCAGGAAGCCGGTGTCGCCCGGGCCGGCCGCCAGCTCGAGCAGGGTGTCGCCGGGCTGCGGGCCGATCGCGTCGACCATCCACGTCGCGACGGGCATGGTGGCCCGCCGCATCTGGTCCGCGCGCGCGCCCCACCCCTGGGCCGTCGCGGTCCAGCGTGCCCGGCTCTGCTGTCGGACGTCGTCGCTCATCGCAGCTCCCGGCGCAGCAGCTTCCCATATGCGTTGCGCGGAAGCGCCTCCGCCAGCTCGACCGACTTCGGCACCTTGAAGCGCGCCAGCCGGCCCGCGACCCACTCGCGCAGCTCCTGCGGGTCGGCGGGGGCGCGCAGCACGACACTCGCGGTCACCGCCTCCCCCCACTCCGGGTCGGGGCGGCCGAAGACGCCGGCGTCGGCGACTGCCGGGTGCGCCAGCAGCGCCGCCTCGACCTCGGCGGGCGCGACGTTCTCGCCGCCGCTGACGATCGTGTCGGACTTGCGGCCGACGATCTCGAGCCGGCCGCCGTCGCCGAAGCGGCCAAGGTCGCCCGTACGCAGGACGCCGCCGCCCGCGACCGTCGGGCCCTCGACGAGGACCTCCCCGTCGCGGGCAAGCGTCACCGCCAGCCCGGGCAGCGGGCGCCCGTCGACGGCCACCTGCGAGCAGGCCTGCGTGAGCCCGTAGGTGGCGCGGACGGGCCAGCCGGCCGCGCGCGCCTCGTCGAGCAGGTCCGGCGTGGCCGCGGCGCCGCCGAGCAGCACCACGCGCAGGCGCGCGCCCGGGCGCGCGCCCGTGTCGAGCAGCCGCCGTAGCTGCGTCGGGACGAGCGAGACGACGGTGATGTCGTCGGCCGTGGCGCGCTCGGCGCCACCGAGCACCGCGCGCGTGCCGTAGATCGCCGAGCGCAGCAGCACCATCAGCCCGCCGACGTGCGAGAGCGGCAGCGGGCACAGCCAGCGCTCGTCCGGGTCGAGCCCGAGCGCGACCGCCGACCCGAGCGCGTTGGCCTGGACGTT
>DATFQI010000124.1:0-3081 GCA_035264365.1 Solirubrobacteraceae bacterium
GACGTGGCCCTTCTTGGTGTCGTAGTCGTGCTGCGCGATCTTCGGGCGGAACTTGATCTCCCGCACGTTGATCTGCGTCTGGTGCTTGCGCGCGGCCTTCTGCTTCTGGTTCTGCTCGTACTTGTACTTCGAGTAGTCGAGGATGCGGCAGACCGGCGGCTTGGCCTCCGCGGCCACCTCGACGAGGTCGAGGTCCCGCTCCTGCGCCTGGCGCAGGGCGTCCGCCGTCTTCATGATGCCGACCTGCTGACCCGTCTCGTCGATGAGCCGGACCTCGGGCACGCGAATGCGCTCGTTGATCCGGGTGGGGTCGCGCTCCGGCGGCTGCCGATCGAACCTTCTCGGGACCGGCACTAGAGGTGTCTGCGGCGCGTCAAGAAGTGCGCGGCGCGGTGTTGGAACGCGTAATCAAGGCCTCGGAGTATAGCGGTGCATCGGCCATGTCAAGGCGCTACGCTGTCTCACCGGTGGAGGCTGACCGGTGGTGAGAGGGTGGCTGATCGCCGCTTCGCTGCTCGTGCTGGTGTCGGGCTGCGGCGGTGGCGACGACGGTGGAGCGCCGCGCGCGGCGAGCACTCCCACGCCGCGGGCGGAGCGGCTCGGCGGGGTCGCGGGAGCGACGCACCGGTCCGGGGCCGGCAAGGAGAAGCAGGCGCCCGTGCTCGTGTTCTTCCAGCGCCAGGGCGCCGGCGGCGCGACGCTCGACACGTTCACCGTGCGCCGCGACGGCAGCGGCCGCCTGGAGAAGCGCTACGGCGGCGCCGGCGGGCGCTTCAAGGACCTCGAGCTGCGCCGCGGCGCGCTCCCCCGGCTGCGCGCGGCCCTGGCGAAGCTGCCGCGGACGGGCTCGACCTTGACCCGGGGCTCACCGCGGCCGGGCGGAGCCCAGTACCTGCTGCGCTACCGCGGCCGGACGTTCACGGCGCGCGAGGGCGGCGTGGTGGCTCGCGCTCGCCCGGCGGTGCGGATCCTGGATGGCTTCATCGACGGGATCGGGGTGCGGCGGGTCACTCGGGAGAGCGCGACGAACAGCCCCTAGGGCGCCCGCTCGGGCGGAGTGGGGACCTTTGACCGGCCTATAGCCCGCAAACGGTCCCCATCTGGCGAGGCGCGGTCGATCCAGCGCCTCCTACCCAGCCGCAGTTGACGTTCGCCCGCGCTCACACGAGCGCCGCGAGTCCCGCCGGTCGGTCCGGGCCCAATCCAGCCCCGAGCCGCAGTGGACACGGTCGCGCCCGCCACCCCGGGCGCGCACCCGGTCACGCCCGGCGCCACCGAGCATCAGGTCCCGGCCCACGCCGCCCTCGAGCACGTCCGCGCCCGGGCCGCCGAGGTACGTGTTGCGCCCGCCGGTGTCCGAGAGCACGTCGTCGCCCGCGCCGCCGTCCAGCCGGTCCGGGAGCAGCCGGATGATCGGCGTGTAGTAGTCGTCGCCCTGGGCCGGGTCGCCGTACAGGCGGTCGTCGCCGGCGTTGCCGGAGAGACGGTCGGCGCCGACCCCGCCGAAGAGCGCGTCGTCGCCGCCGCGGCCGCGGAGCACGTCGGCGCCCTCGCCGCCGTCGAGCACCTCGTCGCCGGCGGCGCCGCGCAGGACGTCGCCGCCGCGGCCTCCGACGAGCACCTCGAAGCCTCCGACGGCGTCTGTCTCCCCCGCCCCGCCGCCGGTCCCGCGGCCCAGGTCGACGGTCACGGGCGCGGTGCGGGTCGCGTAGGAGAGCTCGTCGTGCCCGCCGCCGCCGAGCAGGCGGTCGTCGCCCGGGCCGCCGTCGATCGCGTCGTTGCCGGCGCTGCCCTCGATCGCGTCCGCCCCGTCGCCGCCCGAGAGCTCGGTCTCCACGCGCATGTCGCCGGCGATCCCGAGCGTGTCGTCGCCGTCGCCGAGCACCGCGGCGAAGCCGTGGAGGCCCTGGAAGCCCTGCGTGACCGGGCAGCGCACGGTGTGCTCGTCGACGGCGCTGCACGGCGCCTCGGCCGTCAGCGCCGCGCCGTCGTCGCGCACGAGGAAGTCGTCGCGGGCGCGGCTGACGCTGACGCGGTTCGCCTCGCCCGGCGCGCCTTGGAACGTGGTGATCGGGACCGGCGGGGCGCCGCCGTACTTCGAGCATGCGACGTCGCCCTGGCAGCCGTCGGCCATCAGGACCGAGACCTTCGAGGCGGAGGCGCTCGCCGGGAGCGCGAGCAGGAGCAGCAGGGCGAGGGCGAGGCGCATCGCGGGCAGCTCAGGACCCGCGCTCGGCGGCCTCGGCGCTCAGCCGCGCGACGGCCTCGTCGAGCGCCAGCGTGCCCTGGTCGCCCTCGCGGTGGCGGCGCAGGGCGACGGCGCGCTGCTCGGCCTCGCGGTCGCCGACCACGAGCATGTACGGGACCTTGCGCAGCTCGGCCTCGCGGATCTTGCGCCCGACCGACTCCGTGCGATCGTCGAGCTCGGCGCGAAGGCCGGCCGCCCCGAGCGCCTCCGCGACCTCGCGCGCATAGTCGGCGTGGCGGTCGGCGAGCGGCAGCACGCGCGCCTGCACCGGCGCCAGCCAGAGCGGGAACTCGCCCGCGTAGTGCTCGATCAGGATCCCGATGAAGCGCTCGAAGGAGCCCATCAGGGCACGGTGGATCATCACCGGGCGGTGGCTCTCGTTGTCGGCCCCGGTGTAGGTGAGGTCGAAGCGCTCCGGCATCACGTAGTCGAGCTGGACGGTGCCGAGCTGCCACGAACGGCCGATCGTGTCGGTCATGTGCAGGTCGATCTTCGGGCCGTAGAAGGCGCCGTCTCCCTCGTTGAGGTCGTACTCGACGCCGCGCATGTCGAGTGAGTCCTTGAGCGCCTTCTCGGCGCGATCCCACATCTCCTCGGTGCCGATCCGCTTCTCCGGGCGGGTGGAGAGCTCCAGCCGCGGCTCGAAGCCGAACGTGTCGTAGATCGCGTAGCCGAAGTCCAGGCAGCGGTTGACCTCTTCGGGGATCTGCTCCTCCGTGCAGAAGATGTGGGCGTCGTCCTGGGTGATGTGGCGGACGCGCAGCAGCCCGTGCAGGGTGCCGCTCGGCTCGTGGCGATGCACGAGGCCGGCCTCGGAGTAGCGGATCGGGAGG
>DATFQI010000125.1:0-15751 GCA_035264365.1 Solirubrobacteraceae bacterium
GCGGCGACGATGCGGACGGCGTCGAGCAGCTCGGCCGGCTCCATGTCCTTGAGCAGGAACCCCGACGCGCCGGCGCGCAGGGCGCCGAAGACGTACTCGTCGAGCTCGAACGTGGTGAGCACGATCACGCGCGTGCCCGAGAGCGTCGGGTCGGCGGTCAGCCGCGCCGTCGCGCGCAATCCGTCGGTGCGCGGCATCCGCACGTCCATCAGCACGACGTCGGGCCGGTGCTCGCGCGCGAGCGCGACGGCCTCCTCGCCGTCGGCCGCCTCGGCCACCACGGCCATGTCGTCCTCGCCGTCGAGCAGCGCGCGGAAGCCCGCGCGCACGAGCGCCTGGTCGTCGGCGAGCGCGACCGTGATCACGCGCGCGCCCCGCCGTGCACGGGCAGCTCGGCCGCCACGCGCCATCCGCCCTCGGCGGCCGGCCCCGCCTCGAGCGTGCCGCCGAGCGCGGTCGCGCGCTCGCGCATGCCGGGGACGCCGCTGCCGCTGCCGCCGCCCGCGCCGTTGGCCGCCGCGCCGCCGCCGTCGTCGTCCACCTCGACGCGCACCAGCTCGCCCTCGCGCCGGATCCGCACGCGCACGCGCGCGGCCCCCGCGTGGCGCAGCGCGTTGGTCAGCGCCTCCTGCACGATCCGGTAGCCCGCGGCCTGCACCGCGCCCGGCAGCCCGGAGACGTCACCGACGTCGAGCTCCACCTCGACCCCCGCCGCGCGCAGGCCGGCGGCCAGCTCGTCGAGGTCGCCGAGGCCGGCGGCGGGGCGCACCGGCGCCTCGCCCTCGTCGCCGCGCAGGACGCCGAGCGTCGCGCGCAGGTCGGCGAGGGCCTCGCCGCTGGCGGCCTTGATCGCGCGCAACGCGGTGCGCGCCTGCTCGGGGTCCTGGTCGAGCCGGTGTGCCGCGACACCGGCCTGCACGTTGATCGCCACCATCGCATGGGCGACGACGTCGTGGACCTCGCGCGCGATCCGCAGCCGCTCCTCCCCCAGCCGCCGCTGCGACTCCTCCTGCTGCTGGGCGACGAGCCGGTCCATCGACTCGCGGCGCGTGCGCACCGCGTCGCCGGCCGCGATCGCCAGCAGGCACAGCGCGGTGTTGCGCACGACGACGCTGAACAGCTCGCCCTTGTCGTCGGCGAACGGCAGCACGCTGACCACGACGCACGGCACGACCTCGAGGGCGACCCACACGTTCCGGCGCCGCTCGGAGCGCGTGGCCAGCTCGAACAGCGCCACCATCGGGATCAGCACGACGGTGCTGCCAGGCTCGAGCTGCCACAGGATCAGGACGATCCCCGGGACCAGCAACGGGGCGAGTGCGGCGAACCCGAGCCGCGCGCGCAGCACGAGCGGCAGGCAGCCCACGACCGCCGCGAGGACCCCGAACGCGGTCAGGTCGGGGCCCTCGGCGCTGATCAGCGAGTCGGCGAGCAGGATCGGCGGCAGCACCGCCACGGGGAGCCACGCGCGGGCGGCTGGGCTGAGGCGGTCGAGCACGGCGCCGCTCATCCTACGGCCGGCTGCGGCCCTCCCTCGCGCAGGCCGATGCGGCCGTGCAGGCGGCGCAGCGGCGCCGGTGCCCACCAGTTCCAGCGGCCGAGCAGCGTCATCAGCGACGGGACGAGCAGCGTGCGGACGACGAAGGCGTCGACCAGCACGCCGGTCGCGGTCGCGACGCCGATCTGCTGGATGAACGAGATCGAGCTCGTGCTGAAGGCGCCGATCGCGACCGCCATCAGGATCGCCGCCGCCGTCACGACGCGGCCGGTGCGCGCCAGGCCGGTGGCGACCGCCTCGGCGTCCGGCAGCCCGCCGTCGCGCGCCTCCTTGATGCGCCCGAGCAGGAACACGCCGTAGTCCGTGGAGAGCGCGAACACGATCGCCGCGGTCACGAGGAAGTCGCTCGGCTCGACGCCGCCGTTGGGCGTGTAGCCGAGCAGGCCGGTCAGGTGCCCGCCCTGGTAGATCAGCACGAGCGGGGTGAGCGCCGTGCCGACGGTCAGCGCGTTCATGATCACGGCCTTGACCGGGAGCACGAGCGAGCCGGTCATCAGCCACAGCACGAGCAGCGTGAGGCCGACGAGCAGCGCGACCGCGGCCGGCAGCCGCGATCCGATCGCCGCCTGCTGGTCGACGAACTCGGCCGCGCCGCCGCCGACCTTGACGTCGAACGGGGCGGGGATCGCGCGGATCCGGCTCACGGCGTCCTGCGCGGCGGGGCCGGACGGGTCGCCGGTCGCGATCGCGCTGACCTGCCACGTGCCGGAGCCGAGGTCCTGGACCGGCGCGACCCGTTCGACGCCGTCCACGCCGGCGACGCGGTCGGCGAACGCCTGCACCTCGGCACGCGCGTCCTGCGGCGCGGAGACGGCCATCACCATCGGCGACTTCGCCGCCTCGCCGCGGTTGACGGCGTCCGCGACCGTGCGGGCGCTCTTGCCCTCCGGGATCACCGAGGAGTCGATCGCCGACCACGTCACCGCCAGCGCGGGCAGCGAGAGCGCGAGCATCGCCAGCGCGGTCAGCGGCGCGATCAGCTTGGCGCGGCGCATCACGGCGTGGGCGAGCCGGTGCCAGGCCGCGCCATCGTCCGCCGCGCTGCGGCCGCGCGCGAGCTTGTCGCCCCAGATCGCGAACAGCGCCGGCGCGATCACCAGGGAGGCGAGCGCCGCGAGGACGGCCACGATCGCGCCGGCGATCCCCATCGACTTCAGGAAGTCCTGCGGGAACACGACCAGCGTGACGAGCGCGGCGGAGACCGTCGCGGCGGAGAACGCCACCGTGCGGCCGGCCGTGGCCATCGTCGTCGCGATCGCCCCGCGGCCGGCGCCCTGGCGCGCCAGCTCCTCGCGGAAGCGGGTGACCAGGAACAGCGTGTAGTCGATCGCCAGGCCGAGCCCGAGCCCGATCACGAGGTTGAGCGCGAACACGCTCAGGCCGTAGACGCGATTGACCAGCGACAGCACGAGGAACGTGCCGAGCACGGTCGTCACCCCGACGGCGAGCGGCATCAGCGTCGCGCGGCCGCGGAAGAACAGCAGCGAGAGCAACAGCAGCAGCGGGAACGCGATCAGCTCCGCGCGGCCGAGGTCGGCGCCCACGGTCTCGCCGATCTGGAGCCCGGCCACCGCGCCGCCGCCGACCGTGACGCCGTCCGCGCGGGCGAACACGGCGATCGCGTCCTCGGCCACCGCCTCCTCGTCGGCGCTCGCCCGCAGCGTCGCGGTCACGAGCCCGTCGCCGCCGGCGCGCCCGCCGTCGGCCGTCGAGGCGACGCCGGGCACGTTGGCCAGCTCGCGCTCGACAGCGGCGAGCCGCTGCGGCGATGGATCGTCGACGAGCAGCACGATGCCCGGGCCGGGCTCGACGCCGGTGGCCGCCTCGATCCGGTCGACGGCGACCTCGGAGTCGGCGCCGGGCGCCACGAAGCCGCCGGAGCTCTCGAGCGCGCCGGCCACCGGGCCGCCGACCGCCCCGGCGAGCACCACGAACAGCAGGACCGCGATCAGCGTGCGGCGCGGGTGGGCCGCGAGACGTGAGGTGAGCATGTCCGGCATCGTCGGCCGCGCGAGCCGCCCGCACATCGGCCTGCGGGAGTCACTTCACGCCGGCGCCCTACTCCCCCGGGAGTACGTGCAAGAAAGCGGGTCAGACCCCTTTCTTGCGTCAGAGCAGCGCGTAGAGGCGCTCGAGCGCGGTGTCGATCTCGGCGTCGGTGACCGTCAGCGGCGGCACGAAGCGCAGCGTGGCCGGGCCCGTCGCGTTGATCACCAGGCGCTGCTCGAGCAGGGCGCGGCGCGCGACCTCGGGCGCGTCGGCGGAGACGTCGGCGGCGACCATCAGCCCGCGGGCGCGCACGTCGGTGACGCCGGGCAGCTCCTTCAGGCCCTCGGCGAGGCGCTCGCCGCGCTCGTGCACACCGGCGAGGAACTCGGGCGAGTCGACGACGTCGAGCACCGCGTTGGCGGCGGCAGCCGACACCGGGCCGCCCGCGAACGTGGAGCCGTGGTCGCCGGGCGCGAAGACGCCGGAGAGCTTCTCGCCGATCACGAGCGCGCCGATCGGCATCCCGCCGCCCAGGCCCTTGGCGAGAGTCATCGCGTCGGGCACCACGCCCGCCTGCTCGTAGGCCCACAGCGTGCCGGTGCGCCCGACGCCGCACTGGACCTCGTCGAAGACCAGCGCGGCGCCCGTCCGGTCGCAGGCCTCGCGCGCGGCGGCCAGCACCTCGGGCGGGAGCGGGTGCACGCCGGACTCGCCCTGGACCGGCTCCAGCAGCACCGCGGCGGTGTCGCCGTCGACGGTCGCGCGCAGCGCCTCCGCGGTCGCCTCGACCGCCCGGAAGCCCGGCACCAGCGGCGCGAACGGCGCCTGCTTGGACTCCTGCGGGGTGGCCGACAGGGCGCCGAACGTGCGCCCGTGGAACGCCCCGTGCACGCTCACGACGTCGCCCTTCGGCCTCGCCTTGCGCACGAGCTTGAGCGCGGCCTCGTTGGCCTCCGCGCCGGAGTTGGCGAAGTACACGCTCCGCCCGAAGGAGCGCTCGACGAGCCGCTCGGCGAGTCGCACCATCGGCGCGTTCGTGAACAGGTTCGAGACGTGCATCAGCCGTGCGGCCTGCTCCTGCACCGCGCCAACGACCGCCGGATGCGAGTGACCGAGCGAGCAGACCGCGATCCCGGCCAGGAAGTCGAGGTACTCCGTGCCCTCGACGTCGGTCAGCACGCACCCGGATCCGGAGGCGAACTCGACCGGATAGCGGGCGTAGGTCGGGGCGAGCGCGCTCATGACGCCGGACGCACCTTGGTGCCGACGCCGGCGTCGGTGAAGAGCTCCAGCAGCAGTGAGTGCGGCCGGCGGCCGTCGATGATGTGCGCGAACGAGACGCCGCCGTGGATCGCGTCGATGCAGGCCTGCAGCTTCGGCCGCATCCCGCCCGAGGTGCCCGCGAGCGCCGCCTCGACCTCGTCGGCGCCGCACTCGCTCACCACCGAGCCGGGGTCGGACGGATCGCGCAGCCAACCCTCGACGTCCGTGAGGAACATGACCTTGTAGGCGCCCGTGGCGCGCGCGACGGCGCCGGCCGCCTCGTCGGCGTTGACGTTGTGCGAGCGGCCCAGCCGGTCGGCGCCGACCGACGCGATCACCGGGATGTAATCCTCGGCGATGTGGTGGATCACGTTCGCGTCGACGCGCTCGATCTTCCCGACGAGGCCGATGTCCTCGCCGCCCGGCCCCTCCATCGTCGAGACGCGGAACAGCTGGCCGTCGTCGCCGGACAGCCCCACCGCCGGCTGCCCGTGGCGGTTCAGGCGCATGACGATGTCCTTGTTGACCTTGCCGACGAGCACCATCTTCGCGATCTCGACGGTGCCCTCGTCGCTCACGCGCAGTCCGCCGACGAACTCGACCGGCATGTCGAGCCGCTGCATGTACGACGTGATGTCCGGCCCGCCGCCGTGCACGACGATCGGGTTCAGCCCGACGTACTTGAGCAGCACCACGTCGCGCGCGAAGTCCTCGCGCAGCGCCGGGTCGGTCATCGCCGCGCCGCCGTACTTGATGACGACCGTCTTGCCGTGGAACTCGCGGATATACGGGAGCGCCTCCAGCAGGGTCGTGATGTCGCGGGCCGGGGCCGTCACGTCGTGTACTCCGCGTTGATCGTCACGTACTCGTGCGAGAGGTCGGAGAAGAACACCTCGGCCTCGGCGCCCTCGCCGGGCAGGCCGACCGTGTACTCGACCTCCTCCCCCGCCACCGCGGCGGCGAGCGCGCGCTCGTCGTAGGGGATCGCCGCGCCCTTCGCGCATACCTGGGTGTCCTCGATCCAGACGTCGACCGGCAGCGGCGCGCTGTCGTGGACGGCCTGGCCGACCGCCTGCGCGATCCGGCCCCAGTTGGGGTCGCCGCCGTGCAGCGCCGCCTTGACCAGCGGCGAGCCGGCGACCGCCCGCGCCGCCGCGACGACGTGCGGCTCGTGGCCGCCGTGGACGACCACGCGGCCGACGCGCTTGGCGCCCTCGCCGTCGCGCACGATCAGCATCGCCAGCCGGCGCAGCAGGTAGTCGAGCGCCTCGCCGAAGCGGACCTCGTCCGCCGACTCGGGCGCGACGCGCACGCCGCCGGCGCCGCTCGCCATCAGGATCGCGGTGTCGTTGGTGGAGAGCTGGCCGTCGACCGAGATGCGGTCGAAGGAGCGCTTGACGCAGACGCCGAGCAGGAGATCGGCCGTCTCGGGCGCGAGCGCGGCGTCGGTCTGGACGAAGCAGAGCATCGTCGCGAACGCGGGCGAGATCATCCCCGCGCCCTTGGCCTGCGCGGTCAGCCGCACGGTGCCGCTCGGCAGCGCGACGTCGAGCGCCGCCGACTTCGCGAACTTGTCAGTCGTGCGGATCGCCTCGCCGAAGGTGTCGTCGCCGTAGGGCGCGAGCTCGCCACGCGCGGCGAGGATGCCCTTGATCACCTTGTCGACGTCGAGCGGGACCCCGATCACGCCGGTCGAGGCGACGGCCACCTGGTCCTCGCGGATGCCGGCGGCCATCGACGCGCCGCCCTGCATCCGGGCGGCGTCCTCGACTCCGCGGCGGCCCGTGGCGGCGTTGGCGTTGCCCGCGTTGGCGACGACGACGCGCAGCGCGTCCAGCCGGCAGCGCTCTTGCGTGAGCAGCACGGGCGCGGCGAGCACGCCCGAGCGCGTGAAGCGGGCGGCGCTCGTCGTCCCGGGCTCGTCGGCGACCAGCAGGCCGAGGTCGAGCCCGCCGCTCAGCTTCAGCCCGCACGCCACGCCAGCGGCGCGGAATCCTTGCGGAAGCCCGGGCTCGGCCTCGGTGACGTGGGCGGGCGTCTCGACCCAGCGGCTGGAGAAGCTCACGCGGGCAGCCCCATGGACTCGTCGAGGCCGAACATCAGGTTGAGGTTCTGGACCGCCTGCGACGACGTGCCCTTGTAGAGGTTGTCGATCGTGGCGAACACGATCAGGCGCAGCGGGTCCTCGTGCACGGAGATGCGGCAGAAGTTGGTCTCGCGCACCTCGGTCATGCCCGGCGGGCCCTCGACGACCTCGACCCACGGCTCGTCCGCGTACGCGTCGCGGTAGAGCGCCCGCGCGTCGACGCCGCCTTCGGTCCGCACGTAGCAGGACACGAGCTCGCCGTGCGAGAGCGGCACGAGATGCGGCGTGAACGTCACCGGCACGCCGAGCTCCTGCGCGATCTCGGGCGAGTGGCGGTGCGCGCCCACCTTGTACGGCGTGACGGTCTCGTCGACGCTGACGAAGTGCTTGGTGTGGCTGGGCTCGCGGCCGGCGCCGGAGACCCCGGACTTGGCGTCGATCACCACGTCGACGAGCCTGCCCGCGAGCGGCGCGAGAGCCAGGATCGCGGCGGTCGGGTAGCAGCCGGGGTTGGCGACCAGCCGCGCCTCGCGGATCTGCTCGCGATAGCGCTCCGGCAGGCCGTAGACGGCCTCCTCGATGAGCTCCGGCGTTGGGTGCTCGCCGTACCACTTCTCGTACGTGGCGACGTCACGGAGCCGGAAGTCGGCACTCAGGTCGACGACGCGTATCCCCCGCTCGAGCAGCTCGGCCACGACCGGCGCGGCGGCGCCGTGCGGGTAGGCCACGACGGCGGCGTCGACGTCGAGCTCCGTGGTCGGCTCCTCGAGCACCAGCGGCACGCGCGTGCGCGGGTGCACCTCGTCAAGACGCGCACCGGCGTCGCTGCGCGCGGTCACGTGCTTGAGCTCGAGCTCCGGGTGGCGGTGCAGCAGCGCCGCCGCCACGGCTCCCGCATAGCCCGCGGCGCCGAGGACCGCGACGCTAGCCACGCGGCTCGCCCCCGAGGCGCTCGGCCACGGCGGCGTCGATCTTCGCGCGCCGCTGCGCGACCTCCTCGTCGGTGAGCGTGCGGTCCGGGGCGCGGAACTCCATCCGGATCGCCAGCGACGTGCGCTCGTCGCCCGCGTAGACGTCGAACACGTCGGCGCCGGCCAGCAGCGCGCCGCCCGCCTCGCGCACGACCGCCAGCACGTCGGCGGCCGCGACCGTCGCCGGAAACCACCACGCGCGATCCTGGCGCACGGACGGGAACGAGGTCAGGTCGCGGAAGTGCGGGTCCAGCGCGGCGTGGCGCGCGAGCACGGCCAGCTCGAGCTCGAAGCCCGCGGCCTGCTCGACGTCCCAGCCCGCGGCCACCGCGGGGTGCAGCTCGCCGAGCCAGCCGGCCGGCTCGCCGCCGATCAGGACGCGCGCGGCGCGGCCGGGATGCAGGAACGGCTCGCGTGCGGGCTCGTAGGCGGCCTCGGCGCGGATCGCCCGCAGCACCGCCTCGAGCACGCCCTTGGCGGCGAAGATGTCCGCGTCCGGCGGCGCCGGATCGCGCCACGAGGCGGGCCGCATCGCGCCGGTCAGCAGCGCGCCCAGCACCGTGTGCTCGTCGGGCAGCGGCTGGGTGGCGCGCGGCTCGTGCGGGCGCGGGGAGTCGAAGTAGATCGCGCCGATCTCGAACAGCCGCACGTCACCCATCCCGCGCGAGCGGTTGCGGAGCACGCCGTCCAGCAGCGAGCCGAGGACGGTCGTGCGCAGCGTCGACTGCTCCTCGGACATCGGGTTGCGCAGCCGCACCGGCCGCCCGCGCAGGTCGGACGGGGGCACGCGCAGCCGGGCCGGCAGGTCGGGCGCGGCGAAGCTCCAGCCGACGGCCTCGCTGAGCCCGGTGCCGACCAGCGCGTCCTCGATGCGCCGGCGCACCTTCTGGGCGGGCTCCAGGCGGCCGCTGGCGCCGCGGCGCGAGGGCAGCGTGACCGGGAGCTTCTCGAGCCCCCACAGCCGCGCGACCTCCTCGACGAGGTCGGCCTCGCGCGTGACGTCGTTACGCCGGAACGCGGGGACGGTGACGTCGAGCCCGTCGTCCGCCTCGGCCACGCCGAACTCGAGCGCGCGCAGGATCCGCGCGCACTCCTCACGCGGGACCGCCGTGCCGAGCAGCCGCTCGACCTTCGCGTCGCGCAGCCGGATCGTCGCGAGCGGCGGTCCCTCGCCGCCGACGTCGATCGTGCCGTCGACGAGCCGCGCGCCGGTCAGCTCGAGCATCAGCTTGGTGGCGACGATCTGGCCGTCCATCGCCTGCTCGGGCGCCAGGCCCTTCTCGAAGCGGCCGCTCGCCTCCGTGCGCAGCGCCAGCTTGGTCGAGGTGCGCTGCAGGCTCGGGCCGTTCCAGTTCGCCGCCTCCATCAGCACGCGCGTCGTGCTCGCCCGCACCTCGGAGCGCTCGCCGCCCATCAGGCCGGCGATCGAGGTCGGGCCGTCCTCGTCGGCGATCAGCAGCACGCTCGGGTCCAGCCTGCGCTCGACGTCGTCGAGCGTGGTCATCGTCTCGCCCTCGGCGGCGCGGCGGACGGTGAGCTTTCCCCCCGCGACGAGGTCGAAGTCGAACGCGTGCAGCGGCTGGCCGGTCAGCAGCATCGCGTAGTTGGTGATGTCGACGACGTTGTTGATCGGGCGCTGGCCCGCGGCGGACAGGCGCGCCTTCAGCCACGCCGGCGACGGGCCGATCGTGACGTCCTCGAACAGCCTGGCGGTGAAGCGCGGGCACAGGTCCGGATCCTCGACCACCACCTCGGCACCGGCCACCTGGCCTGGGCCGCCCGGGTCGTCGGCCCACGGCGGAGGGCCGAGCGGCGCGCCGGTCGCGGCGTGGACCTCGCGCGCGACGCCGTAGACGCTCAGGCAGTCGGGCCGGTTGGGCGTGATCTCGAGCTCGAGGACGTCCGTGGCGATCGGCAGCGCGTCGGCCAGCGGCGAGCCTGCGGGCAACTCCTCCGGCAGCACCATGATCCCGTCGTGCTCGGTGCCGATCGCGACCTCGTCCTCGGCCAGGATCATCCCGCGCGACTCCTGGCCGCGCAGCTTGGCCTTCTTGAGCTTGCTGCCGTCGGGCATGATCGCCCCCGGTGAGGCGACCGCGACCGTCTGGCCGGCGGCGACGTTGGGGGCGCCGCAGACGATCTGGTGCGGCTGGCCGTCGCCGACGTCGACCGTGCAGACGGTCAGCCGGTCGGCGTGGGGGTGGCGCTCGGCGCTCAGCACCTTGCCGATGCGGAAGAACTCGAGCGCGCCGACGCCGTGGCGGTGCACGCGGTCGACCTCGGTACCGGTCATCGCGAGGCGCTCGGCCAGCGCCTCGGCCGGCAGGCCGGGGTCGATGTGGTCGTGGAGCCAGAGCAGCGGCAGCCTCATCCGAACTGCTCCAGGAAGCGCAGGTCGTTCTCGTAGAGCATCCGCAGGTCGGGCACGCCGTGCTTGAGGAACGCGATCCGCTCGATCCCCATGCCGAAGGCGAAGCCCTGCATGCGCTCGGGGTCGTAGCCGTGCTCGCGCACGTAGCCGAACACGTTCGGGTCGACCATGCCGGCGCCGAGGATCTCGATCCAGGCCGTGCCCTTGCAGAGCGGGCAGCGCGAGCCGTCGCGCAGCAGGCCGCCCCTGCAGTTGAAGCAGCTCACGTCGCACTCGATGCTCGGCTCCGTGAACGGGAAGAAGTGCGGGCGCAGGCGCACGTCGCGGTCGTCGCCGAAGATCGCGTGGGCGAACGCCAGCAGCGTGCCCTGGAGGTCGGCGAGCGTGATGTCCTCGTCGACCGCCAAGCCCTCGACCTGGTGGAACTGCGGCGTGTGCGTGGCATCGTTGTCGCGCCGGTAGGTGCGGCCTGGGACGACGATGTACAGCGGCGGCGGGCCGAGCTCCATCGAGCGCACCTGCATCGGCGAGGTGTGCGTGCGCATGACGACGTCGTCGGAGACGTAGAAGGTGTCGCTCTCCAGCCGCGCCGGGTGCTGCGGCGCGTGGTTGAGCGCGTCGAAGTTGTAGTAGACGAGCTCAGTCTCCGGGCCCTCCACGACGCGGAAGCCGAGGCCGATGAAGACGTCCTCGATCTCGCGCCGGGTGGCGGTGATCAGGTGGTGGCGCCCGACCGGCGCGACCGGGCTGCCGGGCAGCGTGACGTCGAGCACGTCGGCGGCGAGGCGCTGCTCGAGCTCGGCGCCCTCGAGCTGGGCCTTGCGCGCCTCGATCGCGTCGTCGAGCGCGCGCCGGGCCTCGTTGGCGGCGCGGCCGACGGCGCCGCGCTCCTCCGGCGGCAGCTGGGCGACGCCGCGCAGCAGGTTGGGCAGCTCGGCCTTGCGGCCGAGGAAGCGCACGCGCACGTCCTCGAGCGCGGCCGTGTCCGTGACTCCCGCCACGGCGGCCTCGCCCTGCTGGCGCAGCTCCGCGATCCGGTCAAGCATGGCCGCGGATCCTACGATCGAGCTCATACAGGGCGACGGTCGCCGCCATCCCGGCGTTGAGCGACTCGCTGCGGATCGGGATGTGCGCGACGTCGTCGCACGCCGCCACGACCGCCTCCGGCAGCCCCTCGCGCTCCGCCCCCACCACCACCGTCACCGGGGTCAGATCTTGCATTCCAGCATTCCGGTTTCCGGTTTGCTGGATTGCAAGATCTGACCCCCGGTGGGCGGCGAGCGCGATCTTGCGGCCCGGGAGCTCGGCCACGGTGCGGACGCGGGCGACGGGCACCTCGAAGAGCGCGCCCATCGACGCGCGCACGGCCTTCGGGCCGTACGGGTCCGCGCTGCCGGGGCCGAGCGCGACGCTGCCGGCGCCGAACGCGAGCGCGGAGCGCAGCGCGGTGCCGACGTTGCCGGGGTCGTTGACGCCCCACAGCGCCAGGCACACCGGGCCGGTCGGCGCCTCGGCCCAGCGCTGGCCGTAGACGCCGAGCGCGCGCGTGCCCGAGCCGAGCTGCGACACGGTCGCGAGCACGTGCGGGGCGACCGGCACGCCCTCCAGGCCGCTGCCGTCCGCGGCGTAGAGCGCCTCGGGCGCCCAGCCGGCGCGCGCGGCCGCCTCGATCAGGTCCTCGCCCTCGGCGACGAACAGCCGCAGCTTGTCCCGCCACTTGCGGCCGGCGAGCTTGCGGACCTCCTTGAGCTGTTCGTTGTGAGGGCTGGTGATCGTCATGTCATGGCAAAAAAATGGGCGCCGCTCCGGTCAGGAGGGGCGCCCGTGAGGTGGGTCTGGCTCGTTGCCGACTAGGCCGGCAACGCCTCGCGGGCGCTCTCGGCAAATCGGCGGAAGGTCTCGGGGTCGCGCACGGCGATGTCGGCCAGCACCTTGCGGTCCAGCTCGATACCGGCCAGCTTGAGGCCGTGCATGAACGTGCCGTAGGACATCCCGTTCTGGCGCGCGGCGGCGTTGATGCGGGTGATCCAGAGGCGGCGGAAGTCGCGCTTGCGGTTGCGGCGGTCCCGGTACGCGTAGGAGTCCGCCTTCATGACGGCTTCCTTCGCGCGCTTGTACGAGGAGTGCGCCTCGCCGCGGAAGCCCTTCGCGCGCTCGAGCGTCGCGCGGCGCTTCTTGCGGGCGTGGACGGAGCGCTTGACGCGGGTCATCCGTCGTAGCCTCCCAGCAGCTTCTCCGCGCGCCTGCGGTCGGCGTCCTTGAGGACGGCGGGCCGCGCGAAGGCGCGCTTCTTCTTGGGCGACTTCTTCTCGAGGATGTGGCTCGAGAAGGCGTGACGGGCGCGGACCTTGCCGCCGGCCGTCTTCTTGAAGCGCTTCTTCGCGCCGGAGTGGGTCTTCATCTTCGGCATGCCGGGCGGCCAGTATAGGAGGTCGCGCTCAGTCGTTCCGGCGTGCGAGCACGATCTGCCAGTCGTCGCGCATCGAGAGCGCCCCGTGCCCCGGCGAGCGGGCGGCGAGCATCTCCACGTAGCGCCTGCGCGTGCCCGCGGGCACGCCGAACGGCACGGCGACCGCCTCCCAGGCGGCGTCGACGGATTCGAACACGATCCGCGCGGCGTGCCCGCGCGACTCCACCTCGGCGCCGGGGAGGCGCCTTGCGGCGACCTCCTCGTCGCCCCACAGCAGCGGCGACGGGCAGTCGTAGCCCGCCATCAGCAGCGTGCGGGCGACGATCGAACGCGGCAGCGGCGCCGCGAGCGCCAGCAGCCCGCCGGGAGCGAGCACGCGGACCAGCTCGCGGCCCGCGCGCTTGGGCCGCGGGGCGAGCGCCACGCCGAGCACGGAGAGGATCGCCTTCGCGCTCTGGTCGCCGTAGGGCAGGGCGTCGAGCTGCGTGTGCGCGCCGACCGAGAGGTCGAGCGCCCCCTCGCCGGCGATCTCGCGCAGCAGCACGCTCAGCGGCTCGAGCGCCGCCATCAGCGCCGGCGCGCCGTCCGGCAGCGGGTACGGGCGCGGGTCGCGCGGCGGCCGGTCGCGCTCAGGGAACCGCAGCGTCAGCAGCGAGCGGCGGGAGAGGGCCACGCTGCCGATCCTACGGCTCATACGAGCCTCATCCGGGTAGCCGGGGACCAAGCGACCTCCGGGAGGGGATCCGTGCACACACGCAGGACGTTCATCCGTCGCGGCGCGATCGGCGCCGGAGCACTGGCGATCGCGAGCGGGCCGCGCGTCGCGCTCGCGGCCGGCGAAGGCGGCTACGGGCCGCTGCAGCCCGATCCGGGCGGGCTCCTGGACCTGCCCAAGGGCTTCCGCTACCGCGTCCTGCAGACCTCCGACGACCGGCTGTCGGACGGCAAGCCGGTGCCGGACCACTTCGACGGCATGGCCGCCGTCCCCGGCCCCGACGGCTCGACGTTCCTCGTGCGCAACCACGAGCTTCGCCCCGCCGACGCCGCGACCAAGACCCCCGTCGTCGGCTCCAACCCCTGACCGCCCCGACGGCGTCGCCGGCACGACCGGGCTGCTCGTCGGCCGTGACGGCCGGCTGAAGTGCTCGTTCGTGACCTCCTCCGGCACGCTCACCAACTGCGCCGGCGGCGCGACGCCCTGGGGCACCTGGATCACCTGCGAGGAGGACCGCACGACCGAGCACGGCTACTGCTTCGAGGTCGACCCGCGCGATCCCGAGAACGCGCTCTCGCGCACCCCGATCCGCGACATGGGCTTCTTCTCGCACGAGGCGTGCGACGTCGACCCGAGCACCGGCATCGTCTACCTGACCGAGGACGACGCGCGCCTCCCGATCCCAGCCGACCCCTCCACGGAGACGCCCGGGGAGTCGCGCTCGAGCTTCCTGTATCGCTACCTGCCCGAGGACCCGCGGCCGCGCCCCGGCGCGCTGCAGCAGGGCGGGCGGCTGCAGGCGCTCGCGATCGACGAGCGGCCCTCCTACAACCTCGACCTCGGCAGGACCGGCGACCGCTACGCCGTCGTCTGGAAGGACGTCCGGCCCGAGCAGGCCCACGAGGACGCGCTCGCGACGGGCTGCGCGCGCTTCAACCGGCTCGAGGGCTCGTTCTTCTCCGGCGGCGCGTTCTGGTTCGACGACACCGCCGGCGGCGAGGCGCGGCTGGGACAGATCTTCCGCTACCTGCCGCGCTCCAACCGGCTCGAGCTGTTCCTCGAGGGCTCCTCGCCGGCCCAGATGGAGTCGCCAGACAACATGACGATCGCGCCGTGGGGCGACCTCTGGTTCGTCGAGGACGGGCCGGGCTCGCAGCGTGTCATGGGCGTCACGCCGGAGGGCCGGACCTACGTCTTCGCGGAGAACCGGCTGGTCGGCGCCGAGGAGGGCGACGCGACCGAGCTGGCCAGGCCGACGTTCGCGCCCGACGGCAGGACGTTCTTCGTGAACCTCTACGACCCGGGCCACACGCTGGCGATCACCGGCCCGTTCCGCAGCCGCCGCGGCGACGGCGGCCGCCGGCTGGCGTCCGTCGCGCCCCGGCACGCGCACGCACCGGGGGTCACGGGCGAGCTCGCCGAGCACGCCGCCAGGAACGGCCGCACGCCCTGGGAGGCGGCGGCCTTCGCGGCGCTGGGCGCGAGCATGACCTAGCGCCGCGCAGGGCGGCGGCGGCGCGCCGCCCGCGGCTAGATCTGGTTGGGATCGATCGCCGCCGGCTCGGCGGAGCCGGCCGGCTTCTGCTGCGGCTTGGCGCGCTCCTCGGCCTTGCCGTCGTCTGCGGGGGCGTGCTCGTCGTCGGCGGCGGTGCGCGCCGGCGCGAGCATCATCGTCATGTTGCGGCCGTCCTGCTGGGGTCGCTGCTCGATCGTGGCCAGCTCGCCGAGGTCCTCCGCGAGCCGGTTGAGGATCATCTCCCCGCGCTCGGGATGGGCCATCTCGCGGCCGCGGAACATGATCGTCACCTTGACCTTGTCGCGCGCCTTGAGGAAGCGCTCGACGTGGCCCTTCTTGGTGTCGTAGTCGTGCTGCGCGATCTTCGGGCGGAACTTGATCTCGCGCACGTTGATCTGCGTCTGGTGCTTGCGCGCGGCCTTCTGCTTCTGGGCCTGCTCGTACTTGTACTTCGAGTAGTCGAGCACGCGGCAGACGGGCGGGCGCGCGTCGGCGGCGACCTCGACGAGGTCGAGATCGCGCTCCTGAGCGTACTTGAGCGCCTCGGGGGTCTTGACGATCCCGATCTGCTTGCCGTCGTCACCGATGAGCCGGACCTAGGGCACCCGGATGCGGTCGTTGATCCGGGTCGTGTCCTGCGCCGGCATGCGCCGGTCGAACCGCTTCGGAACCGGCACTAGTGGTTGTCGGGGCGCAGGGTGATCAGCGCGTGGCGAACGTCTCGGTCAACGCCGTCCAGTATAGGCCCCCGCGTCAACCCCGTCACGGCCGGCGCTCGGCCACCTCGGCGGCGAGCCGTGCGGCGAGCGCCGAGACCGCCTCGCCGCCGACGTCCCCCTCCCGGTGCCGGCGCACGCCGACCTCCCCCGCCT
>DATFQI010000126.1:0-2944 GCA_035264365.1 Solirubrobacteraceae bacterium
ACCGACGATCCCCGGCGACGCTGAACGCGTCCTCCACTGCCGGCGACGTCAAGCAAGCGACGCGCCTGTCGAATCTCAGAGATCGCGCTCGCAGGAGCCGGCTCCATTCCGCACAGCGCCAGGGCACGATCCAGGAGATTCATGGCTCGCGCACGCTCTGAGGATGCGCGAGATCCGAACGTCTCTCGGCCCTCCAACTCGCGCTCGCACTGAACGACCAGCAGGCGCGTCGGCTGAGACGCCTGCTTCTCGGCAAAGGCGCTGTCTCGGCGCACCGGGTTCGACCAGCCGCTCGCTGCTGAGATGGACGACGACCAGCAGCCGTGGCGCGGGGCCGCCGCCATCGCGACGCGCTTGCGCTAGCTGGCGCGGATAGCGCCCGCTCTCGCGTGTGCCTCGATGCGGTAGCGGCGGCCGACTTAGCCGCTTGTGCGATGAGCGCCGTCAGGGCGAAACAAATCATCACCTCCCGTGGCCTGGAGTACGGTTTCGAGTGCTGGCCCCGCGCCGGCGGCGGAGCGCGCGCACGCCAGAAGGAGAGCTATGCCTTCAGCGGCAAGCGATACAGCAGCCCCGACGCGCGGGATCGCTCAACGCGGCCGACGACCATGGATGTGCCTGGGCGCCGGGGGGCACCCCGAGCGCGGCGGCTGGTCGCCTATGACGCCGCACTGGTTCACGCGATCAAACCAGCGAAGTCGGGCGCCACCGAAGCCAGCGACCCCCCATCACGATCGCGATCACGAACGCGCCCAACGGCCCGGTGACGTATTCCCGGTGATGAAGCGGTTCGATCCAAGCTTTACGCCACCGCAGTAGAGATGGCCTTTCCATACGAAGGAGATACCGAATGAGCGCTCGCACAACCCTGCTCGTGACGGCCCTAGCATTCGCAGCAAGCGGCGCAGGCGCGGGCACTGCCGCGGCCGCCCCGGGACCGACACCTGATGAAGGCCTCACCGGCGCGTGCAACATGACCAACACCCACGCCGCGTTCGGGATGTTCACGATCGCCGGCTCCCACGCCAACGCTAACGGGTTCGACGGTGGCATGATCACCGCCATCCTCAACACCAACGGCGGCACCATTCCCGAGAACTGCGGAGGGTGACACAACGCGAGAAGCGCCAGACTGGAGATCGTCGCGGACCGTCGGCGGCACCTGGGGACTTCGCCGGGCGCGCTAGCGCATTCGCCTGCCTGGAATAGCCCGGCCACTCGCAGCGTGAGTGTTCCTTCGCGCGGTCCGCGCACGGCCGCTTACGCCGCGTGGGTCGCTGCTTCGCGATAAATGGAGCATTCTGGGAGTCGCTCGCCACCCGGTTCGTTGCCGGCGACCTCGACGAGGGCCGGCGGCGAGGAAGTCGTCAGCCTCCTCGCCGCCGGTCGCGGCGTCAGTGCGCGAGCGAGCCATCGACGGGGACCATCGGCGCGCGGCGCGCGTGCACGGTGTCGATGATCTCGGTGTTGTCGATGCCTTGCAGGTAGATCGAGGTGATGCCGAGGTTGGTGTGGCCGAGCTGGCGTTGGATGACGATCAACGGCACACCCTCGCGGGCCATCTCGACGGCATGCGCGTGGCGGAGCTGGTGCGGCGCAAAGCGCCGACGCACCCCGGCCTCGCGGGCGACGCGACGCAGTTCTGAGCGGGCGGCGCCGGCTGTCCACGGCCGTCCGCGTGTCGGACCGTTGACGATGCAAAACAGCGGTCCGACCGGCAGCTCGACCCGGGCCTGGAGCCATGGTTCGAGCTGCTCCCACGCCCAGTCGTCCATCCCGACCTTGCGGCGCCGGCCGCCCTTGCCGCGCCGCACCAGCAGCGACCCGCGCCGCGGATCGAGGTCGGCCTCGGCGAGCGCGAGCGCCTCGCAGATGCGCAGGCCGGCGCGTCACAGCACGACGATCAGCCCGCAACCGGCGGCCGTGCACGCCGTCGCCGACGCGGCGCATGATGGCCAGCGATCTCCTCGATCGTCGGCGGGTCCGCCGGGTAGCGCATCCCCTTGTTGCGCGGCGGCCTTTCGGCGTGGAACTGCGGCAGCGTGGCGGGTGAGCGACGGCGGCCGGCGGCATCGAGCAGCAGCTCGGACATGACCCCTCCTCGGGCGTGGATATCGCACCGAGCCTGCTCCTCGCCATGAGCGGTGCGCTCGCCGCTCTACCCGCCACCACCGCGCAACACTGCGGCGCCGTCGCTCGGGCGCGACCTCGATTCACGCGGCCCGGCAAAGCAGCAGCGAGTTGCCCGCGGCCACTAGTCACGCCGGAAGCACCCACCCGCATGGATACGAGCAGTCAGAGAGTCGCCGCTGCCTTTCCACGGGTGCAGCAGCGGGACGGGCTACGATCGCGCGCCTGGCTGACGCTCGCTGCTCGTCCGCAGCGATAGCCTTGGGCTCGCCGCCGCGGCGATCGCAAAGCGCCGTGGGCGATCAAGCGCGAGCTCGACTTCTTGGTTACGGCGTAATCGTCTTGCCCATTCTCACGAGCGGAAGCGGCACGCCGCCCGCGGCGTCGACGACGTCCTCTAGGGGCTCGAATCCGGCGGCCGTGTAGAGCGGCTGGCCGGAGCGTGTCGACATCAGCTCGAGTCGGCTGAAGCCTTCGGCCGCGGCGGCCCGTTCGCAGAGCGAGAGGATCAGGCGACCCACGCCCCGCCGTATGAAGCTCGGGTGCGTGTACATCGCGCGGACCTTCGCGGGGTCGCGGGCCGGGTCGAGCAGCGCACTGTCTCGTCCGGCGCTGTGGTCGCCGCCGTAGAGGGTCGCGCGACGGCTCCAGCCACCGCACCCGGCCAGTCGTCCGTCGATCTCGACGGCGAAGTACGTCCCGTCGTCGATCAGCTGCTGGTCGAGGCCCATGATCGCGTGGCTGGAGCGGATCTGCGCGTCGTTGAGGAACCCCTTCTGGAGTTCTTCGATCGCGGCCTGCATCAAGGGGACCA
>DATFQI010000127.1:0-30833 GCA_035264365.1 Solirubrobacteraceae bacterium
CCGAGGGCGGCTACGCCCGCGAGCTGACGCCGGAGGAGCAGGAGACCCAGAACCAGGCGCTGACGGTCCAGATGGGCAAGTCGGACGTGATCATCACCACCGCGCTCGTCCCTGGCCGCCCGGCGCCCAAGCTCGTCTCCGGCGAGGCCGTGGCCGGCATGAAGCCCGGCTCGGTGATCGTCGACCTCGCCGGCGAGGCGGGCGGCAACTGCGAGCTCGCCAAGCCGGGGGAGACCTACGTGACCGACGGCGGCGTCACGATCGCCACGCCGCTGAACGTGCCGTCGAGCATGGCCGAGCACGCCTCGCAGCTCTACGGCCGCAACGTCCTCAGCCTGCTCGAGCTGATGAGCGGCGAGAACGGCGCGCTCGAGCTGGACTTCGACGACGAGGTGATCGCCGGCGCCTGCATCACGCGCGGCGGCGAGATCGTGCACGCGCGCGCGAGGGAGGTCGCAGGGGCCTGATGGATCTGCTCACGGAACTGGCGATCCTCGTGCTGGCGGCGTTCGTCGGCTTCGAGGTCATCTCGAAGGTGCCGAACACGCTGCACACGCCGCTGATGAGCGGCACGAACGCGATCCACGGGATCGTCGTGCTCGGCGGCCTGCTGCTGATCGGGCCCGCGCACGGGTTCCTGGAGGACCTGCTGCTGGTGATCGCGATCGCCTTCGGCACGATCAACGTCGTCGGCGGCTTCCTGGTGACCGATCGCATGCTCGGGATGTTCAAGAACAAGCCCGCGCCAGCGGATGCTGGTGCGAGCGTGAGCGAGAAGCCGGATCCGGTCGTCGAAGGGGCCGCGGAGACCAAGCAGCTGCCGTGAGCCGCGAAGACCTGATCCAGCTGCTCTACATCGTCGCCTTCTCGATGTTCATCGTCGGGCTGCACATGCTGCGCGGCCCGCGCACGGCGGTGCGCGGCAACCAGGTCGCGGCGGTCGGCATGGCGGTCGCGGTGGTCGCGACGCTGCTGCAGCCGGGCGTCGGCGACTGGGTCCTGATCGTGGTCGGCGTCGCGATCGGCACGGCGATCGGCATCCCGAGCGCGCGCAGCGTGAAGATGACCGCGATGCCGCAGATGGTGGCGCTGTTCAACGGCGTCGGCGGCGGCGCGGTGGCGCTGATCAGCTTCGTCGAGTTCCGCGAGGCGGGCGGCGACCTCGAGCTGGAGGCGCTGATCCCGATCCTGTTCGCCGCGATCATCGGCTCGATCTCCTTCTGGGGCTCCAACATCGCCTTCCTCAAGCTCCAGGAGACGCTGAAGAAGTCGATCAAGGTCCCGCGCGAGGTCAACGCCGGCCTACTGCTGATCGCCGTCGCGCTTGCCGTCGTGATCGCGGCGGGCTCGGACTCGCAGCTGCTGTTTGTCGGGATCCTGCTCGCGGCCGGCCTCCTCGGCGTGCTCGCCGTGGTCCCGATCGGCGGCGCCGACATGCCGGTCGTGATCTCGACCCTGAACGCCTTCACGGGCCTCAGCGCCGCCGCGGCCGGCATCGCGCTCGACAACACCGCGCTGATCGTCGCGGGCATGCTCGTCGGCGCCTCCGGCTCGATCCTCACCAAGCAGATGGCCGACGCGATGAACCGCTCGATCGGCAACGTCTTCTTCGCCGGCGTCGGCGCCGGCGGGCCCGCGCTGGCGGCGGGGGACACGGGCGGCACCGTTCGCTCGACGAGCGCGGCCGACGTCGCGATCCAGCTCTCCTACGCACGCCTCGTGGTCGTCGTCCCCGGCTACGGCATGGCGGTCGCGCAGGCCCAGCGGGCCGTCGCCGACCTCGCCGCCGAGCTCGAGAAGCGCGGGGTCGAGGTGCTCTACGCGATCCACCCGGTGGCCGGCCGCATGCCCGGCCACATGAACGTGCTGCTCGCCGAGGCCGACGTCGCCTACGACAAGCTCAAGGAGATGGACGACATCAACGGCGAGTTCGCGCGCACGGACGTCGCCCTGGTGATCGGCGCCAACGACGTCACGAACCCCGCCGCCCGCACGGTCGCCGACTCGCCGATCTACGGCATGCCGATCCTCGACGTCGACAAGTCCAGCAGCGTGATCGTGCTCAAGCGCAGCATGAACAGCGGCTTCGCGGGGATCGACAACCCGCTCTTCTACGACCCGAAGACGTCGATGCTCTTCGGCGACGCCAAGGCCTCAGTTTCCGAGGTTCTCGGCGAAGTGCAACAACTCTGACCCAAACGGGTCGCGGCAACGGATACGTTGCCGCGTAATGCGACGCTCACTTCTCGCCTCGGCGCTCGTCGCCGGCACGTTGCTCGTGCCGGTATCGGCTGCCGGAGCCTCCACAGACCTCGTCATCTCCGAGTTCCGGGCGAGGGGGCCGGCGGGCGGCAACGACGAGTTCGTCGAGATCCGCAACAAGTCGGCCGCGCCGGTGTCGATCGGCGGGCTGCAGCTCCAAGGATGCGCCGCCGCGTCCGGCACGATCGGCAACCGCGCGACGGTGGCCGCCGGCGTCACGCTGGCCGCCGGCCAGGCGTACCTGTTCGCCAACAACGCCTCTGGGGGCTACTCCGGCACCACCGAGGCGGACGCCACCTACGGCACCGGCTTCACCGACTTCGCCGCGAGCAACCAGTCCGGGATCCGGATCGCCAACGCCGCCGGCACCACGCTCGACCAGGTCGGCTCGCCGGCGAGCCCCTGTCGCGAGGGCACCGGGTTCACCACGCCCGCCTCGCCGACGACGGGAGTCGACCAGTCCTTCGAGCGCATCGGTCAGACGCAGGACACGGACAACAACGTGGCGGATTTCCAGGGCCCGAAGGCCGGGAACCCGGAGAACTTCGAGGACACGGCGCCCCCAGAGGCCGACGACGGCCCCGAGGTCACCTCGACCGACCCGCCGGACGGCCGCGCCGACGTGGACCGCGGCAGCAACCTCGCGGTCAACTTCTCCGAGCCCGTCACCGCGCAGAACAACGCGTTCGCGCTGACCTGCGACGGCGCGGCGGTCGCGCTCGCCATCACCAGGGTCGACGCGGACAGCTACTCGCTCGACCCGGCCACGGCGCTCCCGGAGGGCGGGACCTGCACGCTCGCCGTCGAGGGCGACCGCTACGCCGACGACGACACGGTCGATCCGCCGGACACCGGCAGCGACCACACGACGCGCTTCACCACCGTCGGCGCCACCGGCCTGCGCATCCACGACATCCAGGGCGCCTCGCATCTCTCGCCCTACGAGGACGACGTCGTGACCCGCGTCCCCGGCATCGTGACCGCGGTGCGCACCAACGGCTTCTACATGCAGGACACGGATCCCGACGACAGCGACGCCACGTCCGAGGGCATCTTCGTCTTCACGAGCAGCGCCCCGACGGTCGTCAAGAACGCAGCCGTCGAGGTCAGCGGCACCGTCAGCGAGTTCCGCGCCGGCTGCGAGCCGTCCTGCGCGGAGTCCAACAGCGCCTTCGACAACCTCACGATCACCGAGATCGATCGCCCGACCGTCTACCCCGCCGGTACGGCTGACCCGGTCGCTCCCACGCTGGTGGGGGCCGGAGGCTACGAGCCGCCGCTGCGGGTCACCGAGGACGACGCGCTCGGCAACGTCGAGATCGGCAACGTCCTGTTCGATCCCGAGGAGGACGGCCTCGACTGGCACGAGAGCCTCGAGGGGATGCTCGTCGAGATCGCCAAGCCCGAGGTCGTCGGCCTCCGGACGAACTTCGGGGAGCTCCCGATCGTGTCCGGCGGGGCCGCCGAGCTGCGCACGCCGCGCGGCGGCGTGGTGATCCAGAAGGGCGACATGAACCCCGAGCGGTTCATCCTCGAGGACGTCCTCGCGCCCACCCCGAGCGCCCAGGTCGGCGACACCCTCGGCTCGTCCGTGGTGGCGATCGCCGACTACGGCTTCGGCGACTACCTCTACTACCCGACCAGCGCCCCGACCGTCACGCCCGGCAACCTCCAGCGTGAGGTGACGGAGCCCAAGCGGGCCAACCAGCTCGCGATCGCGTCGATGAACGTCGAGAACCTCGACGGGCGCGACCCGCAGGACAAGTACGACGAGCTGGCCTCGATCGTCGTGGACAACCTGCGCAGCCCGGACATCCTGGCCGTGGAGGAGATGCAGGACAACGACGGCGCGGCTTCACCCGCCCCGACGGACGCGAACGAGACCTTCGACCGGTTCATCGCCACGATCGAGGCCATCGGCGGGCCGCACTACGAGTACCGCCAGATCAACCCGAACGCGGGCACCGACGGGGGAGAGGTGCCGGGGAACATCCGGGTCGGCTTCCTCTACCGCACGGACACCGGCGTCGAGTTCGTCGACCGGCCGGGCGCGGACGCGAACACGCCCAACAGCGTGATCGCCACCAGCAAGGGCGTCGAGCTGGAGTACAGCCCGGGCCGGATCCTCGACCCGGCCAACGAGGCGTTCACGAACAGCCGCAAGCCGCTGGCGGCCGAGTTCCTCTGGAAGGGCCGCACCGTGTTCGCGATCGCGAACCACTTCAACTCCAAGGGCGGGGACGACCCGCTGGGCGGGCGCTTCCAGCCGCCCGTGGAGTCCTCGACGGTGCAGCGCCACAAGCAGGCGACCGTCGTCGCCGGGTTCGTCGAGGACATCCTCGCCGCCGACCCGCGCGCCGCGATCGCCGTGATGGGCGACCTCAACGACTTCCAGTTCTCGGAGACGCTCGAGATCCTGGAGGGCGCGGGGCTGTCCAACCTGATGGAGACGCTGCCGCCGGAGGAGCAGTACTCCTACGTGTTCGACGGCAACTCGCAGGTGCTCGACCAGATCCTGGTCTCCAAGGAGCTCCTGACGCCGAAGCCGGAGTACGACTCGGTGCACGTCAACGCGGAGTTCGCCGACCAGGCCTCCGATCACGACCCGCAGATCGCGCGCGTGGTCGTGCGCGGTACGGCGAACGCGAAGTAGACCGTTCCTTAAACGGCTGCGCCCCCGGCGAGACGGGGGCGCAGCCGCGGAACGGATCTGACGGACAGATCTCTGGGAGAAGCTAGATGCCCGGGGGCGGGGTGCTCGAGGCGGCGGGCACGGCCGGTGCGGCGGGTGCCTCGGCCTGCTCGGACGACGCTCCGGTCAGCATCCACTGGACCTCGGAGGCCGGGTCCGGCGACTGGCCGTCGCGCGGCTCGCGCCGGACCGA
This sequence comes from Solirubrobacteraceae bacterium, assembly GCA_035264365.1. Taxonomy (GTDB): domain Bacteria; phylum Actinomycetota; class Thermoleophilia; order Solirubrobacterales; family Solirubrobacteraceae; genus DATFQI01. Next base: position 5,148 of record DATFQI010000127.1, read on the forward strand.
CAGCAGGCGCTCGTTGCCGAAGCGCAGCACGGACACGGCGTAGGTCGAGATGTCGAGGCCGTGGCGGCGGCTGAGCCAGCCCGCCGTCGCCAGCGCGCTGGGGTCGTAGGCGCCGGCCACGAGCACGAGCTGCGGCGTCTCGCCCGGCACGGCGGCGGCGAGCGCCTCGTGCAGGGACGCGAGCTGCGCGGCGTCGAGCCCGGCGACCTTGGCCGCGGCCTGCAGCGCGCGGTAGAGCTGCCACTCGACCGTCTCGCCCGTCACCTGCAGCACGACCGCGCGGCCGGACTCCTGGTCGAACGCGAGCATGTCGACGCCCGGGACGGGCTCCGTGGCGAGCAGCTTGAGCGAGGGGAGGCTCAGCTCCTGGGCGAAGGCCTCCCACGAGGTGCCCACCAGGGCGAGCAGCTCCTCACGATCGGGCGAGGCCTCGGTGACCAGGCCACCGGCCTGCGGGGCCACCAGCGTCTTGGACGTCTCGTCGATGCGCAGCACTTCTTCCTCCAGTGGGATCGGGCGAGAGTCGTATCGGCGGTTCTCCCGGAAACCTGAACTCAGGGGGTCACGATGCGAACGGATTCCCCTGCATACACGCGCCCGGGGACGCGCACGCGCGCGAGCAGGCCGAAGTCCTGGCCGTGCTCGGCGGCCAGGTGGCGCAGCAGCTGGGGCCACTTCTGCTGGGTGTCGGGGTCGCGCGTCGGGATCGCGCAGCGCTCGCACGCGTGGTCGATCCGCAGGCGCACGCCGCCCTCGAGCTCGATCTCCGCGCCGCCCCAGGTCAGCTCGGCCCACGGCTCCGCATCGAGCTCGAGCTGGAGGTTGGTGCGGAAGCGGCGGGCGTCGACCTCGGTGCCGAGCTCGGCCGAGAGCGCGGCGAGCGAGCCCGCGACCGTCACGAGCACGGTGCCGGGCACGTCGGGGATGCCGGTGACGTCGCGCTCGAGCCGCACCGGGCGTTCGAGGTCGCGCTCGAGCGCCGAGCGCAGCCGCGGGTCGCCCCAGCGCCAGGACCTCACGCCGTCCGGCTCGGTCACCAGCGCGTGCGGCGGGCTGGCGGGGTCCAGGGCGGCGTCGAGGTTGAACGGATACGCGGCTTGCCAGGCGAGCAGCCGCGGCGCCTCGCGCGCGGTCAGCGGGCGCCAGGCGCCCTTGTGATCGTGCAGCACCGCGTGGCTGCGGTCGCCGCCGACGCCGCGCGGCCCGAGGCTGAGCGCGCGCAGCTCCTCGCCGGCCATCGACTTCACCGGCCAGCGCCACAGCCGGCTGACGGTCCCGGTCGGCATCAGAGGGCCTTCACGGGCGGCAAGATAGCCTGATCTCGCGTGGAGCTGGACGAGCTGATCCGCACGCGCCGCACCCAGAAGGCCTACGAGCCCGGTCCCGTGGACCGGGAGCTGCTCGACGAGCTGTTCGAGCTCGCCCGCTGGGCGCCCAACCACCACCTCACGAACCCGTGGCGCTTCCGCGTGCTCGGGCCGGCCGCGCTGGAGGCGCTGAAGGCCGCGGCGGGGCCGGAGGCGGCGGTCAAGCTCGACCGCGCGCCGACGCTCGTGGCCGCCTCCGTCGTCCAGACGGGCGACGAGGTCGCCGACGACGAGGACTTCGCGGCCGCCGCGTGCGCGAGCTTCATCGTGCTGCTCGGCGCACACGCGCGCGGGCTCGACGGCTACTGGCGCACGCCGGAGGTGCTGCGCACGCCCGCAGGCCGCGCGGCGTGCGGGGTGCAGGACGACGAGCGCGTGCTCGGCCTGCTGCACCTCGGCCGCGGCAAGGGCAGCAAGCCCGCGCCCGATCGCGCGCCGGTCGAGGACTTCCGGACCTTCCTGGATTGACGTGCTGAGTCGCGCCGACGCGATCCGGGCACTCGACGGCGAGCCGTTCGACGTGCTCGTGATCGGCGGCGGGATCACCGGCGCCGGCGTCGCGCTCGACGCCGCCACGCGCGGCTACTCGGTCGCGCTGGTGGAGCGCGGGGACTACGCGATCGGGACCTCGTCGCGCTCGAGCAAGCTCGTCCACGGAGGCCTGCGCTACCTGCAGAACTTCGACCTCGGGCTGGTGCGCGAGGCGCTGCTGGAGCGCCAGATCAACGTCGCGCTGGCGCCGCACCTCGTCAAGCCGCTGCCGCTGATCGTGCCCGCCTTCGACGGCGCCCGGCCCGACCGCCTGGTGGGGCTCGGGCTGAACATGTACGACGTGATGGCGGTCGACCGGATCTCGCCGCTCGGCCGCCGCCGCGACCGCAACCGCGACGGGGTGGAGGACTGGAGCCCGGCGCGCCATCGAGTGATCTCCGGCGAGGAGGTCGCGGAGCTGGTTCCCGCGCTGGCGGGCCGCAGCCCGAGCGGCGGCTACCTCTTCTACGACTGCCAGACCGACGACGCGCGGCTCGTGCTGACCGTGCTGGCCGAGGCGGAGCGCTTCGGCGCGGTCGCGGTCAACGGCGTCGAGGCGATCGCGCTGCTGGAGGAGGGCGGCCGTGCGGCCGGTGCCCGGGTGTGCGACGCCGAGTCCGGCGAGGAGCTCGAGGTGCGCGCCGCCAACGTGGTCAACGCGACCGGCGTGTGGGCCGACCGGCTGCGCCCGGAGGAGCTGCACGACGAGGCGGAGGTGCCGGTGATCCGGCCCAGCCGTGGCACGCACATCATCGTCGAGGGCTCGACGCTGCCGATGGTGGCGGGCGCGATCGCGCCCGCCGGCGGCGGCCGCACGATCTTCGTGCTGCCGTGGCTCGGGCAGACGCTGATCGGGACCACCGACAACGACTACGAGGGCGACCTGCTGCACATCCAGCCCGCGGCGGAGGACGTGTCGTATCTGCTCGAGGCGACCAACGCGTTCTTCGCGACCTCGCTCGGTCCGGGCGACGTCGCGGGCGCCTACGCGGGCGTGCGGCCGCTGATCTCGACCGGCGACCCGAAGAAGTCGGTGGACATCTCGCGCAAGGCCGAGCTGTACGAGACCTCCAGCGGGATGGTCACGATCACCGGCGGCAAGCTGACGACCTGGCGGCGGATGGCGAAGATGACCGTCGACCGGATCGTCGAGCGCGAGGGTCGCGACGCGCCGTGCCGTACCGACAAGGTGCCGCTCGGGATGGCCGTCGAGGCCGCCGACCTGCCGCACGTGCCCGGCGTGGCGGCGGAGGCCTACGAGCAGCTCGCGGGCCGCTACGGCTACGCCGCACACGAGGTGCTGCGGATGGCGCTCGAGCAGCCGGCGCTGGCCGAGCCGGTCGTGGCGGGCCGCGTCGACCTGCTGGCCGAGGCCGCCTTCGCGGCGCGCCGCGAGCAGGCGCGCACGGCCGGCGACGTGCTGCTGCGGCGCACCCGGCTGGGGCTGACCGCGGCGCGCTCCGTATGCGCCGACGGGGCGGCCGCCGCGCGCCGCGTGGCCGGCGCGATGGCCGCCGAGCGCGGCTGGGACGAAGCGCGCTGCGACACCGAGGCGGAGGCCTTCGCGGCGGAGGCCGCCGCCGAGGGCATCGTCGTCTCCTAGCGCGGGTGCGCGCCGCGGGTCATCGATGGGACCGGGCCGGCGGATGCCGTCCTGGGCACGCCGTAACTTTCGCCGCCCTCGCCGGTTGCCCCCCACGTATGCGACGCCTTCTCGCCCCGCTCACCACCCTCGTCCTCGCGCTCGTCCTCGCGCCCGCCGCCCAGGCCGCCTGGTTCGCCGGCGACGTCGTCGACGGCCCGGCCGAGATCGTCGCGCTCGGCGACGTGGACGTCGCCCGCGACGGCTCCGGCGGGCTCGTCTACATCAAGAGCGCCGGCGGCGTGCCGCAGGTCTTCCTCTCGCGCCTGCACGGGGGCGCCTGGCAGCCGCCGGAGAAGCTCTCCAACGGCGGCCCCGTGAGCGAGGCGACCGTGACGGCGACCGACGGCGGCCGGCTGGCCGCCGCGTGGGTCGCCGGCAGCGAGGTCTGGGGCACCGTGATCCCGGCCGCCAGGCGGGCCCAGGCGCCCGCCCCGCCCGTGATCCTCGGGGGCGGCGGCGCGAGCGGCGTCTCGATCGACATGGGCGTCAACGAGGACGGCTACGCCGTCTGGTCGGCGGCCGGCGACGTCCACGCCGCGCGCCTGGACGGCACCCGCTGGACGCCGCTGGCGGGGGCGCTCGACGTCGACGTCGCGCGCCCGGCGGGCACCGGCCCGCGGATGCGCCCGCGCGTCGCGGTCAGCGCCGAGGGCAACGCGCTGGCGACCTGGGCGGAGACCGACGCCGACGGCCGCAACCACGTGGTCGCGCGCCGGCTGACCCGCCTGACGCCGTCCTCGGCGCCACAGGACCTCACGCTGGACGCGTTCGGCAGTGAGCCGGGGGGCAGCGCCGACGTCCCCGACGTCGACATCGAGGACGACGGCTCGTTCGCCTGGATCGCCTTCCAGCAGGTCATCGGCGGGCGCTCGCGCACCTTCGCGCGGCGGCTGCGCGGCTCGCTGTTCGAGGAGCCGTTCGCGCTCGACGGCGGCGTCACCAGCGGGGCGCCGCGGATCGACTTCGCCGGCAAGGGCATCGGCGGCGCGGTCGTGGCGGCCGAGGGCAACGCCGTCTTCAGCGACTATCTGTCCAAGTTCGACACCTTCGATCCCCCGCAGCGCATGGACGCCACTCCGGGGGACGCCGCGCCGGGACCCTCGGTGGCGGCCTCCGAGCGCGGCGACGTCTACGTCGCATGGCGCACGGGCGCCGGTGACGGGGGCGACGTGCGTGCCCGGCGCAAGGAGAACGAGAAGGCCTTCGAGCCCGAGTTCGTCGCCTCCAACCCGGCCTACGGCGCGGTCCCGCCCGGTGCGCTGGCGATCTCCTCCGACCGCCTGGGGAACACCGTCGTCGCGATGCGGCAGGGCTCCGGCGCCCAGGCCCGCATCACCGCCGCGGCGTGGGACCGCCCACCGGGCCGCCCCGGCGTGATCGGCTCCCCCGCCTACCGCGGCCGCCGGCCGCTGCTCCGGTGGGCGCCCGGTGCGGAGATCTGGGGCCGCCAGACGTTCACGGTGCGCATCGACGGCAAGGTGGTCGGCACGACGACCTCGACCCAGATGGTGTCCAAGCGCCGGTTCGGCAACGGGCGCCATCGCGCCACGATCACCGCGACCGACCGCCGCGGGCAGGCCGTGGCGAGCCGGACGTACAGCTTCCGGATCGACCCGAGCCTGCCGACCCTGCGGATCAGGGTGCGGCGCAGCGGTCGCCGGGTCTCGGTCACCTCGAGCGCGAGCGACCGAGGCCCCTCCGGCCTGCGCTACGTGGAAGTCTCCTGGGGCGACGGCTCGCGCACGCGCCACCGCAACTCGTCGCACGTGTACAAGAAGGGCCGCTACACCCTGCGCGTGACCGCCGCCGACCGCGCCGACAACAAGACGGTCAAGAGCAAGGCGCTGCGGATCCCGTGAGCCACGCGGCGCTGCCGGTCCTGCGGGCGGCGGGCCGGGTGCTGTCGCTGGAGCGGCCGCTGCTGATGGGCGTCGTCAACGCGACGCCCGACTCGTTCTCCGACGGGGGCGAGCTGCTGACCGAGGGGGCGCGGCTGGCCCGCGGGCGCGAGCTGCTGGCCGCAGGGGCCGACATCCTGGACGTCGGCGGGGAGTCCGCCAGCGGCCACGAGCCGGCGGTGGCCGCCGAGCAGGAGATCGCGCGCGTGGTGCCGGTGGTCGAGGCCTTGGCCGCCGACGGCGCGCTCGTCTCGGTCGACACGCACAAGCCGGCGGTCGCGGCCGCGGCGATCGCCGCGGGCGCGGCGATCGTCAACGACGTCTCCGGCCTTCGCGATCCCGAGCTGGCGGCGGTCTGCGCGTCGTCCGGCGCCGCGCTGGTGATCATGCACACGCGCGTGGCGCCGAAGGGCACGCTGCTGGACCCGGACCGCTACAGCGACGTGGTGGCCGACGTCACCGGCTTCCTGCGCGAGCGGATGGAGGCCGCGCTGGCGGCCGGGCTCGGCGAAGAGCAGATCGTGCTGGACCCGGGGCCGGACTTCGCCAAGACGCCGGCGCAGACGGTCGCGGTGCTGCGGCGGCTCGACGCGGTGCTGGCGCTCGGGCGGCCGGTGCTGCTGGCGGTCTCGCGCAAGGACTTCGTCGGCGCCCTGACGGGCCGCGGCCCGCGCGAGCGCGGGGCTGGGACGCTGGCCGCGATCGAACACGGCGTCGACGCCGGCGCGCACATCCTGCGCGTGCACGACGTCGCGGCGACGGCCGACTTCCTGGCGGTGCGGGCCGCGCTGCGCGGCGAACGCGAGCTCGCCCCGGACGAGGGCCTGACGCCGGACCGCTTCCCGGAAGGGCCGCCCTAGGCGCCCGGCTCTCGCTAGCCTGGACGGTGAACCGGTCGCCGGCCGCTGCGCACAACGCGGCCCGGTGCCCACCGACCGACACACCGAAGGAAAGGCAGACCCATGTCCTCCGTGCTTGACCGCCCCGGGCTCGAGAAGAGCCCGCTGGCCGACCTCCACCTGCTCGCCTCCGAGCTGGGGGTCGAGAACTTCCGCCGCCTGCGCAAGGCCGACCTGATCGACGCGATCCTCGACCGGCAGGGCGGCGTCGACACCGGCAGCGACGGCGCCGAGACGGAGGCCGACACCGAGGCCGAGGCCGAGGCCGTCGAGGCGCCTGAGGCCGAAGAGAAGCCGCGCCCCCGCCGCGGCCGCCGTGGCGGCCGTTCCCGCTCGCGCCGCGACGGCGACGAGGACGAGGGCGGCGACGACGAGGAGCTCGAGGAGAAGCCGCGCGGGCGCTCGCGCGACCGCGATCGCGACGGCAACGGCGACGGCGGTGGCGAGGACAAGCTCGCAGAGGGCGTCGTCGAGCTGCTCGCCAACGGCTCGGCCTTCGTCCGGCTCGCCCCGCCGGAGCCGACCGACGACGACATCTACATCTCCGCCGCCCAGGTCAAGCGCTGCGAGCTCGTCTCGGGCGACCGCGTGGGCGGCCCCGTGCGCGCCCCGCGCCGCTCCGAGCGCTTCCCGTCGCTGGTCCGCGTCGACACGATCAACGGCCGCCCGGCCGACGAGGTCGCCGAGGGCACCCGCTTCGAGGACCTGCCCGCGGCGTTCCCCGCCGAGCGCTTCGAGCTCGGCTCCGACGACCCGACCGTGAAGGCGATCGAGTGGCTGACCCCGTTCGGCAAGGGCTCGCGCGTGGTGATCGCCGGCGACGCCCGCTCCGGCAAGAGCGAGGCGCTGAAGCGGATCGCCGCCGCCCTGGCCGGCCGCGAGGGCCTCGAGGTCAGCGTCGTGCTCGCGGGCGTGCGCCCCGAGGAGGCCGGCGAGTGGAATGCGGATCCCGCCCACCCGGTCGCTCCGATCGCCTCGCTGTCCTTCGCCGCCTCGCCCGACGCTCAGGCCCAGGCCGTCGAGCAGGCGATCGAGCAGGGCCGCCGCGTCGCGGCCCGCGGCGGCGACGCCGTGGTGCTCGCCGACACGCTCGAGTACCTCGGCGCGGGCGCCGCCCGCCGCGCGCTCGCCGCGGCCCGCAACATCGCCGGCGGCGGCTCGCTGACCGTCATCGCCACGGCCACCGCGCCGCTCGGCGGCGAGACCACCGTGGTCACGCTCGACGGCACGATGACCGCCCTCGGCCGCTTCCCGGCGCTCGACCTGACCCGCTCGGGCACCCTCCGCGCGGAGCTGCTCGTCGGCGACAAGGGCGCCAAGGCGATCGCCAAGGCCCGCTCCGAGGCCGCGGCCGCCTAGGGCCCGCGGCTGCGCTCGTGGGGAAGGTGAGCGGCCGCCCGGCACTCCGGGCGGCCCTCGCCTCCCTACGCGGCGCCGTTCAACGTCGCGCGCCGCGCGAGCACGACGACGGCAGCAAGGCACGCGCCCGCGGCCGGCAGCGCCAGCGCCCACGCGAGCGAGCCCGACCCCGCGAGCGCGCCCGCGAGCGCAGCGCCCAAGGCCATCCCGCCCGCTCCGGCCGTGGTCAGCCACGTCAGCGCCTCGGCGCCGGTGCCCTCGGGAACGACCTCGTCGAGCAGCGCGAACACCGCGACGTTGACCGCGGCGAACGCCGCGCCCGCGAACACGAGCGCCGCCGTCAGCGTCCAGAGGCCGTCGAGCGCCGCCAGCGGCAGGCACGCCACCACGAAAGTGAGCGAGCCGAGCAGATAGCGGCGTCCGGCCGGTGCGGGTCGTGCGCCGTAGACCAGCGAGGCGATCGCGCTCGCGCCGGCGAAGACCGCCAGCGGCAGCGCCGCCGCGGCCGCCGAACCGTCCTCGGCCGCCACCGCGGGCAGCGCGACCTCGAGCGCGCCGAGGCCCAGGTAGAGCCCGCCGTCCGCGAGCACGAGCGTCCGCATCCCCGGGCTGGCGAGCGCCCCGGCGCGCCCCGCGCGCGGCGTGCGCTGCGGCCACGGCAGCGCGACGAGCAGCAGGGCACCCGCCGCCGGCAGCGTCGCGCAGGCGATCAGGGCCCCGGTCGGCGCCGCCAGCGCGGCCACCGCTCCCGCGAACGCCGGGCCCACCACGGCGCCGAGATCGCTCAGCAGCGCCTGCACGCCGTAGGCGGCCGGTAGCTGCTCGGGCGCTACGACCTGGGGCCAGACGACGCGCGCGCTCGCGATCAGCGGCGGCGCGCTCAGGCCGGCGATCGTCGCCAGCGCGACGAGCAGCCAGGCCGGCGCATCCTCCTGCGCCGCCAGCGCCAGGCCGAGCAGGGCGGCGCCGCTCCCGAGCGCGAACGGCACCAGCGCGCGCCGCAGCCCGAAGCGGTCCACCAGCCGCCCGCGTGCGGGCGCGAGCACGCCGGAGCCAAGCGCGAAGCCGGCCAGCGCGGCGCCCGCCGCCGACGGCGAGCCGGTCGCGCGCTGCACGGTCAGCACGATCGCCAGCGACAGCGCGCCGAAGCCGAGCCAGCCGAGCACGGACGCCAGCGCGAGCCGGCGCGCGCCGGCGCCGGCCAAGAGGGAGCGGTATGCGCGCACGCCTACCGGGGCTGGTAGGCGACCCGGCCCCAGCTGGGCTCGGGGGAGAGCTCGATCGGCTCGCGGTCGCGCTCGGGCTGGACGTAGCCGAAGGACTGCGTCATCTCGTCGAAGACGACGTCCAGCTCGCCCTCCTTCACGCGCTGGTCGAGCCAGGCGGAGCGGAACACGAGCCGCCGCAGCCAGTGCACGAGCGAGCGCTCGGCGGGCCCCACCAGCTCCGGCCAGCAGTCGTTGACGTGCTCGCCCAGGGCGGACGCCGGATCGTGGACCTCGCCGTTGACCGTGAGGTTGACGAGGTCCTCGAGCTCGTTGCCGCCGAGCCGGCCGCCGACGAAGCCGAGCTTGCGGGCGGACTGCTCGACGCGTTCGCTGAAGTCACGCTCGTTGAACGTGAAGCGCAGCTCCCCGTACTCCAGGACGTAGTCCTGGCCCGAGTCGTAGTTTCCGCGACGAATCTGATCCATGCCCGTTAGAAGGAGCCCCGGCTCGGCCGGGGCGTCTGCATCTTATGCCCGAGTCCTGCCGCCGCAGGCACCTGAACTGAAACTTTCAGCCGCAGCGGTCGCGCAGGTCGAACGCGCGGATCCCGTCCCTGCCGGCGTCCGGCCAGTCGAAGAATCGGCGGTTCACGCAGGGCTCCTGAGTGCCCTCGCGCGCCCGCTCCACCTCGAACCGGCAGTGCGCCGTCGGGTAGCCCGCGAGCCGCACCGTACCGAAGCCGGCACGCGTGCGCTCGGCCGCCTCGAACAGTTCGACGTCGATCTCCGTGGCGAACACCTTGTGCATGCAACCCATGAAGCGGCGGCCGCTCAGAGGCTCGTCGTAGCTGTAGAGGAAGGGGCACTGCTGGGCCACGCAGGCCGCGGGCGCGATGACCCTGTCGCAGAAGGTCGAGCAGCGACGGCACTCGTTGGCCTCGGTCTGGCGGACGATGCGCGCCATCGCCGGAGGATAATGGGCGCGTGCCCGCGCGCATCTCCAGCCGTCGACTCGTGGAGCGCCGTGCGGAGCTCGAGGCGCTCGAGCGGGCGCTGGAGCGGGCGGGGGAGGGCGATCCGACGGTCACGCTGGTCATCGGTGAAGCGGGCATCGGCAAGAGCCGCCTGCTGCGTGAGGCGGAGCTGCACGCTCGCGACCAGGACATGGCGGTGCTGCGCGGCGAGTGCCTGCGCCTCGACGGCGGCGAGCTGCCGTTCGCGCCGGTGGCGGCGCTGCTGCGCGACGCGCCGCCCGAGCGCCTGGAGGCCGCGCTCTCGGAGCTCGGGCCGGAGGTCCGCGCGGAGCTCGAGCGCGCGTTCCCGCACCTCGGCGCCGGCCTGCCGGTCGGCGGCGGCTCGGCGCCGGACCGCTTCGCCCAAGCGCGGCTGTTCGAGGCGATCGTGCTGCTGCTCGGCGCGCTCGGGCGCGGCGCGCCGCTGCTGGTCGTGCTCGAGGACGTCCACTGGGTCGACCGCTCCACCCGCGAGTTCGTGCGCTTCCTCGTGCGCGGCGTGCGGCGGGAGCGGCTCGCGGCCGTGATCAGCTTCCGCACCGGCGAGCTGGGCAGCGCCGACCCGGTGCGCGAGATGCTGGCCGAGCTGCAGTACCACGAGCGCGTGACGCTGCTCGAGCTGGCGCCGCTCGGCCGCGAGGGCATCGCCGCCCAGCTCGAGGGGATCCTCGGCCGCGCGCCCGACTCCTCGCTGGCCGCCGAGCTGCACGAGCGCTGCGGCGGGAACCCGCTGTTCGCCGAGGAGCTGCTGTCCGCCCACCGCGACCCGGGCGGCGAGAAGCTGCCGGCCCGGCTGGCCGACGCCCTGCGCGTGCGCCTGCGGCGCGTGCCGGAGCCCGCCCGGCGGCTGCTCCCGTTCGCGGCCGCGATCGGCCGTCCCGCGCCGGCCGCGCTGCTCGGCGCCGCCTCCGGGACCGGCGAGCCCGAGCTCTCCGCCGCGCTGCGCGATGCCGTCGACCACCACCTGCTCGTCCACGATCGCGAGCGCGACGCGTTCCTGTTCCGCCACGACGTCGTGCGCGAGGCGGTCTACGCGGACCTGCTCCCGGGCGAGCGCGCGCCCGTGCACGGCGCGGTGGCCGCCGCGATCGGCGACGCCGGGGCACAGGCCGAGCTGGCCGTCCACTGGCGCGCCGCCGGCGAGCGCGAGCGGGCGCTGCGCGCCTCCGTGGCGGCCGGGCTGGAGGCCGAGGACGCGCGCGCGTTCGACGAGGCGCTGCGCCACCTGCGCGCCGCGCTCGAGCTGTGGCCGGAGGCGGCGGATGCGGGGGTCGGCATCGACCGCGTCGAGCTGCTCGGCCATCTCTCCGACCTCGCCCGCCACACCGGCGAGCACGCCCAGGCGGTGGCCTGGTGCGAGGAGGCCCTGGCACAGCTCGGCGCGCCCGAGGATGCCGTGCGGGCGGCGGAGTTCTTCGAGCGCCTGGGACGGCTGCGGTCGTTCGAGGACGACGGCGGCCTGGCCGCGTACCAGGAGGCGCTGCGGCTGCTGGGCGACGGCGACCGCGTGGGGCGCGCGCGCCTGCTGGGGGTGGAGGCGTTCGCGCTCTGGGCGCAGCGGCGCTTCGAGGAGGCGCGCGAGCGGGCCGAGTCGTCGCTGGCGCTCGCGCAGGAGGCGGGCGCGCCGGGCGAGGCGGCGTACGCGCGCACGGTGCTCGGGCTGGTCGTCGCCTACGCCGGTCAGCCCGCGCTGGGCGCGGAGCACCTGCGCACCGCGATCGGGGAGCTCGAGGGCCTCGGGCGCCCGGAGGACCTGCTGCACGCTCACCTCTACCTCGCCGAGGCGCTGCGCCTGGTCGGCGACTTCGAGGGTGCCCTGGCCGTCACGGACGACGGGGAGCGGCACGCGCGGCGGCTCGGCATGCAGGCCTCCTTCGGCCGCTTCCTGGCGCTCAACGGCGCCACCGACGAGTTCCTCCTCGGGCGCTGGGCTGCCGCCGACGCGCGGCTCGCCGAGCTCGACGGCGCCGATCTGGAGCCGTGGAACGCGATCGCGCGCGGGCAGGTCGCCGGGCAGCTGGCGATGGCGCGCGGGCGCCTCGAGGACGCCGAGCGCGAGCTGCGCGAAGCCGAGGCGCTGCGCGAGGGCGCGCCCGCCGAGTACCAGCCGACGGTGTACGCCGGCTTGGCCGAGCTCGAGCTCTGGCGTGGCCGCACGCAGGCCGCCCGCGAGCTGGTCCGGCAGGGCCTGGACGCGATGCAGGGCGACGCGCTGGCCGAGCCGCTCTACGCGCCGGCCCTGTTCGCGATCGGCGCGCGTGTCGAGGCCGAGGCGGCGCTCGCGGCCACCGGCGACGCCGGCGAACGCGCACGCTCGACGGCCGAGGCGGCCCGGCTCGCCGGGCAGCTCGACGCGCTCGTGGCCGGCGACGGCGCGCCGCCGTCGGCGCTCGCGCATGCGCACGCGGCGCGTGCCGAGGCGGCGCGCGCGGCAGGCGAGGACACTCCGGAGGATTGGCAGGCCGTCGCGGAGCGCTGGACGGCGATCGGCGCCCCCTACCCGGCCGCCTACGCGGAGTGGCGGCGCACAGAGGCGGCCGTGCGCGCCGGTGGCGCCCGTGCGGGCCGCGACCTCTGGCGCGAGGCGCACGCCCGGGCGGAGGCGCTCGGGGCCGAGAACCTGCGCGACGCGCTCGCGCAGCTCGCGCGGCGTGCCCGCATCGCGGCCGTCGACGCGCAGCCCGCGAACGCCGCCGACGGGTCGGCGCTGATGTCGCTCGGGCTCACCGCGCGCGAGGCCGAGGTGCTCGAGCTCGTCGGCGAGGGGCTGACGAACCGCCAGATCGCCGAGCGGCTGTTCATCAGCCCCAAGACCGCGGGCCTGCACGTCTCCAACATCCTCGGCAAGCTGCGCGTGGCCAACCGCACGCAGGCCGCCGAGGTCGCCCACCGGGCGCGCGCCGGCTAGGCGCCCTCCGGCTCCGGCTTGGCCTGCTCGGCGGCGGCCGCCATGCCCTCGATGTGGATCGCGGTCTCCTGGCCGTCGCCGTGCGGGATGATCAAGAACGGGCCGCGGATGTGGGGGCCGCGGATGTGCGGTGTCTCGGCGCCACCGCCGCTCTCGGCCCAGGCGAGCCCGCCGTCGCCGTCGTCCTCGATCGTGATCGTGACCTTCATGGGTGATGTCCTCCTGGGTCGGGATGTCGTGGGCCGTGCGGGCCGGGTGGCGTCCATGGCCCAGTCGATGAGCGCGGGGACGTCCGGGCGGTTGCCGATCTGCTGCAGCGAGCCGTCCTTCGCCTTCTGCTGCGGGGTGCCGGTCTCGTGTAGGGCCTGGCGCGCCTGCTTGGGCGTCAGCGGCTCACGGCCCGCGGCGCGCAGCACGCCCTGCACGCACACGAGCGCGCCCGCGACCATCGGCGCCGCGCTCGAGGTGCCGCCGAAGGCCCCTGTGTACCAGGCGTCCTCGTCCTCACCCGGCCTGGCGTCGTCGGCGCCGGGCCCGAGGCCGCCGGTCGTCGCGACGTCGCGGCCCCAGCCCTGCGCGTCGAGCGCGCGGCCCCAGTTGGAGAAGGGCAGCCGCGAGCAGTCGGGGCCGCCCTTGCCGCTCGGCGGGGCACCCGCGCCGACCAGGATGGAGTCGGCGTCCAGGCCGTCGCGCAGGAACGGGTTGGGCCGGTGCGGGCGGAAGCCGGGTCCGGGCCCGGCGTAGGTGGCCTCGTCGAGGTGCTGGGCGCCGTTGCCCGCGGCCTCGACCACGATCACGCCGCGCCCTGCCGCGTACTGCATCGCGGTGAGGTCGTCGGGCCAGTAGCTCATCGGCAGGTATCCGACCTGGCTCGTCTCGTCGTCGTGGTCGGCGTTCGGGCCGCCCCGCTGCATCTCCACCAGCAGGACGTCGCCCGGCGCCAGCCGGTTGGCCGCGTAGGCGATCGCGCGGGCACTGCCCCAGCGGTCCTCGGGCTGGAACGAGACCGTGCCGACCGCGGCCTCCGGGCAGATCCCGTCGACGCCGCGCTCGTCGTGGACGCCGAGCAGCATCCCGAGCACGTTGGTGCCGTGGTTGCGGCGATCGATCTCGCCCGCCGGGCGCCCGCCGAGCAGCTTGCCGCGGCGCCCGAGGTCTTGGTGGGAGAAGCGCCAGTCGCCCTCGACGTCGATCAGCCGCACGCCGGCGCCGCGGCCGCCGGGCCGCTCCCAGGCGGCGCGGGCGCCGATCCCGCCGGGGGCGTCGTCCAGGTAGCCCTGGTCGCCGCGCAGGTCGTCGGGCGCCGGCGGAGCGGGCGGGCGCGCGACCGGCGGCTTGGGGTAGGCGAACTCGACCAGGTCGTGCTCGCGGAGGCGGTCGGCCAGCGCCGGGTCGGGCGCGCGCCCGCCGGCGTGGACGACGAAGTAGCAGCCGAGGTCCGCGACGGGCTGGGACGCGGCACGCCGCGGGCGCGCGCAGAGCGGGGAGAGCGTCACCCCTGAGGCGCGCAGCATCCGCTCCAGCGTCTCGCCCCCCTCGCCCTCGATGCGACCACGATGACCGACCCGTAGCCGGACGTGCTGGTGTGTGCGCAGGATCAAGACGCAACCCTTTCATGCCGCCACGGTGCAGGCGAGCGCGGTGTCAGAGCGAAGCCGCTCGAACGCGCGCTCCCGGGTCGGGCCGATCGAGCCGACCGGCATCCCGATCGACTGCGAGACCTCCTCGTAGGAGAGCTCGGGGCAGTTGACGAGCACGGTCAGCAGCTCCCGCTGCCGGCCGGACAGGCGCGCGATCGCCGCCCGCAGCTCGACGCAGCGCTCGCGCTCGATCGTCTCCTGGTCGGGCGCGGGCGCGGTGCACGTCGGCTCGGGCGAATCGGCGGCGGGCAGCTCGCGGACGCCGCGCTGGAGCGTGCGCATCGCCTCGCGGCGCGCGGTCACGGCGAGCCAGCCGGCGACCGCGCCGGGGTCGTCGAGGCGGTCCAGGTGCAGGAGCGCGCGGCCCCAGGTGATCTGGACGACGTCGTCGGCGTCGGCCTCGGAGAGGCGGTAGCCGCGCGCGATCGAGTGCAGCATCGGGTCGAGCAGCGCGACGAGGGTCCGCCAGGCGTCCTCGCCGCCGGCTGCGGCCTCCCGGGTGAGATGGGCGAGGGCGCGTGAGGACATTCAGGCGGGGCGGGGGCGGTGGACCTTGGCGGTGCGGCGGGCGGCGTACGGCTCGGCGCCGGTCTCGACGTCCGCGGTGCCCGAGGCGGCCGCGCGGCGCGCCTTGGCGATCGCGTCGCGCCGGGCCATGAGGCGGGCGGCCTCGTGCTGGCGGGCGAGCAGGGCAACGACGCTGGCGTGCTGCATGTGGAGCATGTCGGCCTCCGGTCGGCGGGTTGGCATGTGGCGATCCTTCCGGCGGCCCCGCACGCGCGCATCGGGCAAGTTCCCTATCCGTGCTCCCTATCTTCGGCGCCCGTGTATCAGGGCACCCGGGTGCCTGCTCCTAGTGGCGTGAGACATCGAGGCCGGATCGCTGACTGGCATGGAGGCCATTGGCGGCAACACCGGAGGTCACGGACGGCGTTCCTCGCGGAGCGGCACGACCGGGCGCTCCTCCTCAGAGCCCTCTGACCCGGGCTCTCGCGCCCGGCCCCTCTCGGCCCGAACCCCCCACGGGCCGGGGAGGGCCGCCCGCTCGCTTCGCCCCCGCCGGATCAACGCCGGCGGGGGCGAGGTTTCCCTCGTGCAGGACTAGTGGCGGCATGAGCGCCACCGACCCGACCGTCCTGCTGGTGGACGACGACCCGCTCGTCCGCGGCTTCCTCGCCGACAACCTGATCGCCGACGGGTTCGCCGTCGTGGCGGCTGAGACCCTCGGCGAGGCCCTGCGGCGGCTCGAGCTCGCGCCGCCCGACGTCGCGGTCGTGGACGTCGGCCTGCCCGACGGCTCCGGATTGGAGCTCGTCTCGCGGGTTCGCGCGGCCGGCCGGGCGGGCACGCGCGTGGACCCGGCGCTGCCGGTGCTTGTGCTGTCGGGCCGCGGGGAGGAGCTGGACCGCGTGCGCGGGTTCGACCGCGGGGCCGACGACTACGTCGTCAAGCCATTCTCGTATCCGGAGCTGCGTCGCCGGATCGAGGCGCTGCTGCGGCGCACCGGGGAGCGCGTGCTGACGGGGCTGGTGTCCGTCGGCGAGCTGCAAATCGACCCGGTGGCTCGCGACGTGCGGGTGGGAGGAGAGCGCGCGGTGCTCTCGCAGAAGGAGTTCGCGCTGCTGCTCGCCCTCGCCGCGCAACCGACGCGCGTGTTCACGAAGGAGGAGCTGCTGCGCGACGTCTGGGGCTACCGCGCGATGGGCCGCACCCGCACCCTGGACTCGCACGCCTGCCGGCTGCGGACCAAGCTGGCGGCGGCCGGCGGCCAGTACGTCGTAAACGTCTGGGGCGTCGGCTATCGGCTCGTCGACGGGCGGCCCGGCGCGGTGCCCGCCGGGGCCGCCTCGTCGGCCTCGGCCGTCGAAGGGGGCGCGGCGGGATGACCTCGCTCGCCCTGTCGTTCGCCGCCGCGACGCTCGGCGCGCTCGTGCTGTGGCGGCGCCACTGCCTGTCGCTCGTCGCGCAGGCCAGCCACGAGCTGCGCGGCCCGCTGCAGGCGGCGCTGCTCGGCTTGCACGGTCTTGCCGATCCCGGCGACGGCACGCGCCTCGCAGCCATCGACCTCGAGCTGCGGCGCGCGGCCCGCGCGGTCGAGGACCTCTCGGCCGCGGCGTGCGGCCGCCGCGCGGCGGACTCCGCCGCCGAGGTCGAGCTGGGCGAGTTGCTCGAGGGGGACGCCGGCGCGGCCTGGGACCTGCTCGCCGCGCAGCGCGGCGTCGCGCTGGCGGTCGAGGCGCCGGCGCGCCCGCTCGTCGTGCGCGCCGATCGGCTGCGGATCGCCCAGGCGCTCGCGAACCTCGTCGCCAACGCGGTCGAGCACGGCGGCGGCGAAGTGCACGTGCGCGTGCGCGAGGCCGGCGGAAGCGCACGGGTCGAGGTGACCGACGGCGGCCCGGGACTACCCGCATCGCTCGCCGAGCTGGTCTCCGCCGCACGCGGCCGCCGCGACCACCGCGGTCACGGTCTCGCGCTGGCGGCGGCCATCGCCCGGCGCCAAGGCGGACGGCTCACCACAGCACCCTCGCCGCGCGGAGCTCGCCTCGTCCTCGAGCTGCCGCTCGCGGGCGCCGTTCCCGATGCCGGCCGCCGCGAGCGTCTCGCGCGGCGGCAACTCGGCGCGTGGCCGCCGCTTCGCGGGCGTCCGGCCGGTCGGCGATGGCTCGTCCGCGCGCCGTGGTTCCGGCGCCGGGCGGCCGTCCCGCCGCGGGTGCAGGACCGCGCGCACGGCGCGGTGCGACGGGCATGAGCCGCCGGCGGCGGGCGGCGCTGCTGCTCGGGCTGGCGCTCGTGCTCGGCGCGCTCGCGGCCTCCGACGTCGCGCGGCGCGAGTCCGCGCTGCGGTCGGAGCTCGCTCCGCTCACAGAGGTGCTCGTGGCGAGCCGCCCGCTCGAGGCCGGACGGCGGCTACGCGCGGGCGACCTCGCGCGGCGGTCGCTGCCCGCGCGGTTCGCGCCCGCCGGCTCGGTCGGCGTGACACCGGAGCTGCTGGTGGGGCGGCGGCTTGCGGTGCCGGTCGTCGAGGGCGGTCCGGTTGGCCCGCTGCTGCTCGAGCCTGCGACTCCGCCGCCGGGCGCGGGCCTCGGCCGCGGGGAGCGGGCCGCGGAGGTGGTGGCCGCAGCGGCCCCGGGCACGGTCGCCGCAGGCGCGCGCGTGGACGTGCTCGTCACGCGCGACCGCGGCGCCGGCGCGGGGGCGACCGAGCTCGCGCTGCAGGACGTCGAGGTGCTCGGCGCCCGGCCGGCGGAGCCCACAGACGGAGAGGCGCGCCGGGCGGGTCCGGCCGTCGCCGCGACGCTGCGGGTCAGCGTCCGCCAGGCCGTCTACCTCGCCGCCGCCGGCTCGTTCGCGCGCGAGATCCGGCTGCTCGCCCGCGCGCCCGGCGACCGCGGCCGCCTCGGCGCGGTGAGCGCGCAGGGGTGACCCGGGGCCGTCGCGCTGCTTGACCTCAGACGTAATTGCGCCGCGCGGCGCCGCGCCGCACCATGATCGCGTCCCACCCAGCGACCGATCGAGAGGACCTGATGAGCACCCACGAGCAGCTTGCACAGCGCTACATCGCGCTCTGGAACGAGACCGATCCCGCCGCCCGCCGTCGCGGCGTCGAGGAGCTTTGGAGCGACGACGCCCGCTACGTCGACCCACTGGCCGACGCGCAGGGCCACGAGGCGATCGACCGCACGATCGCCGCGGTGCAGGAGCAGTTCCCGGGCTTCGAGTTCCGGCTCGCCGGCCCGGTCGACGGCCACCACGACCTGGCCCGTTTCAGCTGGGAGCTCGGCCCGGCGGGCGCCGCGGCGCCGATCGTCGGCTTTGACGTCGCCGTCGCCGGCGACGACGGCCGGCTGCGCTCGGTGCTCGGCTTCCTCGACCGGGTCCCGGCCGGGAGCGCCGCGTGAGCGGCGCTCCCGACCTCGCGGCGCTCGTCGCCTCGATGCCCCACGCGCAGGCGCTCGGCATCACGCTCGAGTCGGCGAGCGCCGACGAGGTCGTCGGCGGCTTCGACTGGGCCGCGGAGCGCTGCACCGCCGGCGGCGTGATCCACGGAGGCGCGCTGATGGCGCTCGCCGACTCCGTCGGCGCGGTGTGCGCGTTCCTCGGCCTGCCGGCCGGCGTGGGGACGGCGACCACCAGCTCCACGACGCACTTCCTGCGCCCCGTCCGCGAGGGTCGTGTCACCGCAACCGCGCGGCCGCTGCACCGTGGGCGTTCGCAGGTCGTGGTGAAGACGGACCTGGTGGATGGCTCGGGGCGGCTCGTGGCCACGGTCACGCAGAGTCAGGCGGTGTTGCCCGCGTGAGGTGGCGGCCCGAGGCATCCGCACCTCGCGTGCGGCGCGCGAACGGCGTCCGGATCGCTCGCGGTCGCCGTCGCGCCCCGAGCACCCGCTCACCGAGCAGCGCAACCACCAGCGCGGCCGTCAGCGCGACGGGCAGCTGCAGCCACAGGCTCCCGGCATCGGTGCCGGCGCCCACGACGTGCACCGCCGCGAGCGCCCAGGCCACCGGGATCAGCCGGTGCGCGCGGCGCCAGCGGCGCGCGCCGACGCGACCGCGCATGTAGTACGTGAGCGACAGCGCCGCGGCGAGGTAGGCCGCGAGCACGCCGAGGCCGGTCAAGAACGGCCGGTAGGACGACGCGACAGGTAGGCCACGATGCCCGCCGATCGCGACGCGAGCCACCACGCGTAGTCGAGCGGGTCGCGCGAGGTCACGCCGCGCTCCGCGGGGCGGTCGCGCGCGCCGGGAGCCGCACGACCGGCGCGGGTGCGATCACCTCGACCCGGCCGTCCTCGTGCTGGAGCACGCCGCCGCCGCGGCGCAGCACGCGGTGCGCGGCCACCGGACCCGAGAGCAGCGCGGTCTTGGCGAGCACCTCGGCCTCGAGGGCGCTCGCGGCGACGGCCGTCGCGGAGACCAGGCCGGTCCAGGCGGGCTCGCCGGTCGCGGGGTCGAGCAGGTGGTGGGCGTACGACCCGTCCGCGCGACGCCAGAGCCGCTCGTACACGCCCGACGTCGCGACCCCGCCGCGCACGCGCAGCCGGTGCACCTCCGCGCCGCTCGAGGCGCCGGTGACCGCCACCTCCCAGTCGCCGCCGCCGACGGCAAGGTCGCCGCCGGCCGAGATCGCATAGCGCACGCCTGACGGCACGAGATCAGCCGCGACGTCCGCGGCGAGCCCCTTGCCGAGCCCGCCGGAGTCGAGCCGGACGCCGGGCGGGCGCGTCACCCGGTCGCCGTCGAGCACACTGATCGCTGCGAACCCCGGCCGCTCGCGCGGCCGCGCGGGCCGGCGCTCCGGAGCACGAGCGACGGCGTCAGACAGCGACCCGGGCTCCAGCCCGGTGCGCGATGCCGCGTACCCGGCGGCCTCGATCTCGCCGGTCAGGGTCGCGTCCACCAGGCCACCGCTCGCGGCGCCCGCCCAGACCGCCGCGCGGGCGAGCCGCGCCACGAGCGCGGAGACCGGC
The DNA here is from genome assembly GCA_035264365.1 of Solirubrobacteraceae bacterium. GTDB lineage: Bacteria > Actinomycetota > Thermoleophilia > Solirubrobacterales > Solirubrobacteraceae > DATFQI01. Next base: position 25,085 of record DATFQI010000127.1, read on the forward strand.
ACGACCTCGCGCGGATCGGCGTTGAGCCGGCACAGGTCCGAGCCGGGGTCGAAGCGGGTGAGGCGCCGGTCGGCGTCCTCGAGCGTCGCGCGCACGTCCGCGCCCACGCGCGCGAGCTCGCCCGCACAGAGCACGGGCGACTCCAGCCGGACGCGGGCGTCGCAGCCCATGCAGCGGAACCGCTCGTCGGCCCGGTTCACGACGCCTGAGTCACCGGCGGGTCGAGGTCCTGCCCGCCCGGCGAGGGCACGCCGCCCTGCTCGGGGACCGCGTCCTGCGGCGGCGCGCCTGGCGCGAAGCCGTCGTAGGGATCGGTCCCCGGCGTGGCCGGCTGCACGGCGTCCGCGGCGGGGGCGGTCACCTGCGCCGGATCGGTGCCCGCGTGCACGCGCCCGGCGAGAAAGGCGAGGATCAGCACGAACAGCACGGCCGCGACGGCGAGAGGGCGGCGGAGCGAAACGGTCACGATCCCAGCGTCCGTCCGCCGCTTGTGAGCCGCCTAAGGAAGCCGGACTCTTAGGCTGTTCTCAGACAGCGAGCCGATCGTTGCCCCCATGACGCCCAAGGCAAAGTCCACCGCACTGATCCTCAGCGGCGCCGTCGCGCTGTCGTTCACCGCGTACGCGATCGGCAGCCAGAGCGGCAGCGGCAACGCCGGCGCCGAGTCGGCCGGCAAGAGCTCGAGCTCCGGCACCCGTACCGCCGGCATCGGCTTCGGCGGCCCGGGCGGGGCGGGTCGCGGCCCAGGCGGCCCCGGCCACCCCGGCGGCACCCGCTTCGGCCCCGCGCTCGACGGGCTCGCGAAGGAGCTCGGTGTCAGCACCGCCGCGCTCCGCAAGGCGTTCGAGGACGCCCGCGCGGACCTCGGGCAGGCGGGCGGCCCGGACCGCGAGGACCACTTCAAGGAGCTCGCGGACGCGCTCGGCGTCACGGAGGCCAAGCTCCGCGACGCGTTGGGCACGCTGCGCCCCCGCCGCGGCGACCGCGAGGAGCACCACTCCGAGCTGGCCGCCGCGCTGGCCAAGGAACTGGGCATCAGGGTCGCCAAGGTCCGCGCGGCGCTCGACAAGGCACACGACAGTCGCGGCGACCGCGGGACGTCGCTCGCGAAGGCGCTCGGGGTCTCCGAGGCGAAGCTGCGCAAGGCGTTCGAGAACCTGCGCGACGACTTCGCGAAGGACCACGACGAGCGCGAGGCCGACCGCGCGTCCGCGCTCGCCAAGGCGCTCGGGATCTCCCAGGACAAGGTCGAGGCCGCCTTCGAGCAGCTGCGCAAGGCCGGCGAGGCCGAGCACGAGAAGATGCGCGACGCGCTCGCCGCCTCGCTCGCCAAGAGCCTCAAGCTCGACGAGGCCAAGGTGAAGGCCGCGCTCGAGGACTTCGCTCCCGAGCGAGGGGAACATCACCACGGGCCATAGCGAGCCCCACGTCCTCGTCGTCGACGACGAGGCATCGGTCCGGTCGGCCCTCGAGCGCGCGCTGCGCCTCGAGGGCTTCGCCGTGTCCACGGCGGCCGGGGGCCGAGAGGCGCTCGAGGCGGTCGCGCAGCGTCCGCCGGCTGTCATCGTCCTCGACGTGACGATGCCCGACCTCGACGGGGTCTCCGTCGTCCGGCGCTTGCGAGCCGGGGGCATCGACGTGCCCGTCTGCATCCTGTCCGCGCGCGACGAGGTCGACGACCGCGTCGCCGGGCTGCAGGCCGGCGCCGACGACTACCTGGTCAAGCCGTTCGCGATCGCGGAGCTGACCGCGCGCTTGCAGGCGCTGCTGCGCCGCCGCGGCAGCGCGGGAGCCGGCCCGCTCGTGGTCGGGGACATCGTCGTCGACGCCCGCCGCCACGTCGCCACCCGCGGCGGCCGGGACCTCGGCCTCACGCGGCGCGAGTTCGACCTCCTCGAGGTCTTCGCCCGCCATCCCGGCCAGGTGCTCTCGCGCGAGCAGCTGCTGCGGCTCGTGTGGGGCTACGCGTCCGACGTGGAGACGAACGTCGTGGACGTGTTCGTCGGCTACGTGCGGCGCAAGCTCGAGGCCGGCGGAGAGCCCAGGACACTGCACACGGTGCGCGGGGTCGGCTGGGCGCTGCGCCCATGAGGCTGCCCGGCAGCCTGCGCGCGCGGCTGACGCTCGCGGCGCTGCTGGCGGTCCTGATCGGCGGGCTGATCGCTGGCACGCTGCTGCTCGCCGCGGTCGAGCGCGACGGCCGCCAGGCGGTCGACCAGGAGCTGCGCGAGCAGGTCGCCGAGGTGCTGCGCGGGCCGCCCGGCGAGGGCCGCTTCGGTCGCGGCCCGCGCGGTGGGCAGCCGCTCCTGAAGGGCTCCGGCACGTTCGTGCAGGTCGCCGTCGGCGGCGAGGTCGTCGCCCAGGACGGCGACGTGCCGGACTCCGTGCCGACCCCGTCGCGGCGGGAGGGCTTCTCCACGGTCGATATCGCCGGCACCGACTGGCGATCACTGACGGTCCCGCTCGCCGGCCCGGACGACGCCCGATTCCAGGCCCTCTCCACGCTCGCCCCGGTCGAGGAGCGCGTGGCGAGCACCCGCCGGCTGATCATCCTGCTCGGCCTGCTCGCACTCGCCCTGACCGGCCTGGCGGCGTGGTTCTTCAGCTCGCTCGCCGTCCGCCCGCTGGCCCGGCTGCAGGCAGGCGCGGCGCGCGTCACCGGTGCGGAGGACCTCTCGACGCCGCTGCCCGAGGAGGGCCCGGACGAGGTTCGCTCGCTCGCCGGCGCGCTCAACGGGATGCTCGCGCGCCTGCAGGCCTCGACCGCCGCGACGCGTCGCTTCGCCGCCGACGCCGGCCATGAGCTGCGGACGCCGCTGACCGGCCTGCGAGCGAACCTCGACACGCTCGCCCGCAACCCAGACCTGCCCGAGGCCGAGCGCGCCGCGCTGCTGCGCGAGAGCAGCGCCGAGCAGGACCGGATCGTGCACCTGCTCGAGGGGCTGCAGGCGCTCGCGCGCGGGGAGGCGGCGGACGCGCTCCCGCGTGAGGACGTCGAGCTCGGCGACCTCGTCGACGCCGCGATCTACGGCGCCCGCCGGCGCCACCCGGGCGTCACCTACGAGCTGCGCGAGCACGAGTCCGGGCGAGGCGAGGTCGTGCACGGCTGGGCCAACGGGCTGCGGCTCGTCGTCGACAACCTGCTCGAGAACGCGGCGCTGCACGGCGGCGGGCGGGTCGACGTCGACCTCGGCCGCGAGGACGGCCGCTGGCTGCTGCGGGTCGCCGACGACGGCCCCGGCATCCCCGAGGGCGATCGCGAGCGGCTGCTCGAGCCGTTCGCGCGCGGACGGGAAGCGACCGCCGAGGGCACGGGGCTCGGGCTAGCGATCGTCGCCCAGCAGGTCGGCCTGCACGGAGGCGAGCTGCGGCTCGCGGGCTCCGATCTCGGCGGCCTCGCGGTCGAGGTCCGGCTTCCGGCGCGTCGCTGACCGCTCGGCTGCCCGTTTCCCCCTTGCCCTAACGGGCAGCGCCCGGTTAGGTTCGCGCTCCCGGCTCCATGCCCGAGAACCAGCCACAGATCGAGCAGGAGCTCGGGCCAGCGCCGCTGGTCGCCACTTCCGCCGCCGTCGGGGCGGCCCCGACGGGCGCCTTCTCGACGCCGATGGCCGCATCGGTGCGGGCGTTCTCCTCCGGCCGGGCCGGCCTTCCATCCGGCTTCGGCACCTCGCAGGTGTCGGCGCTGCAGCGCTCGGCGGGAAACCAGGCCGTGGCGCGGCTCGTCGCGCCGCCGCTGTTCATCGGGCGCATGCCGCCGCCGGCGCCGGCGCCCGCATCCACGCCGGCCGCGCCGCCGGCGCCCGCGGCGCCCGGTCCGGCAGCCGGCCCGAGCTCCACCCCGGCGGGGCCGACGCCCGCCGCGGCGCCGAACCCGCCGACCTCGGCCAATCCGCAGAGCGGCATCGACTGGGACGAGTTCTGGACCGGCAACGCGCCGAACGTCATCCGCACCTTCCTCGAGGTCGCGCGCCTGTACCCGGGCTGGGGCCTGCTGGCCGGCGGCGCGGCGGACCTGATGAACGCCAAGCAGGACTTCGCCGCGATCCAGGGCGAGGACGCCCCGGAGATCAAGGCGTTCATGGCCGGCCGCCACGCGGTCGCGATCCTCAACAACGGCATCGGCCACGTCATCTACGTCGTCGAACTCGTCCAGGACATCGCGACGGCGTCGGTCGTCGGGGCCGAGGTCGATGCGATCACCGTCCCGCTCAACGAGATCCTGCTCGGGATCAAGGTCGGCGTCGACGGCGTCCAGTTCCTCGCCGACTTCGGCCTCACCTGCGCCGCCCAGTACCGCTCGATGAAGGCGCCGCCGGGGCCGGCCGGCGCCGCCTCGCGCGCCGCCTGGGACGGCATGGTCGCCAACTATGAGGCGAACCTCGTCGGCGACCTGGTCGGCGGCATCTTCGACATCATCGACCTCTCGAGCGCGGGCTTCTCCAACGCCCAGCCGGTCAAGCAGGGCGCCAAGGCGGTCAAGGCCACGTTCGACACGGCCAAGCTCGTCAAGGGCTTGATCAAGTCCGTGCTCCAGGGCTGGTTCGGCGTCTGGGGCGGCAAGGCGTTCGAGCGCGGGGCGCCCGGGGGCGGCGTGCACGGGATCGCGGAGCGCGCGGCCGGGGCGGCGATCCTGCTCGAGCTGCAGCAGATGAAGGCCTGTTACACGGTCGGCGACATGATGATCGGCGCCGCCGCGGACCACATCGCCAAGCAGCTGACCGAGCTCAACCAGGCCGCGACGGTCGCGCTCGGCGGCAAGGACCCGTTCATCACGGCGCGCGATGCGGCGGTCGAGGGGCTCGGGCACGTCGAGAGCCGGATCGGCGACCTCGCCCAGATGCAGGCGCTCTCCACGAGCGCCAAGGAGAAGTCGGTCGCGATCGAGACCTGGGCGACGGAGACCAGCGGCAAGGTCAACTCGCTGCAGGTCCCGAACATCCAGATCCCGCAGGCCGAGATCGGCGACGACGCGCTCTCGGACCTCGCCGAGGGCGCTCTGAACATGGCCGGCGAGGTCGCGGGCGCCGGCCTCCAGCTGCTCGTCGATCAGCTCAACTCCGGCGTGGACGAGATGAAGGGCATGCTCACGCCCCCCATCGACACCATCAAGACGCACGCGACCGACCTCGGCGAGTTCATGCAGATCGTCGCCGACGAGGCGAAGCAGCAGATCGCCTCGACGCAGGCGCGGGTGGCGGAGATCAAGGGGAAGCTGGCGAAGTGCAACAGCTTCGAGGACGTCGTCAACCTGATCATCCAGCAGATCTTCGACATGGTCGGGCTGGAGACGGACTTCGAGATCGACGACATCCGCCAACTGTGGGCCGACGTCGGGACGATGATCGACGAGGGCATCACGTGGGCGAGCGCGCTGGCCAGCGGGCAGCCGACCGAGGCTCCTGCGGGTGCCGGGACCCAGGGTGCCGAGCCCGGCGGTGGGACCGGTGGTGGTGCGGCGGGCGGCACTGGCGGCAGCGGGACCGGTGGTGGCGCGACGGGCGGCACCGGTGGCGGGGCCACCGGTGGGGGCGGCGACCCCACCGCGGGCCGCTCGACGCTGCCCGCGGGCGCAGCTGCGGCTGCGGCCTCGTCGCCGCCGACGGCGCCCCCGAGCGGGCGCGCTGCCGGGCATGACCTCGGTCAGACGGGCGGTGCCGCCGGCACCGCGGGCGGCGGCGCTCCGGCGATCGACCCGGGTGCCTTCACGCGCGGCGCCGGGGCCGCGGCCGCGGGTGCGGCCGGCGCCCTC
>DATFQI010000128.1:0-9185 GCA_035264365.1 Solirubrobacteraceae bacterium
CGGTCGGCTACGGCGAGCGTATCCCGCCGCTGCAGACCGGCGTGCCGGGACTGGTGCTCGCCAACACGACGCAGATCTACCCCGAGGACCGGGGCACGAACTACGCCGTGCGCGAGGGCGCGGACGCGGCCGCGGCGCTGCTCTCGAACGCGTAGCTGACGCCGGTCAGGCGCTCCGACAGCGCCCACAGCTCGCGCGCGGTGACGTCGTCGCGCGCGGCGCCGCCGCGCGACGCCGGCGCGGGGCTCCCGCGCAGCTCGCCCGGGCCGCCCGGCCCGATGTAGGCGCCGCCGGGCAGCTCCTGCGTGGCCGCGAACAGCGTCGGCCAGGCGCCGTGCTCGCCGCTCTGGGCGAGCAGCTTGTTGCCGACCGCCATCAGGGCGTTCTGGAGCGCGTTGCCGGTGCGTGACTGCAGCTCGGTCGCGGCGTAGCCGGGATGGGCGGCGACGGCGCGGACCGGCGAGCCTGCCGCGGCCAGGCGGCGCTGGAGCTCGCGCACGAACAGCAGGTTGGCGAGCTTGGACTGCCCGTAGGCGGGCCAGCGGCGGTAGGTGCGCCGCTCCCAGTTGAGGTCCTCGAGGTCGATCTTGCCCATCCGGTGCGCGCCGGAGGCGACCTGCACCACACGCTCGCGCACGTGGCCGAGCAGCAGCCCGGTGAGCGCGAAGTGGCCGAGGTGGTTCGTGCCGATCTGGGTCTCGAAGCCGTCCTTGGTGCGGCCCTCGGGGACCGCCATCACGCCGGCGTTGTTGATCAGCACGTCGATCGGGCCTTCCCAGGCCTGCGCGAACCCGCGCACGGAGGCGAGGTCGGTGAGATCCAGCGGGCGCGCCTCGGCGCCGGGGCCGAGCTCGGCGGCGATCCGCTCGCCCTTCTCCACGTTGCGCACCGCCAGTACGACGTGGGCGCCCACGCGGGTCAGCTCGGTCGCGGCGGCGCGGCCGATGCCGCTGGTCGCGCCCGTGATCACCACGGTGCGGCCGCTCTGGTCGGGCAGGTCCTGTGGAGTCCATCCGCTCATGGGTGATGGCCTCCCCCCATCATCTCTGCGCGAACCAGCCGCCCTCCACGAGGTCGCGGTAGACGACCAGGTTGCGCCCGTCGGTGGTGACCACCTCCCAGTAGCGCCGGCGGACCGGCTTCGGCGTCCACCAGCGGTCCTCGACCAGCCAGGACTCGCGCACGGCCTCGACCATGCGGCCGTCGACCGCCGCCGGCCGGCCCTGGTCGCCCTCCCGGATCCGGGCGGCTCGCGGCTTCGCCAGCCGCTTCATGACGGGCCGCCGGCGCCCGCGGCGGCTCCGGCGCCCGCGGCGGCCCGAGCGCCCATGGCGGCCCGAGCGCCCCTCACGGCTCCCACGGGGTCAGCGCGAGCCGCCGCTCCGGCACGCGCGAGTCGGGGTCCACGGCCAGGATCCGCAGCGCCGCCTCCGGCCCGGCGATCGCACGCGCCTGGCGGACTGCCTCCCGCAGCCGCGCCGCGCGCAGCGCGGCGGGCTCCGAGAGCAGCGAGCGCTGGTCGGCCGCCGGCGGGCCCAGGCCCTCGGCGCGCAGGCGCAGGGCCTCGGCGGGCGCCGGCAGGTCGGCCAGCCGCGGAGCGAGCACCAGCCGCATCCGCCGCGGATCGGCCAGTGCCTCCCGGAACGTGACGCGCACGCGCCAGGTTCCGCCCTCCACCAACCGCGCCGACAGCACGGCGGCGCGCATGGTGCGGCCGCGGCGCTCACGGCGCGCGAGCAGCCGGTCGATCAGCAGGCCGAGCGCGCGCTCGAGCTGCGTGCCCGACGCCGACTCGGGAAGCTCCAGGCGCTCCTCCAGCCGCTCGGAGGCCGTACGCGGGCGCAGCGGCTCGTCGCGCCCGCGCGCGAGCGCCCGCGCCCGCACGCCTGCCTCGCCGAAGCGATCGCTCAGCGCAGCGCGCGGCATCACGGCCAACTCGCCGAGCGTGCGCACGCCGAAGCGCTCGAGCACCGGCGGCAGCGCGGCCGTCTCCTCGCGCACGCCCAGCAGCGCGACCGGCAGCGGCGCGAGGTAGGCGCGCAGCGCCGCGGCGCCCGACGGCGCGACCTCGGCCCGGCGGGCGCGGGCGGCGCTGGAGGCGGCCAGCGCCGCGAAGCGCGAGGGCGCCGCCCCGAACCGTACGGGCGTCGCGAGCGCGCGCCGGGCGGCGGCGATCACCCCATCCAGGCTGCCGCCGTGCAGTGTGCGCAGGCCCTCGGCGTCGAACCACGCGAGGCCAGGGCGCCCCGGCTCGACCGCCGCTCCGATGCCCTCCAGCAGCACCAGCAGCCGCTCCCACTCGTCGGCGACCCCGGCCGGGTCGGGCGGGACGAGCCGCAGCGCCGGGCAGCGGGCCAGCGCCTCCCCCAGCCGCAACCCGGCGCGCACGCCGTAGGCCTCGGCGGCCGCGGAGGCCTGCCCGATCAGCTGCTCGCGGCCCGCCTCCGGGGCCAGCGCGACCGGTCCGGCGGCCAGCGTCTCGCGGCCGCCGGCGGCGATCGCGAGCTCGAAGCGGGGGATCTGGGCGCAGACGATCATGGGTCGAACACATGTTCGCACATCGGACGGATGTCTAGCCCCCTACAGACACGCGCGATTCCGGCCGAACAGGACAGAGGTGCAGTTGCCGGTTTTCATCAGTCGTGCGCTCGGCGCGGGCCTGGTCCTTGCCGTCCTCGCGCCTGCCGCCGCCCAGGCGCACACGACCCGTTATGCCGCCCCCACGGCGACCGCCACCTCCGGCGACTGCAGCGCCGCCATGCCGTGCAGGATCGGCTACGCGGTCAACGGCGCCAGCGCCGGCGACGAGGTGGTCGTCGCCCCCGGCAGCTACGCCGTCCAGGTCGCGCTCGCGCCGACGGGGATCGACGTCCACGGCGTCGCGGGCCAGGCGCCGCCGCTGCTGACCGGACCCAACAGCCTCACGGGCCCGTTCGTCGATCTCGCCGGGGGCACGCTGCGTCACCTCACGCTGCGCGGCACGACGCCGGCCCAGGACACCCTGGTCATGAACGGCGGCCTGGGCGAGGACCTCGAGATCGTCTCCACCGGCGGCGACGGCGCGAAGGTGCGGACCGCCGACACCACCACCGTGCTGCGCGACAGCGTCGTGATCACGGAGACGGACGGCTCGGGGGCCGCCGCGCTGAAGCTGCGCGAGGGCGGCGGAGGCGGCCGCAGCGGTGGGCTCGCCATCCGCAACGTCACCGCGATGGCCCCGCGCGCCAACGCGATCCGCTGCGAGGTCGGCGGGGGTGGCGTCGCCACGCTCGTCAACGTCCTCGCGCGCGGCGCCGTCACCGACGTCGACGCGCGCAGCGGCGGCGGAGGCTGCAGCGCGAGCTACTCCAACCTGCGCCCCGAAGCGTCCCCGCAACTGGTGCTCGGCGCCGGCATCCTCTCGGCGGAGCCCCTCCTGGCCGACCCCGCCGCCGGCGACTACCGGCCGCTGGCCGACTCCCCCACGATCGACGCCGGCGTCGCCGACGCGTTCACGAGCGCCGTCGATCCGGACGGCCGGGCGCGCGCGGTCCCGGACGTCGGCGCCTTCGAGTGCTGCGGTGACGACCCGTGGCCCGGCACCCCGCTCACGAGCCCGCCCGTGGCCGGCGAGGACGTCCCCCCGACGCCGGTGGCGCCGCCCGTTCGCGGAATCCCTGCGCCGGTGCTCGGCGAGACCGTCATCGTGGCCCCGGGCCAGGGCAAGGTGCTCGTCCGCCGTCCCGGGGCCCGCCGCTTCCGCAAGCTCGCCGGCGCCACGGTGCTGCCGAGCGGCACCGTGGTCGATGCCCGCCGGGGCCGCATCCGGCTCACCACCGCACTCGACGAGGCGGGCGAGTTCCAGACCGGCCGCTTCTGGGGCTCGCGCTTCCAGGTCCGCCAGAGCGCCGCCGGCAACGGCATGACCTCGCTGGCCCTGCGCGGCGGCGACTTCGGGCGCTGCCCGGCGCGTAGCAGCGCGCTCGCGCACACGAGCGTGGTCCCGCGTGAGAACCCCACCACGCGCCGCGTCGTCCGCCGCCTCTGGGCGCGCGACCGCGGCGGGCGCTTCCGCACCTACGGCAACAACAGCGTCGCCACCGCTCGCGGCACCGCCTGGGTCACCAAGGACCGCTGCGACGGCACGGTCACGCGCGTGCGCGAGGGTGCGGTCGCGATCAAGGACCGCCGGACCGGCAAGACCGTGATCGTGCGCGCCGGCGGCTCCTACCTCGCGAGGCGATGACCGCGCGACGGGGCGTGCCGCGGCTGCGGATGCTGCTGACCGCGGGCGTGCTCGCGGCGGCCGTCGCCGCGGCCGCGACGTTCACCGGCGTGCTCGCCCCGATCGAGAACGCGGCGCTGGACCGCCTGTTCCAGAAGCGCGGCGCGCAGGTGCCCGCGGACGTCGCGGTCGTCGCGATCGACGACGTGACGTTCTCCGACCTGAAGCGCCAGTGGCCGTTGCCGCGCTCGCTGATGGGGCGGGCCGTCGGCCGGCTCGCCGAGGCGGGCGCGCGCGAGATCGTGATCGACATCCAGTACACGGAGAAGAGCACGGACCGCCAGGACCTCGCGCTCTACGACGCGATCGGCAACGCCGGCGGCGCGGTGCTCGCCACGACCGAGACCGACGGGCGCGGCGGGACCCGCGTGCTGGGCGGCGAAGAGGAGCTCGCGACGATCGGCGCGCAGGCTGCCGCGGCGAATCTCCCCGACGAGGCCGGCGGCGTGATCCGCCGCTTCGGGTTCGAGGTCGCCGGCCTTCCGGCGCTCGCCGTCACGGTCGCCGACCGGCTCGGGCAGCCGGTCCGGAAGTCCGCGTTCGGCGAAGACGGCGCGCTGATCGACTACCGCGGCGGCCCTGGCACGATCCCGACCTTCTCGTTCTCGACGTTGCTCGCGGGCAGGGTCGACCCGGAGCTGCTGCGCGACCGCGTGGTGGTGATCGGAGCGACCGCTCCCACCCTGCACGACCAGCACGCAACGCCTCAGGGTCACGAGCTGATGTCCGGCCCCGAGGTGCAGGCGAACGCGATCTGGACCGCCCTGCACGACTTCCCCCTGGCTGCGGCGCCACCGTGGCTGGACGTCCTGCTGATCATCCTCGCCGCCGCGTCGGTCCCACTGCTCGCCCTGCGCGTGCGGGGTACGATCGCGGCGCTCGCCGCGCCAGTGCTCGGGTTCGCCTACGTCGCCATCGCGCAGCTCGTGTTCGAGCACGGCATCGTGCTCCCCCAGGCCGCTCCGATCTCCGCGCTCGCGCTGTCCTCCGTCGCCACGGTCGCGGTCAGCAACCTGCTCGAGAGCGTCGAGCGTCAGCGGATCGCCGAGGTCAACGACCTGCTCGAGGAGCAGGTCCGCGAGCGCACGAGCGAGCTCCGCGCGACCGAGCTGGAGATCATCAACCGGCTCGGCCAGGCGGTCGAGTCGCGCGACGAGGAGACCGGCGAGCACATCGAGCGGATCGCCCGGCTCTGCCACAGGCTCGGCCTGGCCGCCGGGCTCAGCCGCGACGAGGCCGAGCTGCTGCGGCGCGCGAGCGCGATGCACGACGTCGGCAAGATCGCGATTCCCGACGACATCCTGCGCAAGCCCGACCCGCTGACGCCGGAGGAGCGCGCGGTCATGCAGCGCCACACCGACGTCGGCGGCGACCTCCTCGCCGGCTCGCGCTCACCGGTCGTGCAGCTCGGCGAGGTCATCGCACGCACGCACCACGAGCACTGGGACGGCTCCGGCTATCCGGCCGGCCTCGCCGGCGAGGCGATCCCGCTCGCCGGGCGCATCACCGCGATCTGCGACGTCTTCGACGCGCTCGTCTCCGAGCGTCCCTACAAGAGCGCATGGGCGATCGAGGACGCGCTGGACGAGATCCGCGCGCTCAGCGGGCGCCAGTTCGACCCGGAGCTGGTCCAGCTCTTCGTGGCGCTGGCTCGTGACGAGCTGCCGGCCGAAATGGTCCACTCGGCACACCTCTAGGTGTGTGGCTCGGCCGCGTCGGGGGGCGAAGGGGGTACTGGACGGGCCTATAGGAAGGGCCCCCGTTCCCGAGGGCCCTTCCCGTAGCAGACCTGTAAGCCGGATTCTGTCTTGAGCAGCCATCCATCTGAGCGGCCGACCTGGACCTCGGCGGGCAACCTCCAAACGGTCCTGCTTGGCCTTGCATCGGGTGGGGTTTACCTGGCCGCCGCGTCACCGCGACGCCGGTGCGCTCTTACCGCACCTTTTCAACCTTGCCGTCCCGCGGCCGCACGTGCGGGCCGCGGTCTTGGGCGGTGTGTTTTCTGTGGCACTGTCCCGCGGGTTTCCCCGGGTCGGCGTTACCGACCACCCTGCCCTGTGATGTCCGGACTTTCCTCGAAGGGCAAACCTCCGCGCACTGCTCGGTCTGCCCATGGAACGGTACCGGCTACAAAGGTATGTTCAACCAACCAAGGAAAACGTCCGATAAGACGGGCAGACTGACCCCATGTACGACGTGATCTACATCGATGCGCACGGAAGCGAGACGCCGGTCGCGCAGCACCTCGACGACCGCACGGACGCGGCCGACGTCGCGCGGCGCGCCGCCGCGGACCGCGGGGTCGGCAGGATGTTCCTGCCGGGCTCGTCCAAGCTGCCGAACTGTGTCTGCGTCGTGCGGGTCTCCAGGCCCGCCGAAGCCGCGTAGACGCTCGGCGGCACGCCAGCCGCTAGCGTGCCCGCCATGCGAATCGGCGTGGTGGGCGGAGGACTGATGGGCTCGGGCATCGCGGAGGTCTGCGCGCGCGCCGGCGTCGACGTGACCGTCGTCGAGGCCGACGACGAGCGCTCCGAGCGCTCCCGGGCCGCGATCGAGAAGTCCCTCGACCGTGCCGTGCGCGGCGGCAAGCTCGAGCAGGCCGATCGCGACGCCGCCGGCGAGCGGCTCGCCTTCTCCGCGTCGCTGGACGACCTCGAGGGCTCCGACGCCGCGATTGAGGCGATCGTCGAGGACGAGCACGCCAAGCGAGTGCTGTTCAAGCGCCTCGACCAGATCCTGCCCGACGCGGAGTTCCTCGCCTCCAACACGTCGTCGGTGCCGATCATGAAGCTCGGCGCCGGCACCCGCCAGCCGGACCGCGTGCTCGGCCTGCACTTCTTCAACCCGGTCCCAGTGCTGCCGCTGGTCGAGATCGTCACGTCGATCATGACCACGCCCGACACCGTCGAGCGGGCACGGACGTTCGCCGAGGGCACGCTCGGCAAGCAGGCGATCAACTCGCAGGATCGCGCCGGCTTCGTCGTCAACGCGCTGCTGATCCCGTACCTGCTGTCGGCAATCCGGATGTACGAGTCGGGCTTCGCGTCCAAGGAGGACATCGACCAGGGCATGGTGCTGGGCTGCGCGCACCCGATGGGGCCGCTGCGGCTGAGCGACCTGATCGGCCTCGACACGCTGCTGGCCGTCAGCGAGTCGCTCTACGAGGAGTTCCGCGACCCGGGCTCCGTCGCCCCGGCGCTGCTGAACCGCATGGTCGAGGCGGGCCTGCTGGGCCGCAAGACCGGCCGCGGCTTCTACGACTACTCGAAGAACTAGCCCGCCGCCGCGCGCGTTAGCCGAGGATCGACGAGTGGCGCGCCATCACGCGCCAGGTGCCGTCGGCGCGGGTCCACACGTCGGTGAGCCGGAACACGTTGGACAGGCTCACGTGCTGGTAGCTGGCGACCTGCGAGTAACGGGCGTGCGCGATGCCCGTGTCGCCTGAGACCTCGACCTCCATGTCCTCGAAGGCGAACGACACGATCGTGTAGCCCTCGCGCGCTGCGTCCATCCACTGGTCGCGCCTCATCGGCTCGGGATAGAGGTGGATCGCCATGAACCGGAACTCGGGCGCCACGAGGCGCTCGAGCGTCTCCATGTCCCGCTCCTCGACGGCCTGCATCCACGCCTCCTCGAGGCGGGCGAGCTCGGCGCGATCCTCCTCGACGCTCATGGGCGCCGGAGGCTAATGGACGCGTCAGCTCACGGTCGTGCCGCAGCCGCCGCAGCGGCCGCCGACGATCCCCGCGCCGGCCGATTGGCGCGGCGTCAGCGGCGTCCCGCAGACGAAGCAGTCGGCGGGCGCGCCCGCCAGCAGGCCCTCCCAAGCGCCGGCGACCAGGTCGTCCAGCGTCGGCCCGTGGCGGTGCGCGCGCGCAGTGGTGTCGGTCTCAGGGCTCACGACCGTGGCCGCGGCCGCCACGGGCTCCGCCGGTGCGGCGTCCGTGGCGGGCACCGCCGGTGCGGCGTGCGTAGCGGGCGCCGCGTGCGGCTCGGGAGCGGTGGGCACCGCCGGCGCCGCCGGAGCCGCGCCCGCGCCCGCGCCGAACAGCGCCGACTGGCCACCAGGGGCGGCCGCCGGCCGAGTGCGACGGCGCCGCGGGGCCCGCGGGGTCATGAGGGCGCTCATGCGACCCTCCGCAGCACGCCGACGACCCGGCCGAGCACGCGCGCCTCACGGGTGCGGATCGGCTCGTGCTCGTCGTTCTCCGGCTGCAGCCGCACGTGGTCGTCCTCGCGGAAGAAGCGCTTGACGGTCGCCTCCTCCCCCACGAGCGCGACCACGATCTCGCCGTCGGCGGCCGTGTCCTGCGGCCGCACGACCACGTAGTCGTCGGGCAGGATGCCGGCGTTGACCATCGAGTCGCCCCGGATCCGCAGCAGGTACTCGCCGTCCTCGCCGCCGGCGATCGGGGGCACCGAGACGTACTCCTCGATGTTCTCCTCCGCCAGGATCGGCGAGCCGGCGGCCACGTGGCCGACCAGCGGGAGCCCCTGCGGGATCACCACGTCCTTGACGGCGCCGACCGCGCGGTCCAGCAGCTCGATCGCCCGCGGCTTCGTCGGGTCGCGCCGCACGAGCCCGAGCTTCTCGAGGTTCGCGAGATGCGCATGCACCGTCGAGGACGACGCGAGGCCGACCGCCTTGCCGATGTCGCGCACCGTCGGCGGATAGCCGTACTTCGCCGAGTACTTCTTGATGAAGTCGAAGATCTCCTGCTGGCGCTTCGTCAGGTCCTTGCCGATGTCCACGGAAGAGGCCTCCTCAGATCGCCGTTTTCGGCGGGTTGATCGAGTCGAGCGAACATGTGTTCGTAGAATGTATCGCCCCCTCTGGACGGACTCAAACGGCAGCTACCGCCAGGGCTATACTCGCCCCCGCCCTCGCGCCGATGGCGGAATTGGTAGACGCGCCAGGTTG
>DATFQI010000129.1:0-7876 GCA_035264365.1 Solirubrobacteraceae bacterium
GCGGATCGTCAGCGCGTCCGAGCCGCGGTCGACGAGCGAGCCGAGCGCCTCGACCGCGGCGAGCGTCGAGTTGGTGTCGGCGGCGTCGAGGTAGCCGGTCACGCGCACCGGGTCGGAGGTCATCGCGGCCAGCAGCGCGGCGCGGTGCGAGAGCGACTTGTCGGCCGGCGCGGCCAGCGTGCCCTTGAGCGGGCCGGAAGGGTCGAAGCGGCGCCTCATCGCGCCACCTCGGCGCGGAGCGCGCCGTCGCCGGTGCGGCGCAGCCGGCGCACCGCGCGCCCGGCGCGGCCGTGCTCGAGCAGACCGGGCCAGCCGTCGACGGGCTCCTCGCGCCACTCCGGCTCGCGCCAGCGGACGGCGTCCACGGCGTCCAGCCAGCCCTGCCCCAGCGCCCACTCCGTGCCGAGCGCCGCGTCGTCGCCGAGCGCCGCGCGCAGCACGCCGAGCCGTGCGACCAGCTCGTCGACGGCGAGCAGGCAGGCGTCGCGGTTGACCGCCAGGATCTCCGTCCACAGCTCCGCGTCGGCGCGGGCGACGCGCGTCATGTCGCGGTACGCGGTGCCGGCGAGCGCGGCCTGCAGCCCGCCGTCGGCGGCGAGCCCGGCGAGCGCCTGGGCCGCCAGGTGCGGCACGTGGCTCGTGCGGGCCACCGCGGCATCGTGCTCCTCCGGCGTGCAGGCGACGATCCGCCCGCCGAGCGCCTCGACGGCGCCGGACAGCGCGAGCAGCGGCTCGAGCGCCTCTCCCGCCGGGCATGCCGCCCACGGGGCGCCCTGCAGCAGGACCGCCGTCGACGCCGCCCAGCCGGCGGTCTCGGCGCCCGCCATCGGGTGCCCGCCGACGAGCCGCTCGTGGCGCGGGAGCGGCGCCTTGACCGACGTGGTGTCGGCGACAAGGGCGTCCGGCAGCGCCTCGAGCAGATCCTCCACCACCTGCGCGACGCGCGCCGGCGGCACCGCCACCAGCACGAGCTCGCAGCCGGCCAGGCCGGCCGGATCGTCGGCGACCTCGAACCCGTCGGCGGATGCGGCCGCGCGCACGGCGGGGTCGGCGTCGTAGCCCGCTCCGCCCAGCGCGCGCAGCAGCGAGCCGCCGATCAGGCCCAATCCGACGACGCCCGTCCTCACGCCTCGACCTGCTCCAGCATGCGCTCGTAGCCGCGCACGACCTGCTCGGGGTGATCGGGCGCGGGCGCGTGGCCGCGGCGCGCGGCGTCCTCGGGGAAGGAGCCGAGGAAGCGCACGTCGCCGGGGAAGCGCAGCAGGCCGACCACGGCGTCGCGCACGTGGGCGTCGGCGACGTGGCCCTCGCACTCGATCAGGAAGCGGTACTCGCCGAGCAGCGCGCGCGTCGGGCGCGACTCGATCGTGGTCAGGTTGATCCCGCGCACGGAGAACTCCTGCAGCAGCCGGACAAGCGAGCCGGGCTCGTCTCGGCGCGGGGTGACGACGAAGAACGAGCGGTCGCGGCCGGTCGGGGCCGGGCAGCGCGAGCGCAGCACCACGAAGCGGGTGCTCGGGCCGGTCTCGTCCTCCAGGCCCTCGCGCTCGACGCGTAAGCCGTAGACCTCCGCCGCCGTCACGGGCGCGAGCGCGCCGATGCCCGTGCCCGCCCGCCCGCCCGCGAGCTCTCGCGCGGCGGCGGCGGTACTGGCCGCCTCGACCGCCTCGAGCCGGCCCTCGCGCAGGAAGCGCGCGCACTGGGCGAGCGCGAACGGGTGGCTGGCTACCGCGCGCAGCGGCGCGTCGTCGCCGGGCGCGCGCAGCAGCGCGAACGACACGGGCAGCGCCCGCTCCCCCGCGAGCACGACCTCGGGCGTGTGCAGGATCTCGTCGAGGTTCTCGGCCACCGACCCCTCGAGCGAGTTCTCGAACGCGACGACGCCGCCGTCGACCGCGCCCGCCGCGACCGCGCGCACGACGTCGACCGCCGTCGCGGCCGGGCGCAGCTCGTCGCCGGGGCGCGCGAGGTCGAGCGCGGCCTGGTGCGTGAACGTGCCCTCGGGACCGAGGTAGGCGAGCGCAGTCACCGCTGCGCGCCGCTCATGCGGGCGCCGAGGAGAGCACCTTGCCCGCGAGCGCGGCCGCCTGCTCCACCTTCGAGACGTACTCGTCGAGCGCGTCCGCGTAGAGCTGCTGCGGGCCATCGCAGATCGCCTCGTCCGGCGCGGGGTGCACCTCGACGATGATCCCGTCGGCGCCCGCCGCCGCGGCGGCCAGCGACAGCGGCATCACGAGGTCGCGCCGCCCGGCCGCGTGGCTCGGGTCGACGATCACGGGCAGGTGGGTGAGCTCCTTGAGCACCGGCACGGCGGTGATGTCCAGCGTGAAGCGGTAGGCCGTCTCGAAGGTGCGGATCCCGCGCTCGCACAGGAGCACGTTGGGGTTGCCCTCCTTGAGGATGTACTCCGCCGCCATCAGCAGCTCCTCGAGCGTGCTCGAGAGGCCGCGCTTGATCAGCGCGGGCTTGCCGGAGCGGCCGATCTCGCTCAGCAGCGGGTAGTTCTGCATGTTGCGGGCGCCGACCTGGATCACGTCGGCCACCTCGAGCACCGGCTCGAGGTCGCGCGCGTCCATCAGCTCGGTGACGATCGGCAGGCCGGTCTCCTCGCGCGCCTCGGCGAGCAGGCGCAGGCCCTCTTGACCGAGGCCCTGGAACGAGTACGGGCTCGAGCGCGGCTTGTAGGCGCCGCCGCGGAACAGCGAGCCGCCGACGTCGCGCACGGCGCGCGCGGCCGTCATGACCTGGTCGCGCGACTCGACGGTGCACGGGCCGGCGATCAGGCTGAAGTGCTCGCCGCCGATCCGCCTTCCGCCGATCTCCAGCACGGACGGCTCGCGCATCTGCGAGGACGCGAGCTTGTAGGGCTTGAGGATCGGCACGACCTGCTCGACGCCTGGGGCGCCCTCGAGGCCGAGGCGCGCGACGTGCTCGCGGTCGCCGACGGCGCCGATCACCGTCACCTCCTCGCCGCGCGAGGGGTGTGCCTTCGCCCCGCAGGACTCGATGCGCTCGATGACGGCCTGGACCTGGTCCTCGGTCGCCGACGCTTTCATCACGATCATCATCAGCCGGTCTCCTGGTGCTTCAACTCTAGTGAGGGGTACGAGTGCGGCGGTGGGTGGAGGTCACACACCCGTGGTGTCGGCGCTCGGTCCCTCGGGACCCTGGCTGGTCGGCACGCCGCTAAGGCGCCGCCGGCCGAGAGCGCCTAGCTAAATCGCCAGGCGCGATAGGAGACGAAGCCGTAGCCGGCGAAGGCGCTGCGCGAGATGTTCGGCCGGTCGGTCATGGCTTCGGGGAGCTACTTGTACCAGACATCGGCGCGGGCGAGGGAAACCTTCACTGCTCGCAATACGATGCGCCGCCGTGAATGAGACCTACCGCCAGCGGGCGTTCGCCGTCCCGCCCGATGCCACGGAGCTGATCGTGATCCGCCACGGCGCCTCGGCCGCCCTCGAGCCGGGCGAGACGTTCGAGCTGGTCGAGGGCCACGGCGACCCGCCTCTGGCGCCCGAGGGACGCGCGCAGGCCCTGCACGTGGCCGAGCGGCTGCACGGCGAGCCGCTGCGCGCGCTGTTCGTGACGCCGCTGCAGCGGACCCACCAGACCGCCGAGCCGCTGGCGGGCTCCACCGGCCTGAAGCCGCAGGTGATCGAGGACCTGCGCGAGGTCCACCTCGGCGAGTGGGAGGGCGGCGAGTACCGCCGCCGCATGCACGAGCGCGACCCGGTCGCCATGGAGGCGCTGATGCAGGAGCGCTGGGACATCATCCCGGGCGCCGAGACGATGGAGTCGCTGCGCGCGCGGGTCCGCGCCGGCCTCGACGCGATGCTCGGCGCGATCGGCCCGGGCGGCACCGGCGCCGCCGTCCTCCACGGCGGCGTGATCGGCGAGCTGTGCCACCAGGTCACGGGCTCGCGCCCGTTCGCGTTCATCCACGCGGACAACTGCTCGATCACGCGGATCGTGCAGTTCTCCATCGGGCATCGGTTGCTGCGGTCGTTCAACGACACCGCTCACCTGGCGTAGGGCTGGGTGGCGCCTGACGGCGAGTGAAGTCGGCTGGGCGCCGGCCGATCCCACGGCGGGGCTTGTACGGAGGCGGGTTCGGCCGGGCCGCGCCTCGACGGGTTGATTGTGCACGTATAGGCGTAGTAATTGCACGCTCGCGTGTGGAGTGGCCGCTGCGGGCGGCTCCCTCGCCTCCCTACCCAGCCGCAGTTGACGTTGGCTAGCGCCCTAGCAGCGTCTCGAGGAGCGCGGCCTTCTCGGGCTTGTAGGCGCGATAGAGCTCCAGCCACACC
Source organism: Solirubrobacteraceae bacterium (assembly GCA_035264365.1). GTDB lineage: Bacteria > Actinomycetota > Thermoleophilia > Solirubrobacterales > Solirubrobacteraceae > DATFQI01. The sequence continues at coordinate 4,308 of DATFQI010000129.1, forward strand.
GCTGGGTCGCAGAGCGGCACGTCCGCGGCGCCGTACCGGCGTGTGCCCGCGGCGCGGAACGCAACGGCGGGGCCGCCCGCGACGCCGAGGCCTCCGAGGCCCTCGACCTCGACGCCGTCGACGTCGAGGGTGGCCTTCCAGGTGCTGGTGAGCACCGGCCCCGGTTCCGTGGTCACCGCCACGAGCCAGGGAGCGCAGGCGGCCTCGAACCGCGCGCGGTCCTCCGGGCGGAGCATGAGGTCGACGTCGCGCACCTCGACGTCGAGACCGAGCGCGTCGAGCAGCGCGCTGCCCCCGAGCAGGAACGGGACCCGCGCGTCGTGGAGGCGCAGCGCGACCGCCTCGAGCGCCGCCTCCAGCGGCGCGCGCATCTACAGCAGCGCGCCGAGCGTCTCGACGAGGCGCTCGTTCTCCGCCTGGGTGCCGACCGTGACGCGCAGCGCGCCAGGGCGGCCGAGCGCGCCGCCGGCGCGCACGAGCACGCCGCGCTGGGCGAGCTCCTTGACGACCTCGGGCTCGTTCTCGCCGACGTCGAACCAGATGAAGTTCGCGTGCGACTGGGCGACGCTCAGGCCGAGGGCTTCGAGCTCGACGACCAGCGAGGTCCGCTCGGCGAGGTTGCGCTCTACCCGCCGGGCGACCTCGTCCTGGTGCTTGAGCGCCTCGATCGCGGCGGCCTGCGCGGCCGCGTTGCAGAAGAACGGCTGGCGGACCTGGTCGACGGCCGTCCGGAAGGTCTCCGAGCCGCACAGCGCGTAGCCGACGCGCAGCCCGCAGAGCCCGTAGATCTTGGAGAACGTCCGCAGCAGCACGAGGTTCGGATGCTTGGCGAGCAGCTCGACCGAGTCCGCGGGGTCCTGCAGCAGCGAGAACTCGACGTAGGCCTCGTCGAGGATCACGGCGACGTGGCGCGGCACGCGCTCGACGAAGGCCGCGATCTCGGCGAGCGGGAGCGCGGTCGAGGTCGGGTTGTTCGGGTTGCAGACGATCACGAGCCGGGTCGCGCCGGTGATCTCCGTCGCCATCGCGTCGAGGTCGTGGCGGTGGGCCTCGTCGAGCGGGACCCGGATCGCCCGCGCGCCCGAGGCGGCCGCGAGGTGCGGGTAGACCGAGAACGACGGCCACGCGTAGACGAGCTCCGCGCCCGGCTCGAGCAGCGCCTCGCCGGCGGCGAGCAGGATGTCGCAGGAGCCGTTGCCGATCGCGATCCGGTTGGCGGGCACGTCATGGCGATCCGAGAGCGCCTTGCGCAGCGCCGTGTTGGACGGGTCCGGGTAGCGGTTGGCCCCCGCCAGCGCGGCGGCGGCCGCCTCGACGACCGCGGGCACCGGCGGGTACGGCGACTCGTTGGAGGCCAGCATCGCCACCGGCCCGTCGAGGGCGTAGCCGTCGGCGGCCGGATAGACCGGGATGCGCCCGATCCGCTCGGAGAACTCGATCGACATCGCTCCCAGCGTAGCCGTGCGCCGCCGCCCGCGGCGGGCCGAACCGCGGCGGCTAGGGCTTGCGCAGCAGGACGGCGTAGTCGTTGACGCTGAAGAGGAACTCGCCGCCGGCGGCGCGCACGCGGAGGTCGTCGACCCAGGCCTCGAGCTGGGAGGCCAGCTCGTGGTGCTGGTCGCGCCGCACGGCGTCCGTGATCCCGCGGATCGCGGTGTCCGCGGGCTCGCCGGCCGCCAGGTCGGTGTCGAGCACCACCCAGGCCAATGTCTCAACGTGCTCGAGCGGCGCTCGGCGCGCGATCGCCGGCAGCTTGCGCCCGATCGTGCCGTCGGCGGCGTCCATCCACGCCTGCTGGGAGTCCGCGAACGCGTGCACGAGCCGGCGTGTGAGGTCCAGCTCGGACGAGCTGAAGACGATCGTGTCGAGGTCGTTGTGGCCGAGCAGGAAGTGCCCGCCGGGCGCGAGCACGCGGGCGACCTCGCCGAGGAAGGCGTCGACGGACAGCAGCGCCTCGAGCGTGTTGTGGCAGACCGCCGCGCCGATGCTCCCGTCCTCGAAGGGCAGCGGCTTGTTGAGGTCGGCGACAACCGTCGTGATGCGCGGATCGCCGGCCAGTGAGGCCGCGAGCTCGGGCTCGCGCCGCTCCACGCCGATCAGCTCCAGCTCCGGCCCGAACCGCTCGCGCAGCGCGGCGAGCGTGAGGCCGCCGCCACAGCCGAGATCCGCCAGCCGCGCCAGCGAGGGCTCCGGCAGCGCCGCGGCGAGCCGGTGGTGGCGCTGGCTCACTGGGCTCCCTCGAGGTCGAGCCGCAGCGCGCGCGCCTCGCCGAGGTAGACGTGCTGGGGCTCGTGGTTCTCGTGCGCGTAGGCGTGGATCATCACCCGGATCACCCGCGGCAGGCTGCCCGGGACCGGGATCTCGCGGGCGCACAGCAAGGGGACCTTGCTGAGCCCCATGTTGCGCGCCGCGACGGCGGGGAAGTCGGCGTCGAGATCCTCCGTGAGCGTGAAGATGCAGCTCACGAGGTCGGCCGCGTCGAGCCCGTTGCGCTCGAGCAGCTCGTGCATGAGCTCCCCGGTGGCCTCGAGGATCGGGGCGGACTGGTTGACCTCGACGGTGGTGGCGCCTCGGAGCGCGATCAGCCGCATAGGCCGCGAGATTCAATCAGCGCCTGCTGCGGCGGGGCTTGCCGGAGCCGCGCAGCCGTTCGATCTCCGACGCCGTGAGCCGCCTGTGCTCGCCCGGCTGCAGGCCCTTCAGCCCCAGGGGGCCGAACGCGACGCGCTCGAGCGACGCGACCGGGTGGCCGACCGCCTCGCACATCCGCCGCACCTGCCGCTTGCGGCCCTCGCGGATGGTGATCTCCAACAGGTCGGGCGCCAGCCGCTTCACGCGCGCCGGGGCGGTCATCCCGTCGTCGAGCTCGACGCCTTCGCGCAGCTTCTGCAGCGCGTCCCCGCGCACGGGGGCCCGGCGGACCTTCGCCCGGTAGACCCGCGGGACCTCGAAGGACGGATGGGTCAGCTGGTGCGCGAGCGGCCCGTCGTCGGTGAGCAGGATCAGGCCCGTCGTCCCGGCGTCGAGCCGCCCGACCGGGTAGAGCCGGCGCCCGCTCGGGATCAGGTCGACGACCGTCTTGCGCCCGTGGGTGTCCTTCGCGGTCGAGACCACCCCCGCGGGCTTGTTGACCGCGTAGACGGCCCGGTCGCCCTTCCAGCTGCGCGCCGGGCGGCCGTCGACCTCGATCCCCTCCGAGCCGTCGACGTCGCGCGCCGGATCGCGCACGACCTCGCCCGCGACCGTGACGCGGCCGTCGAAGACGATCTGCTCGGAGGCGCGCCGCGAGGCCACACCGGAATGGGCGAGGAACTTGGCCAGGCGCATGAACGTGCGTGCCACGATAGGCGGGTGGACCTCGAGTTGCTCGACGAGACGCTGGCCGCCGCCGGCGAGCCCGCCTTCCGCGCCCGCCAGGTGTGGCGCTGGACGACCAACGGCGCGCGCGGCTACGACGAGATGACCGATCTGCCGGCCGCGCTGCGCGAGCGGCTTACCGCAGAGGTCCCGTTCTCGAGCCTCGAGCTCGTCCACGAGGCGCACAGCATCGACGGCACCGTGAAGGCGCT
>DATFQI010000130.1:0-16544 GCA_035264365.1 Solirubrobacteraceae bacterium
CCGCACGCGTTTCATCTTCATCACCGGCGGAGTCGTCTCCTCCCTTGGCAAGGGCATCGCCGCGGCCTCGATCGGCCGCCTGCTCGTCTCGCGCGGCCTGAAGGTCGCGATCCAGAAGTTCGACCCGTACATCAACGTGGACCCGGGGACGATGTCGCCGTTCCAGCACGGCGAGGTGTTCGTGACCGAGGACGGCGCGGAGACTGACCTCGACCTGGGCCACTACGAGCGCTTCACGGACGCCAACACCTCGCGCGGCTCCAACGTGACGGCCGGCGCGATCTACAACTCGGTCATCCGCAAGGAGCGCCGCGGTGACTACCTCGGCGGCACGGTCCAGGTCGTCCCGCACATCACCGACGAGATCAAGCACCGCGTGAAGCTGATCGCGGAGAGCCAGGACGTCGACGTCGTCATCACCGAGATCGGCGGCACCGTGGGCGACATCGAGTCGCTGCCGTTCCTGGAGGCGATCCGGCAGTTCCCCGTCGACGCCGGCCGCCGCCGGTGCATGTTCATCCACCTCACGCTCGTGCCTTACATCGGCCACGCCGGCGAGCTGAAGACCAAGCCGACGCAGCACTCGGTCAACGAGCTGCGCCGCATCGGCATCCAGCCGGACATGCTGATGTGCCGCTCCGAGGGCGGGCTGCCGCAGGACGTGCGCCGCAAGATCGCGCTGTTCGCGTCGCTGCCGCACGACGCGATCATCTCGGCGCGCGACGTGGACAACATCTACAAGGTGCCGCTCGTCTACCGCGCCGAGGGCGTGGACGACTTCATCCTCGACCACTTCGGCATGGAGGCCCCGGCGCCGGAGCTCGGCCAGTGGGAGCAGCTCGTGCGCCGCGCCGGTGAGGCGATGGGCGCGCCGCCGATCAAGATCGCGCTGGTCGGCAAGTACGTCGCGCTCGAGGATGCGTATCTGTCGGTCGTCGAGGCGCTCCGCCACTCGGGCTTCCAGCTCGGCCGTGGCGTCTCCATCGAATGGGTCGACTCCGAGAGCCTGAGCGACACCGACGCGCTGGCCAAGCTCTCCGAGGTCGACGGCATCCTGATTCCGGGCGGCTTCGGCGAGCGCGGGATCGAGGGCAAGATCGCCGCCGCGCGGATCGCGCGCGAGCAGCGGATCCCGTTCCTCGGCGTCTGCCTGGGCATGCAGATGGCGGTCGCCGAGTTCGCGCGCCACGTCGTCGGCATGGACGGCGCGAACTCGACCGAGTTCGACCCCGAGACGCCGTACCCGGTCATCGACCTCCTGCCCGAGCAGAAGGAGGTCGCCGACATGGGCGGCACGATGCGCCTGGGCGCCGACCCGATCAAGCTGCACGAGGGCACCGCGGCGCGCGAGATCTACGGCGAGGCCGTGATCTACGAGCGCCACCGCCATCGCTACGAGGTCAACAACTTCCTGCGCCGCCGGATCGAGGCCGCCGGCCTGGTGATCTCGGGCACCTCGCCGGACGAGCGGCTCGTCGAGGTCATCGAGATCCACGACCACCCGTTCTTCGTCGCCTCGCAGTACCACCCGGAGTTCAAGTCCCGGCCGGACCGGCCGGCGCCGCTGTTCCGCGAGTTCGTGCGCGCGGCGCTCGGCCGCGCGGAGGCGCGCGAGCCGGTGGCAGCGTCGCGGGGCGTCGCGGCGTCGCAGGGCGTCGCAGGCTCCGCCGAGGGCGAGGGCTCCGAGCAGGGCGAGCCGGCGGGCCGCTTCCAGCGGTAGCCGGCTCCGTGCGGCCGGCCAGCGAGGCGGAGCGGGCGCGTCTCAACGAGACGTTCGCCGAGCTCTGCCGGATCTCGAGCCCGTTCGGCTCCGAGCGCGTGATCGCCGACGACGTGACCGCGCGCCTGCGCGCGATGGGCCTCGACGTCGAGGAGGACGACGCCGCCGGCCCGGCTCAGGCGGGCGCCGGCAACCTTCTGGCGCGGATCACGCCGCGGGCGTCGGTCGCGGGGCAGGCGGAGGGCGAGCGCTGGATCCTGCTCTGCGCCCACCTCGACACCGTCGAGCAGACCGCGCCGATCGACCCGGTCGTGGTCGACGGCGGCTGGGAGAACGCCAACGACGGGATCCTCGGCGCCGACAACAAGGCCGGCGTGGCCGTGATCCTCGAGGTGGCGCGGCGCGCGACCGTCGAGGGCACTCCCGTCGGCATCGAGATCCTGTTCACGGTCGCCGAGGAGAACGGCCTTCTCGGCGCCGCGCACTTCGACGCCTCGCGGCTGCGCTCCGAGTTCGGCTACGTGTTCGACCACGCGACCCCGATCGGCGAGGTCGTGACCGCGTCGCCGACCTACTACCGCGTCGGCGCCGAGTTCCACGGCCGCGCCGCGCACGCCGGCATCCGCCCCGAGGAGGGACGCAGCGCGATCCTGGCCGCCGCGCTGGCGATCGCCGCGATGCCGGCGGGCCGGATCGACGCGGAGACCACGGCCAACGTCGGCTCGGTCACCGGCGGCGTCGGCTCCACCAACGTCGTCGCCGAGCGCGCGCGGCTGCTCGCCGAGGCCCGCTCGATCGACCCCGAGAAGGCCGAGACGACCGTCGCGCGCATGATCGACGCGATCACCGACGGCGCCGCCACCGCCGAGTGCGACGTCGACATCACGACCAAGCGGCTGTTCTCCGGCTACCGCCAGAGGCCGTCCTCGCCCGCGGTCGTGGCCGCCGAGGGCGCGCTGCGCGCCTGCGGCTACGAGCCACGCCGGATCGCCACCGGCGGCGGCTCGGACGCCAACGCGCTCGAGCTCGCCGGCCTCCCGTGCGTGAACCTCGCCAACGGCACCGAGCGCAACCACGAGCCGACGGAGCGCGTGTCCGTCGCCGCGCTGGAGGGCATGCTGGACGTCGTGCTCGCCCTGCTCGACGAATCCGCCGCGCTCCCGGTCCCCGAACCGTCCGCGACCCTATGAGCTCCCGCTTCGAGCGCATCTCCTCGGAGACCGAGTACGACGGCTCGTTCTTCAGCGTCCGCCGCGAGGTCTTCCGCCACGAGGACGGGGAGGAGGCCGAGCGCGAGGTCGTCGTCCACACCGGCGCCGTCGGGATCGTCGCGCTCGACGGCGAGGACCTGTGGTTCGTTCGTCAGCCACGCGAGGCGATCGGCTCGCCCGACCTGCTGGAGATCCCGGCGGGCAAGCTCGACGAGGAGGGCGAGGAGCCGCTGGAGACCGCCAAGCGCGAGCTGGCGGAGGAGATCGGCAAGCAGGCCGCCGAGTGGGAGCCGCTGGGCAGCTTCTACACGTCGCCGGGCTTCACGAACGAGCAGGTCCACCTGTTCCTCGCCAGCGGGCTCTCGGACGTCGACGAGCGCCCGGAGGTGCACGAGAACGAGCGCATCGACGTCGAGGTCCGGCCGCTCGGGGATCTCGGCGACCTGATCGCCGGGGCGACCGACTCGAAGACGATCATCGGGCTCGCCCGGCTCCAGGCCAAGCTCGCCGGCCGCTGAGCCGGCGGCGCACCCGCGTGGGCGCTGCGCGGCCCGCGCGCTGCTGAACGCCCCGTTGCACCGGCAGGGTGTGCGGCGGGCGGGGCGAATCACCCGCTCGTGGCCATCGCCGTTCGCACCCAGCCGTTCGAGCAGCTCGTGCTCGACTTCCTCGCGTACCTCGAGTTCGAGCGCGGGCTCTCGCGCAACACGCTCGACGCGTACCGCTCCGACCTCCAGCAGTTCGGAGCCCATCTCGAGCGGACGGACGGCGACGCCCTGGCCGCCGGGCCCGACGAGCTCGCGGCGTTCGTCGCCTTGCTGGCCGGGGGAGACGGCGAGCGCCCGCCCGTCGCGCCCGCGACGCTGCAGCGCAAGGTCGCCTGCCTGCGCTCCTTCTACCGCCACCTGCGGCGCGCCGAGCTGATCGAGCAGGACCCGACGGGCGAGCTGCGCGCTCCGCGCCAGGACCGCAAGCTGCCCGAGGTGCTCTCGCGCGAGGAGGTCGCGAAGCTGCTCGAGCAGCCCGCCGGCGCCACGCCGGCCGCGCTGCGCGACCGCGCCCTGCTGGAGACGATGTACGCCTGCGGCCTGCGCGCCTCCGAGGCGACCGCGCTGGAGGTCGGCGACGTTGACCTCGAGGCAGGGATCCTGCGCGCGCGCGGTAAGGGCTCGAAGCAGCGCCTGGTGCCGATCGGCTCGACCGCCGGCACCGCCCTCGCGGCCTACCTGCGCCGCGGCCGCCCCGCGCTCGCCGGCGACCGCCTCGAGCAGCGCCTGTTCCTCAACCACCGCGGCAGCGGGCTGACCCGCCAGGGGCTCTACAAGATCGTCCAGCGGCACGCCCGCGCCGCCGGGCTGGCCTCCAAGATGAGCCCGCACACGCTGAGGCACACGTTCGCGACCCACCTGCTGGCCGGCGGCTGCGACCTGCGCAGCCTGCAGGAGATGCTCGGCCACGCCGACATCGCCACCACCCAGCTCTACACCCACCTGTCGGCGGACCGGCTCCCCCTCGACGCGCATCCGCGCGCGCACGCAGACCTGACGCACTCGTAGAATCGCGGCCGTGAGCGACCGCCGCGCCTTCGTGATCGTGCTCGACGCCTGCGGCGCGGGCGAGCTGCCCGACTCCGCGGACTACGGCGACGCCGGGGCGAACACGCTCGGCCACGTCGCGGAGGCGGCCGGCGGGCTCGACGTGCCGGTGATGGGAGCGCTCGGGCTCGGCTCGGCGCTGCCGCTCGTCGGGGTGCCGCCCTCGCCTGACCCGGTGCTGCACGGCCGGCTGCACCCCCAGGGGCCGGGCAAGGACACGATCACCGGTCACTGGGAGCTGATGGGCACGATCACGCCTGTGGCGCTGCGCACCTATCCGGACGGGTTCCCGGAGGAGATCGTCGAGCAGCTGATCGACGGCACCGGCCGCGGCGTGCTCTGCAACAAGCCCTACAGCGGCACCGCCGTGATCGACGACTTCGGCGAGCAGCACCTGAAGACCGGCGACCTGATCGTCTACACGTCCGCCGACTCGGTGCTGCAGATCGCCGCGCACGTCGACGAGGTCCCGCCCGCCGAGCTGTACGCCGCCTGCGCCGCGGCGCGGGAGATCATGCAGGGCGAGCATGCCGTCGGCCGCGTGATCGCGCGTCCGTTCCGCGGCAAGCCGGGCGCCTTCGAGCGCACGGAGGGCCGCAAGGACCTCGCGCTGCCGCCTCCGAGCCGCTCGTACCTGGAGGAGCTGCAGGCCGAAGGCATCACCACGCACACGGTCGGCAAGATCGGCCAGGTGTTCGCGGGCGTCGGAGTCGACCGCCAGCACAAGGGCGCCACCAACGCGGCCGCGATCGACGCGACCAGCGCGCTCATGGACGAGCTCGACGGCGGCTTCGTCTTCACGAACCTCGTCGAGACCGACCAGGTCTACGGCCACCGCCAGGACGTGGAGGGCTTCCACGGCGCGCTGCGGGCGATCGACGAGGCCGTCGCCGTCTGGCGCGAGAAGCTCGACCCGGCGCGCGACCTGCTCGTGCTCACGGCCGACCACGGCTGCGACCCGACGACCCCCGGCACCGATCACACGCGCGAGCACGTGCCGCTGCTGGCCGCCTTCGAGGGCCATCGCGGGCGCCGCCACGACGGGCCGTTCGCCGACGTCGGCGCCTCCGTGCTGCGCTGGCTGGCCGGCCGCGACGCCCCGGAGCTGCCGGGCACGCCGTTCGTGCCGTGACGCGGCTCGCCGCCCTGGCCGCCGCCGTGCTCCTGTGCGGTGCGGCGGGATGCGGCGGTGGCGGCGGAGCAGGCGGCGCAGGGCCGGACGGCACGAGCGCCCGCGGCACCAGAGCGCCGGAGCCGGCCAGCCCCGAGGGTCAGCTGACCGCGCTGCTGCAGCGGCGCGGGAAGGCGCTCCAGGCCGGCGATGCCCGCCGGCTCGCGGCCACCGCGACCGGTGGCCAGCGCGCCCGCGACCGCGCCGAGGCCCGCAACGCCCGTGGCCTCCCGTTGCGCGATGTCACGCTCGAGGCGCGCGACATCGACGTCAGGGACGCAGGCGCCGTGCTGGAGGTCCGTGCCGGCTACGGGATCTCCGGGATCCGCGGGCGCTTCGAGGCCGAGCGCATCCTGCGCGCGCGGCGCACCGCGAAGGGCTGGCGGATCGCGTCGAGCACGAGCCGCCGCGCGCGCCTGCCCTGGGAGGTCGCCCGCTACGGCGCCCACCGCACGAGCCACTTCACGATCCTCGCGCCGGCCGCGCTCGCCACCGACGGGCTCGACCACGCGCTCGAGGGCGGCTACGCCCGCATGCGCGACCTGCTCGTCAAGGGGATCCTGCGGCGCCGCTACCTCGTCGTCGTCGCGGGCAGCGCCGCCGACGCGCGTCGCATGACCACCGGCATCCGCGGGGTGGCGACGCTCGCGGCGATCTCCGACTCCGCCGTTCGCGAGAAGGGCCCGGCCGACCGCGTGATCCAGGTCGCCTCGCAGCGGCTGCTCGTCGTCTGGCCGCCGTTCGCCTCGCTCGACTCCGAGGGGCGAGCCCGGGTGATCACGCACGAGCTCACGCACGCCGCGCTCGCCGGCCACACGTCCGGGCGCACGCCGGGCTGGCTGCTGGAGGGGATCGCGCTCTACGTCTCCGGCGACCGCCGCGTCGGCGCCGCCGCGCGCTTCGTGGCAGGCGACGCCGGCCGCGTCTCGCGCCGCGCGCTCACGCTGACCGGGCTCTCGGAGCCCGGCGCGATCGGCCGGCTGGGCGGCGAGGGCCAGTCCGCGGCCTACGCCTACAGCTCCGCCGCGGCCTTCTACATCGCCGAGCGCTACGGCCGCAAGCGCTTCCTGCGCCTCTATGACGCCTTCAACGACCGGGAGCTGAGCGAGCCCGAGGGCCCCGAGCTGACCGCTGCGGCCGTGCAGCGCACGCTCGGGGTCCCGCTGCTTCAGCTCGAGCGCGACCTGCGGCGCTGGATCGTCACGCGCGCCGTGGTCGAGCCCTTCGCGCCCTAACGTCTACGCGACCATGCCCGAGCTTCCCGAGGTCGAGACGATCCGCCGCCACCTGGCGCCCCACGTCGAGGGGCGCACGCTCGAGCGCCTGGAGATCCTCGACCCGCGCTGGAGCCGCCCGCTGGCGCCGCGCGAGCTCGCCGACGCGCTCGAGGGCCGCACGATCGAGCGGCTCGGCCGCCGCGGCAAGTACCTGATCTGGGAGCTCTCCGGCGAGGCCTACCTGCTCGTGCATCTGCGGATGACGGGCAACCTGCTGATCGACCCTGCGGACCCGCCTCACAACCGCGTCTGGTTCGAGCTCGGCGACCACCGGCTCGCGTTCACCGACCCGCGCCGCTTCGGGACCGGCGAGCTGGCGCTGGGCGAGGACGGGCTCGACGCGTTCCTGGACGGGCGGCTCGGGGTCGAGCCGCTCGAGGAGGGCTTCACGGCCGAGCACCTGCACGGGCTCGCGCGCCGCTCGCGCGCGCCGATCAAGGCGTTCCTGCTCGACCAGAAGCGCGTCGCCGGCGTCGGCAACATCTATGCCGACGAGGCGCTGTACCGCGCGCGCATCCACCCGTACCGCCCGGCCAACCGGCTCACGCGCGCCCAGAGCGCGGCGCTGCGCGACGCCGTCGTGGCGTCGCTGGAGGCGGGGATCGCGGCCAAGGGCGCCACGATCGACGACTTCCGCGACCCCTACGGCGTCAGCGGGACGTTCCAGAACGAGTTCCTGATCCACCTGCGCGAGGGCGAGCCGTGCCTGAACTGCGGCCGGCTCGTGCGCAAGCTGCGCGCCGCGGGGCGCGGCACGTACGTGTGCGAGAAGTGCCAGCCGCGGCCTAGGCGGCGGCTTCGCTGAAGTCCCTGAGGCGCCCGTCGCGGTCGGCCGCGACGAGCTCCTGGTAGCCGCCGATCGGCTCCCCGTCGATGACGACCTGGGGGAACGTCATCATCCCGGTCAGACGCACGAGCTCCGCACGACCTTCAGGGTCCTTGGCGAGGTTGATCTCCTCGTAGGGGACGTTGCGCTTGGCGAGCAGGGCTTTCGCGACGCGGCAGTAGCCGCAGGGCTCAGTGGTGTAGACCGTGATCCGACTCATTACTTCAATAAGGATAGTAAGTCCGTGCCCGGGTCCCTGAAGACCGAGGCGATCGTGCTGCGGGGGATCCGGTACGGCGAGGCCGACCGGGTCCTGCATCTCTATACCCCGGAACGCGGCCGCGTGAGCGCGATCGCCAAGGGCGTGCGGCGCGCCAAGTCGCGCTTCGGTGGCCGGCTGGAGCCGTTCTTCCGGCTCAACCTGGTGCTCTACCAAGGCAAGAGCGACCTCCTGACGGTCACGAGCGCGGAGACGATCGCCGGCCACGCGCGGCTGCGCGAGCACGGTGCCGCGATCGACGGCGCCGCGCGTGCCTGCGACGCCGTCAGCCGCCTGTTCGGCGACGGCGAGCCGCATTCGGGCGTCTACCACCTGCTCTCCAACCAGCTGGCGCTGCTGGACCGCGAGCCGCAGCGGGCGAGCCGCGCCAACGCGCTCGCCTTCCGGTTGAAGCTGCTGCTGGCGGCGGGCTTCGCGCCGCACCTGGCCAGCTGCGCCTCCTGCGGCGAGCCCGAGCACCTCGTCGGCTTCTCGGGCGCCGCCGGCGGTGTGGTCTGCGGCGCCTGCGAGGCGGGCTCGTTCGCGCTCTCGCAGGAGGGCCACGACTTCCTGGTGGCCGCGCTCGGGAGCCCGCTAGCGGACTCGCCCGACGCCGGCCCGCCCGCGCTGCAGCAGGCCGAGCGGGCGATCCTCGAGACGCTCGAGTACCACGCCCATGTGCGGCTTCGAGGCGTCGGGGCCCGGTAGCCTCCGCCCGCGATGCAGTGGGTCTATGACTTCTCCGAGGGCTCCAAGGACATGCGGGAGCTGCTCGGCGGCAAGGGCGCCAACGTCGCGGAGATGACACGCGTGCTCGGCGAGGACCGCGTCCCGGCCGGCTTCACGATCACCACCGAGGCGTGCGTCGCCTACATGAAGGACGGCCAGACGGAGCCCGACGGGATGGTCGAGCAGGTCGCGAAGGCGCTCGAGCGCCTGCAGGAGTCCGCCGGCAAGCGGCTCGGCGACGACGAGGACCCGCTGCTCGTCTCCGTGCGATCGGGCGCGCGCGAGTCGATGCCGGGCATGCTCGACACGGTCCTCAACCTCGGCCTCAACGACACGTCCGTCGAGGGCCTGGCGCGGGCGACCGAGAACGAGCGCTTCGCCTGGGACTCCTACCGGCGCTTCGTGCAGATGTTCGGCAACGTCTCGCACGGGATCGCGGGCGAGCAGTTCGAGGACGAGATCAAGAAGGTCAAGGAGGAGCGAGGGGTCAAGGACGACGTCGAGCTCGACGTCTCGGACCTCAAACAACTCACGGAGACCTTCAAGGGCCTCTACGAGTTCCCGCAGGATCCGCAGGAGCAGCTGCGCCAGGCGATCCGCGCGGTGTTCGACTCCTGGACGGGCGAGCGCGCGGTCTCCTACCGGCGGCTGAACCGCATCCCCGACGACTGGGGCACTGCGGTCAACGTCCAGCAGATGGTGTTCGGCAACAAGGGCGACACGTCGGGCTCCGGCGTGGCGTTCTCGCGCGACGAGGTCACGGGCGCGCCCGAGCCCAGCGGCGACTTCCTGATCAACGCCCAGGGCGAGGACGTCGTCTCCGGCGTGCGCAACACGCTCGACATCGCCGAGATGGCCGACAGGCTGCCGGGGGCCCACGAGCAGCTGATGGACATCCTGCGCACGCTCGAGGCGCACTACAAGGACATGCAGGACACGGAGTTCACGGTCGAGGAGGGGCAGCTGTTCATGCTCCAGACCCGCAACGCCAAGCGCCCGGCGCAGGCGGCGGTGCGGTTCGCCGTCGACGCCGTGGAGGAGGAGCTGCTCACGCGCGAGGAGGCGATCGCCACGATCGACCCCTCGACGCTGGACGCGCTGCTGCACCCGACCTTCGATCCCAAGGCGGACTTCGAGGTCCTGGCCAGCGGCGTCGCGGCGTCGCCGGGCGCGGCCAAGGGCGAGGTCGTCTTCACAGCCGCCGAGGCGGTCGCGGCCGGCGAGGACGGCCGCGACGTGATCCTCGTCCGCCCGTTCACGGAGGCCGACGACGTGGCCGGCTTCCACGCCGCCAAGGGGATCCTGACCTCCGAGGGCGGCAAGGCCTCGCACGCGGCGCTCGTGGCTCGCGGCATGGGGCGCCCCGCCGTGGTCGGCGCCGGCGAGCTGACGATCGACCTCAAGGCGAAGGAGATCCGCGTCGGCGACACGACGGTCGGCGAGGGCGACCGGATCGCGATCGACGGCACCAAGGGCTGCGTGACGCTCGAGGACGTTCCGCTCGTGGAGGCCGAGACGAGCGAGTACTTCGACACGGTGCTCGAGTGGTCCGACGAGATCCGCCGCCTCGGCGTGCGCGCCAACGCCGACACGCCCGAGGACGCCAAGAAGGCCCGCGAGCTCGGGGCGGAGGGCATCGGCCTCTGCCGCACGGAGCACATGTTCATGGCCGAGGACCGCCAGCCCAAGATGCGGGCGATGATCATGGCCTCCGAGGAGGACGAGCGGCGCCAAGCGCTCGCCGAGCTGCTGCCGCTCCAGCAGGAGGACTTCGAGGGCCTGTTCGAGGCGATGGCGGGGCTGCCGGTCACGATCCGCCTGCTCGACCCGCCGCTGCACGAGTTCCTCAAGAACCTGCCCGACCTGCGCGCTCAGGTCGAGCGGGCACGGATCGAGTGCACGGACGACCTCGAGCAACTCGAGCGCACGCTGGCGCGGGTGGAGGAGATCCACGAGGAGAACCCGATGCTGGGCACGCGCGGCTGCCGGCTGGGGATCTTGATGCCCGAGATCTACGAGATGCAGGTCGAGGCGATCATGCGCGCCGCCAAGGCGGTGCGCGACAGCTCCGGCGACTCGCCGCACGTCGAGGTGATGATCCCGCTCGTCGACTACGAGCAGGAGCTGGAGATCCTCCGCGAGCTCGTCGTGCGCATCGCCGGCGAGCAGGAGATGCGCGAGGGCGAGGACTACACCGTCGGGACGATGATCGAGCTGCCGCGGGCGTGCTTCGTGGCCGACCGGATCGCCAAGCACGCGGACTTCTTCTCGTTCGGCACCAACGACCTGACGCAGACCGCGCTCGGCTTCTCGCGCGACGACGTGGAGTCGAAGTTCGTGCCGGTCTACATGCAGCGCAAGATCATCGACCGCTCGCCCTTCGAGACGATCGACAAGCCCGGCGTCGGTTGGCTCGTGCGCCTGGCGGCGTGGGTCGGGCGCGAGGCGCACCCGGAGCTCAAGCTCGGGATCTGCGGCGAGCACGGCGGCGACCCGGAGTCGATCGAGTTCTTCCACATGGCCGGCCTGGACTACGTCTCCTGCTCGACCTTCCGCGTCCCGATCGCCCGCGTGGCGGCCGCCCGGGCGCAGATCGCGCACGCCGGCGAGTAGCCCGGCGTTCCGACTTTGCGACAACTTCGCGCGCGGCCGCGGAACCTTCCGCGGCCCGCGTCAGAATGGGAAGGGTGCTCCTCGAGGCCGACCTGAGCCCGCTCGCCACCCCCTCCGCCGGGGCGGTCCGCGCGCGGCCGGAGGAGGAGTGCTCGCTGCGGACGCCGTTCCAGCGCGACCGCGACCGGATCGTGCACTCGAAGGCGTTCCGGCGCCTCAAGCACAAGACGCAGGTCTTCGTGGCTCCCGAGGGCGACCACTACCGGACGCGGCTCACGCACACGCTCGAGGCGACGCAGATCTCGCGCACGGTGGCGCGGGCGCTGCGGCTCAACGAGGACCTCGTGGAGGCGATCGGCCTGGGGCACGACGTCGGCCACCCGCCGTTCGGGCACATCGGCGAGAGCGTGCTGGACGCCTGCCGGCGCGAGCGCTTCGGGGTCGGCTTCCGCCACAACGAGCACTCGCTGCGGGTCGTGGACGTGCTCGAGGACCTCAACCTGACCGAGCCGGTGCGCGACGGGATCCTGCGCCACTCGTCGGGCGCGGGCGAGCCGGCGACGCTCGAGGGGAAGATCGTGCGGCTCGTGGACCGGATCGCCTACATCAACCACGACATCGACGACGCGGTGCGCGCCGGCGTGCTCGCGCCGGGCGTCCTGCCGGCGGAGGCGCTGGCGGTGCTCGGTGAGACGGGCTCGCGGCGGATCGACACGCTCGTGCACGACCTCGTGGAGCACTCGGAGGCCGCCGGGGACATCGTGCAGGGCGACGTCGTGGGGCCGGCGATGCTGCGGCTGCGCACGTTCATGTTCGAGCACGTCTACCTGGGGCCCGCCGCGCGCGCCGAGCACGCGAAGATCGAGCGGGTGCTGCGCGGGCTCTTCGACTGGTACGTCGCACGGCCCGAGGAGCTGCCGCCGGGCGTGCCGGGCGCCTCGGAGGGCGAGCGCGTGATCGACTACCTGGCCGGGATGACCGACCGCTTCGCGATCCGCGCGTGGTCCGAGCGCTTCGTGCCGCACGGCTTCGCGCTCTGATGGCCCGCTACACGCAGGAGTCCCGCGAGAAGGTCCGCGATGCGATCGACTTCGCGGAGCTGGTCGGCGCGCGCACGGAGCTCAAGCGCTCCGGCACCAACCGGCTGCAGGGCCTGTGCCCGTTCCACGAGGAGCGGACGCCGTCGTTCGGGATCGACCCCGTCGAAAAGCTCTACCACTGCTTCGGCTGCGGGGCCGGCGGCGACGTCTTCTCGTTCGTGATGGAGACCGAGGGGCTGGACTTTGGCGCCGCGCTGGAGTGGCTGGCCGAGCGCGCGAACGTCGAGCTCGAGCGCGAGAGCGAGGACCCGCGCGACGCGGCGCGGCGGGTGCGGCGCGACCGGCTGCTGGCGCTGCTGGAGCGCACCGCCGCCTACTACGTGCGCGTGCTGTGGGAGTCCGGCGAGGCGTCGCGGGCGCGCGAGTACCTGCTCGGCCGCGGGCTCGACGAGGGCACGCTGCGCGAGTTCCGCGTCGGCTACTCGCCGTCGCGCTGGGACCGGGTGCTGATGGCCTCGCGCAAGGCCGGCTACACCGAGGAAGAGCTGCTGACGGCCGGGTTGGCGTCGCGCTCGCGCGACGGCAGCGGGCTGTTCGACCGCTTCCGGGGGCGGATCATGTTCCCGCTGGCCGACGAGCGCGGGCGCGTGCTCGGCTTCGGCGCGCGGGCGCTGGGCGAGGGCCAGCAGCCCAAGTACCTCAATACCTCGGACGGCGAGGTCTTCCACAAGGGCCGGATCGTCTACGGCGCCGACCTCGCGCGCGCGGCGGCCGCGAAGGCCGGGCGGGTGGTGCTGGTCGAGGGCTACACGGACGTGATCGCGCTGCGCCAGGCCGGCGTGCCGGAGTCCGTCTGCTCGATGGGCACGGCGCTGACGCCTCAGCAGGTGGACGCGCTGGCGCGGCTGGCGCCGAAGGTGCTCTTCTGCCAGGACCCTGACGCTGCGGGCCAGAAGGCCATCGGCCGCGGGCTGGAGGAGCTCGCCGAGCACAACTCCGACCGCCGGATGGGCACGAAGGTGGACTTCCGGATCGTCCGCCTGCCGGCCGGGCAGGACCCGGCGGACGTCGTCCGCGCCGACGGCGGCGACGCGATGCGGCGGCTGCTCGACGCCGCCGTCGCCGTGCCCCACTACCAGGTCGAGATGGCGCTGGAGGGCGACCTGACCGGCACCGACGCGCGCGACGCGGCCTTGAGTCTGGCCGCGGAGGCGATCGCGCCGCTCGGCCCGAGCGTGCTGCGCTCCGAGCTCGTCAAGCTGGTCTCCGACCGCCTGAACGTGCCCGCGACGCTCGTCGAGAGCGTGATCGCCGACCCCGGGCGCCGGCGCCGCGCGGCGCAGGCCGCGGAGACCGCCGCGGCCGAGCGGCGCAAGCGCGAGCAGGCCGCCGCCGCGCGTCGCGGGGCCGCGGGCGGCCGCGGCTCCGCCGCTGCCCCGGGCGCGGCCGGCTCGGGCTCCGCCGGCCCCGGCGGCGGCACCGGCCACGGCGGGTTCGCGGGCGACGGCGGCCCAGCGCCATGGGACGACGCGCCGGTGGTCTACGACGACCCGGGCCCGGAGGAGGGGTTACGGGGGCCCAACGGCGCGCACAAGGTGCTCGACCGCCGCGAGCAGACCGAGCGCGCGTTCCTGTCCTACTGCCTCGCCCTGCCCGCCGAGGGCGAGCAGCGGCTCGCCGAGGCCGACCTCGAGGAGCTCTTCTCGGCCCCGATGACCCGCCGCGCCGCGGAGTACCTGCGCGGCCGCCTGCGCACCCCGGCGGCCGAGCTCCCCCCGGGCGACGAGCCCCTCGCGCGCCTCGTCGCCGAGCTCGTGATCCGCGCCGGCCAGCTCGAGGCGACCCCGGCGAAGCTCGAGCTCGAGGCCCTCCAGCTCGACCTCTCGCGCCTAGATCGCCTGATCGCGGGCTCACGAGTCAGCGGGGGAGAGGGAATGAGAGACCTCGCGAGCAAGCGCCAGGGCGTCCTCGACGCCATCCGCCATCGCCTGACGTAGAGCCATATTCCGTCCGGCACACGAACTAGTGTTCGTGTCATGGAGGCGGCATGGCTACAGACCCGACTGGAGTCCGGCCGCTCGATCGAGTCGATCGCCCGAGAGGCCGGCAAGCACCCTTCCACCCTCGGCTACTGGGTCAACAAGCACGGCCTCACGTCGACCCACGCGACCCGCCACGCCGCCCGAGGACCGATCGAGCGCGGAGAGCTGGAGGCGATGCTCGCCGAAGGGCTGACGGTCCGCGCGATGGCCGAACGCCTGGAGCGCAGCTACAGCACGGTGCGGCACTGGATGGCCAAGCACGGCCTCGCGACGCCGCGCGGCGCTCGGCTCGCAGAGACGGCACCGGCCCGCGCGGCAGGCGCTGAGACCGTCGAGGCGACTTGCCCGGTGCACGGCCTCACGCTGTTCGTGCGGCGCGGCGCGGGCGGCTTCCGCTGCCGGCTCTGTCGCAGCGGCGCGGTCGACCGCCGCCGCAAGGCCGTCAAGCGACTGCTGGTCGCCGAGGCGGGAGGGCGCTGCGCGCTGTGCGGCTACGACCGCGCGATGTCCGGCCTGCACTTCCACCACCGCGAACCGAGCGAGAAGGCGTTCGCGCTGTCGGCGCGCGGGATGGCCTTGTCGCTCGAGGCCGCACGCGCGGAGGCGTCGAAATGCGTCCTGCTCTGCTCGAACTGTCACGCCGAGGTCGAGTCGGGTCTCGCGGCACCTCCTTAGCGCCTACTATGGAGCGGCGGCGCGCCTCCGGCGCTGCCCGATCCGGGGTAGCTCAATCGGCAGAGCATTCGGCTGTTAACCGAAGGGTTGTGGGTTCGAGTCCCACCCCCGGAGTCCAACACCAGCAGGTCTTCACCGAGGCCCCGGCGGGCGCCTCGTTTTGCGTTCCGGGGTCCGGGCGCTCGGCGCTCTTGGCTCTGCGCGGCGCACCGCACGGTCCTAACACAATCAAATCTTCATTCTCGATCGGCTTGGTGCATAATGGCCGCGCATCATGTCGACCGAACTAATGGAGAAACTTGTGCCCCGACACCTGAAGCCCGTCTTCGGGCTCCTGCTCGCCGTGCTCGGCCTTGCGGTCATGAGCGGCTGCGGCGGGCCCGCCGCAGAAGGCGAGGCCGCCGGCGGCAACGGCGACGGCGGCGAGATCTCGCTCGTCGCGTACTCGACGCCGAAGGAGGCCTACGGAGAGCTGATCCCGGCCTTCAACAAGACGCCCGCGGGCAAGGACGTGAAGTTCACGCAGTCCTACGGAGGCTCGGGCGACCAGGCGCGCGCGGTCGAGTCGGGGCTCCCGGCCGACCTCGTCGCGCTGAGCCTCGCGCCCGACATCGACAAGCTGGTCGAGCCCGGGATCGTCGCCGAGGACTGGGCGGACGACGACACCGACGGCATGGTCGCAAACTCCGTGGTCGTGTTCGCCGTGCGCAAGGGAAACCCGAAGCACATCAAGACGTGGGACGACCTGACCCAGGAGGGCGTCGAGGTCATCACGCCGAACCCGTTCACATCGGGTGGCGCGCGCTGGAACCTGATGGCCGCCTACGGCGCGCAGATCGCGCAGGGCAAGTCCCACGAGGAGGCGCTGGACTATCTCAAGAAGCTGCTGCAGAACACGCCGGTGCAGGACAAGTCCGCGCGTGAGGCGCTCGCCACCTTTGCGGGCGGCAAGGGCGACGTGCTGATCTCCTACGAGAACGAGGCGATCACCGCCCAGAAGGCCGACGTCGACCTCGACTATGTGGTGCCGGACGAGACGATCCTGATCGAGAACCCGGCCGCGGTCACGAAGGAGGCCAAGTCGCCCGAGAAGGCGAAGGCGTTCCTGGACTTCCTCAAGACCCCCGAGGCGCAGAAGATCTTCGCCGACAAGGGCTACCGCAGCATCATCCCCGACCAGGTCGACGAGTCCGTCTACCCGAAGCCGAAGAAGCTGTTCGAGATCGACAAGTTCGGCGGCTGGGACGAGGTCAACGACAAGTTCTTCGATCCGGACACCGGGTCCGTGGCGGAGATCGAGAAGGACCTCGGTGTCTCCACCGCAAAGTGATGCAGTAGTCGAGGCTCCGGCCGCGACGACGCGCAACGGCGCCCGCCCGGCTTTCA
>DATFQI010000131.1:0-2731 GCA_035264365.1 Solirubrobacteraceae bacterium
CTTCGACGTCGGCGAGCCCGACGCGCTGATCACCGACCGCGTCGAGGACACGGTCGACTACGGCGAGGTCTGCCAGGTGATCGCGCTGATCGCCCAGCAGCGCTCCTACAAGACGCTCGAGCGGCTGTGCGCGGTGATCGCGGACCGGCTCGCCTCGCAGTTCGGCGCCGAGAGCGTCACCGTCAAGGCGGCCAAGCCGGAGCCGCCGATCCCGCTGCCCGTCGAGGAGGTCTCGGTCGAGGTGTGGCGGGAAGAGCGTCCTTGACGTACTTGTAAGTGGTCACTAACCTGTAGGCATGGCCGTCGAGCAGCGCATCCGCAAGTCCGCCGAGGAGCGGCGCGAGGAGATCCTCGAGGTGGCGGTGCGCCACTTCGCGATCGGCGGGCTGCACGGCACCTCGACCGAGGCGATCGCGCGCGAGGCCGGCATCTCCCAGCCCTACCTGTTCCGGCTCTTCCGCACCAAGAAGGAGCTGTTCGTCGCCTGCGTGGACCGCGCCAACGCGAAGGTCCGCGATGCGTTCCACCGCGCCGCCGAGGACGCCGGCGACGAGGACCGGCTGAAGGCGATGGGCCACGCCTACATCGACGAGCTGCTGCCGGATCGCCACGCGGTGCTGATGCAGATGCAGGGGTACGTCGCCACGTCGGACCCGGACATCCAGGCGCACGTGCGCGACTGCTTCGAGCGGCTCGTCGCCGAGGTGACCGAGCTCTCGGGCGCGCCTCCGGAGGCCGTCTGGGGCTTCTTCGCGCAGGGCATGCTGCTCAACGTGACGCAGTCGCTGGACCTCGAGGCGATCGCCGACAAGAGCGAGTGGGCGGCCAGCTGGTGCCAAGGCCTCCCCATGCAGCACCAGGAGTAGCCGTTGCTCAGGGCGCTCGCCCGTCTGGCAGACCGCCGCCGGCGCGCGGTGCTCGTCGCCTCCGCCGTGGTGCTGTTCGCCGCCGGCGCCTACGGCGGGCCGGTCGCCGGGCTGCTCGACACCGGGGACGACTTCTCGGACCCGCAGTCGGAGTCGATCCAGGCGCGCGACACGATCGAGCGCACGACCGGGCGCTCGTCCGCGCCCGACGCCGTCGTGCTCGTGCGCCTCGGCGCGCGGGCCGGCACGCCGGAGGCCGACCGCAAGCTGGCGGCGGTCCGCTCCCGCATCCAGGACCGGGACGTCGCCTCGATCGGCGTACCCGAGCCCGGCCGCCCGTCGCCGCTCGTCTCGAAGGACCGCCGCTCGGTCTACCTCCCGGTCACCTTCTACAGCGCCGCCGACGAGGACGAGGCGGCCGACGCGCTCGTGGCGCGCCTGCGCGGCGAGCGCGGCGTGACCGTCGGCGGCGGGATCGTCGCCTTCAACCAGGTCGGCGACCAGGTCGAGGCCGACCTGCAGCGCGCGGAGCTGCTGGCCGCCCCGATCCTGCTGCTGCTCTCGCTGCTCGTGTTCCGCAGCCTCGTCGCGGCGCTGCTGCCGCTCGCGGTCGGCACGGCGACGGTGCTGCTGACGTTCTCGGGCCTACGGGCCATCAACGAGATCGAGCCGATGTCGACGTTCGCGATCAACCTCACGACCGGCCTCGGGCTCGGGCTGTCGATCGACTACTCGCTGTTCATGGTCTCGCGCTTCCGCGAGGAGCTCGCCGCCGGCGGGGACCGCTCGCGCGCCGTGCAGGAGACGGTGCGCACCGCGGGGCGCACGGTCCTGTTCTCCGCCTTCACCGTCGCGGCCGCGCTGGCGGCGATGCTCACCTTCGACCTGCGCTTCCTGTACTCGATGGGCGCCGGCGGCGTGCTCGTGGCGCTCAGCGCCGCGCTCGTCTCGCTGACGCTGCTGCCGGCGCTGCTGGCCGTGCTCGGGCCGCGCGTGAACGCCCTCGGGCTGCGGCGCTGGCGGGTCGCGATGCAGCGCGACGCCGCCCATGTGCAGGCAGGCCCGTGGTATCGCTTCTCGCGCGCCGTGATGCGCCGGCCCGGCCCGGTCGCCGCGTCGGCCGCCGTGCTGCTGATCGTCATGGGACTGCCGTTCCTGCGGATCGAGTTCACGGGCGTCGACGCCTCTGTGCTGCCGGCCGAGAAGAGCGCCAAGGTCGTCGACGACGCGCTGCGCGGCGAGTTCCCGCCAGGCCCGACGTCGCCGGTGCTCGTGGTGGCCGGCGTGGGCGAGCGCGGGCGCCCCGCAGCGCAGGACTACGCGCGGCGGCTGGCGGCGTTGGACGGCGTGGCCAGCGTGAGCCCGCCCGAGCAGGCGGGCGGCTACTGGCTCTACGACGTGGTGCCCGAGGACCCCGCGCTCTCCGGCGACGCGCAGCGGCTCGTCGAGGACGTGCGCGCGCTCGACGTGCCGTTCCCGGTGCAGGTGGGCGGCGAGACCGCCGGCTTCCTCGACCAGCAGACGGCGATCGGCGACTCGCTGCCGCTCGCCCTGGCCATCCTCGCCACGACCACGCTCCTCATCCTGTTCGCGATGACGGGCTCGGTCGTGCTCCCCGTGAAGGCGCTCGTGATGAACCTGCTGACCGTCAGCGCCGCCTTCGGGCTGCTCGTGCTGATCTTCCAGGACGGCCGCCTCGAGGGGCTGCTCGCCTACGACTCCCAAGGCGCGCTGGAGGCGACGCAGCCCGTGCTGCTGTTCTGCGTCGCGTTCGGCCTGTCCACGGACTACGGCGTGTTCCTGCTCACCCGCATCAAGGAGGCGCGCGACGCGGGGACCGGCGAACGCGAGTCGGTCGCGGTCGG
>DATFQI010000132.1:0-3663 GCA_035264365.1 Solirubrobacteraceae bacterium
ACCTCGACGCCGCAGTCGATCAGGTCGTCATAGGCGGCGCGGCCGGCCAGCCGCACGACGCTCTTGTCGATGTGCGGCCCCGGCACCAGCACACGCACGCGCACGCCGCGCGAGGCCGCCTCGCACAGCGCCTCGGTGAACGCGGGCCGCGGCACGAAGTACGCCGCCGTGAGGTCCAGCGTGCGCCGCGCCGCCGCGATCGCGAGGTAGTAGAGCGCCTCGGCGTTGCTGTCGCCGACGCCGGCGCTGGAGCGCACGACCATCATCGGCCCGCCGTCGTCCTTCTCGGGCAGCTCCGGCAGGTAGCCGTCGCCGATCAGCACCTCCCCGGTGGCCTCGAGCCAGTTGTCGGCGAACGCGCCGAGCAGCCCGCGCACCACGGGGCCGCGCACGCGCACGTGCGTGTCGCGCCAGTGCTCCGGGTCCTGCGCGTCGCCGGTCCACTCCTCGCCGATCCCGACCCCGCCGGTCATGCCGACGCGGCCGTCGGCGATCAGCAGCTTGCGGTGCGTGCGGTTCTCCAGGCGCTTGATCGCGTACGGCTTGGGCGGGCGGAAGCGCACCACGCGCACGCCCGCGTCGAGCATGCGCCGGAGCAGCTCGCGCTCGAGCAGGATCCCGCCCATCGCGTCGATGATCACGTTGCACTCGACGCCGGCCCGCGCGCGCTCGATCAGCGCGTCCGCCATCTCGTGGGCGATCTCGCCGCGCCACCACGCGTAGGTGGTCAGGCAGATCGTCTTCTCCGCGTCGCCGATCGTCTCCAGCATCGCCGGGAAGATCCGGTCGCCGTTGATCAGCAGCTCGACCTCCGAGCCCCACGAGATCGGCGCGGAGGTGAGCGCCTCGGCGGCGCGCATGAAGCCGTCGCCGGCCGGGTCGAGCTCCTCGGCGCCGTGCAGCCGGTAGCCGCGCCCGCCCTCGCGGCGGTGGCGCAGCGAGTCCGCGGCGTACCACGCCAGGCCGGCTCCGGCGACGCCGGCCGGCCAGGCGTAGCGCGCGACGCGCCGCTCGGTGGGGCCTACCAGCCGCCGGACGCCGCGCGGCTGCCGGGGCGCTCGTCCGCGCCGCCGACTCCCGCGACCACCGAGGTCGACCAATCGATCACCGACGTGGGCTTGACGACGTGCCTGTTGAGGCCGAGCTCCTTCGGGTCCAGGCCGAAGGCGAGGCCGACGAGCTGCGGCAGGTGCAGGACCGGCATGTTCAGCGGGCGCCCGACGACCTGCTCGGCGAGCGGCTGCTGGAGGTCCAGGTTGAGGTGGCACAGCGGGCACGGCGTCACGAGGCAGTCGGCCTCCGCGTCGGCCGCGTCGCCGAGGTGCGTGCCGGCCTGCTTGAGCGACGCCTGCTTGTTCATCGTGATGATCGGGAACCCGCAGCACTTGTAGGCGCCGGCGTAGTCGACGACCGTGCCGCCGAGCGCCTCGATCAGCATGTGCAGGTAGCGGTCGCGCGGGTGCTCCTCGCCGATCTTGAGGCGGTCGGTGGGGCGCACGATGTAGCAGCCGTAGAACGGGCCGACGCGCAGGTCGGTCAGCGGCCGCTGGACCTTCGCCCTGATCGCGTCGAGGCCGATCTCCTCGACCATCAGCCAGAGGAAGTGCTTGTTCGAGATGCCCTTCTCGTAGGTCAGGCCTTCGGCGCTCAGCGTCTCGTTGACGTGCGCGCGGTACTCCGAGTTCGCGTCCAGGCGCTCCTGGCACTCGCTCTGCGCGCCCTGGCAGGTCGAGCAGATGTTCATCATCAGGTCGGCGCCGTTCGCGATCTCCTGCTGCGCGAGCGCGAACGTGCGGGCGTTGAGCGTGTCGGCCAGCTCCTGGTTGTGCTCGGCGATCACGCCCGCGCCCGTGCAGCAGGCGCGGTCGAGCTGGACGAGCTCGATGTCCAGCAGCGGGGCGACCTTGGCCATCGAGCCGTGCAGCTCGGGCGTGAAGCCGCGGCTCACGCAGCCGGGCCAGTAAGCGACCTTCACTTGTTCGGGCTCCTCTCTTCGGGCGTGTGGCTGCCCGCGGCGCTGGCGTGCTCCTGCCCGCCGGCGTCGTCCTCGATGTCGTCCTCGTAGCCCACGACGTACAGGTTGAGCTCGTAGCGCTCCTCCTTGTCGTGGACGTGCTCGAAGATCCGCTTGACCTCCTTCGGCGCCTTGTGCTCGTGCAGGAGCGCCTTCTTGGGGGTCACCTTGCCGCGCTGCAGGGCCCGCAGGATCACGGGCAGCGAGCTCAGCAGCTCGGGCACGGCGCGCGGGTGGAACTTGCCGCCGTAGGAGTCGGGCAGCAGGTCGGCCTCGTGCAGCAGGCCGTTCTTCTCGATGTTGCTGACGAACGCCTTCTCGTGCCGGTGGCCGTTGTTGCGGTCGTCGATCTCGTGATCGGAGCCCGCGATGCGGCGCAGGCGCATGATCTGGCTCATCGGGGCCACGCCCTTCGGGCACGCCTCGATGCAGTTGAAGCAGTGGGTGCAGTCGTAGATGCCGTGCGGGTCCTCGGCGAGGTCCTTCAGGCGCTCGCTGTGGCGCCCGTCGCGCGGGTCGCCGACGAAGCGGTAGGCCTTGGCGAGCGCGGCCGGGCCGATGAACAGCGGGTCGACCTCCATCGAGAGGCAGTCCGAGACGCAGGCGCCGCACTGGATGCAGGCCATCGTCTGCGTGACGTCGATCATCGACTCGGGCGGGACGATGTGCTCGCGCTCCGGATCGGGCCCGTCGGGCAGCAGCCACGGCGTGACGCGCTGGATCTTCTTCCAGTGGACCGCGTCCATGTCGACGATCAGGTCCTTGAGCACCGGCATGTTGCCCATCGGCTCGACCGTGATCACGCCGTCGATCGCGTTCTCCGCCGCGCGGTCGAGGTGCGTGTGGCAGGCGAGGTCCGGCTTGCCGTTGATGCGCACGCCGCAGGAGCCGCAGATCGCCGCGCGGCACGAGCAGCGGATGCCGATCGAGGAGTCGGTGCGATCGCGCACCTGCAGGATCCCGTCCAGGACCGACCGGTGCCCGTCGAGCTCGACGTCGAAGTCCTCCCAGTAGGGGCCGTCGCCGGTCTCGGGCGAGTAGCGGCGGAGTCTCAGCGTGTAATCGGCCATCAGTACGTGCGCTCCTGCGGCTCCCACTGGGTCATGGTCACGGGCGAGTACGAGATCTTCGGGGCGTCGCCGCCGTTGACGGAGAGGTTGATGTGCTTCAGCCACTCGTCGTCGTTGCGCTCGGGGAAGTCGAGCCGGAACTGCGCGCCGCGCGACTCCTTGCGCTCGATCGCGCCGACCACGATGCACTCGGCGACGTCGAGCATGTAGCCGAGCTCGATCGCGCCGAGCACGTCCTGGTTGAAGACGGTCCCGCGGTCGTCGATCGCGGCGACGGAGGCCTCCTCCTTGAGCCGGCGGATGGTCGCGTACGCCTCGTTGAGCCCCTCGTGGGTGCGGAAGACGGCGCACTTCTCGTTCATCATCGTGCCGAGCTCGTCCTTGATCTCCGAGATCCGACGGCCGCCGCCGGAGCGGCCCATGATCCCGGCGATCATCCGCCGCTCGTCCGCGAGCGTCGCCTCGGAGGCGGCCGGCATCATCATGCCGGCGGCGCGCTGGGCGGCGTGCTCGCCCGAGCGGCGGCCGAAGATCAGCGTGTCGAGCAGCGAGTTCGCGCCCAGCCGGTTGCCGCCGTGG